>NZ_JQFJ01000004.1 GCF_000763945.1 Sphingopyxis sp. MWB1
CGTCATCCCGGACTTGATCTGGGATCCGGGATCCGGGGTCCAGCCCCCCGCCACGCCCCCCACGGGGACGCATCCACCTTGCACTCCCCCCGATCCTCCGCCAAAGCCCCTGCCCATGCGTATCGCCTTCATGGGAACACCGCCCTTTGCCGTGCCGACCCTCGCCGCGCTTCATGCGGCGGGGCATGAGATTGCGGCCGTCTATACCCAGCCGCCCCGCCCCGCGCGGCGCGGGAAAAAGGTGCAGAAAAGCGCCGTCCACCTCTGGGCCGAAGAGCATGGCCTGCCCGTCCACGCCCCCAAAAGCCTGAAAGGCGCCGAAGAACAGCATGCCTTCACCGCCCTCGACCTCGATGTCGCGGTGGTCGCCGCCTATGGCCTGATCCTGCCGCAGGTGATCCTCGACGCCCCGCGCGAGGGTTGCCTCAACGTCCATGGCTCGATCCTGCCGCGCTGGCGCGGCGCCGCCCCGGTGCAGCGCGCGATCCTTGCGGGCGACAGCGAAACCGGCGTCACCATCATGCAGATGGACGCGGGCCTCGACACGGGCGCGATGCGGCTGATCGAGCGCACCCCCATCGACGGCAAGACGGCGGGCGAGCTCACCGACGAGCTTGCTGCCATGGGTGCGGCGATGATGGTCCGCGTGCTCGCCGACCTTGCCGCCTGCCCGCCAGAGGCCCAGCCGGACGCGGGGGTCACCTATGCCGCCAAGATCGACAAGAGTGAGGCCCGCCTCGATTTCTTGCCGAGCGCGGTGCAGGTCGAACGTCAGATCCGCGCCTTCAACCCCATGCCCGGCGCCTTTTTCGAATTTGACGGCGAGCGTTATAAAATCCTGGGCGCAGAGGTCGTGCACCCCGCCGACACCACAGCCGGAGCGCCGCCGGGGATCACGCTCGACGACAGCCTCACCATCGCCTGCAACCCCGGCGCGATCCGCGTGACCCGCATCCAGCGCGCGGGCAAGCCCGCGATGGACGCCGCCGACCTGCTACGCGGGCGCCCCATTGCAAAGGGGGTGCGGCTCGGATGACCATGTTCCTTCTCCCTCGTCACCCCGGACTCGTCATCCCGGACTTGATCCGGGATCTAGGGTCCAGTCGCGCAACCTTGGCAAAATGGGCCCCGGATCAAGTCCGGGGTGACGACAGCGGAAAGGCGCAGCGCCCATGACCCGCTTCGCCCTCACCATCGAATTCGACGGCCGCCCCTTCATGGGCTGGCAGCGCCAGTCGCACGGCCCCAGCGTGCAACAGGCGCTGGAGGAGGCCGTCACCCGCATCACCGGCGAAGAGGTGCCGGTGCATGGCGCGGGACGCACCGATGCGGGCGTCCATGCCATTGCGATGCGCGCCCATGTCGATATCGAAAAGCCGCTCACCCCCTTCCGCCTGATGGAGGCGCTCAACGCGCAGCTTCGCCCCGCCCCCGTCGCGATCCTCGCGTGCGAAGAGGTGGCGGACGACTGGCACGCACGTTTTTCGTGCATCGGGCGCGCCTATGAATATCGCATCGTCAACCGCCGCGCGCCGCTGACGTGGGACAAGGGGCTGTCGTGGCAATTCGCCAAGCCGCTCGATTCCGAAGCGATGCACGGCGCGGCGCAGGCGCTCGTCGGGCAGCATGATTTCACCACCTTCCGCTCGGTCCATTGCCAGGCCGAAAGCCCCGTCAAGACGCTCGACCGCCTCTCGGTCAGCCGTCACGGGGAGGAAATCATTATCGAAGCCGCAGCGCGCAGCTTCCTTCACCATCAGGTGCGCTCGATGGTCGGCTGCCTGACCCTCGTCGGTCAGGGAAAATGGTCGGCGCGCGACCTGAAAGCCGCGCTCGACGCCGCCGACCGCAACGCCCTCGGCCTCAACGCCCCGCCCGACGGCCTCTATTTCGTCGAGGCGCGCTATCCCTGACAGAAACTCCTCGTCACCCCGGACTTGATCCGGGGTCCAGGCCGGCGTCGCCGCAATGGATGCCGGATTAAGTCCGGCATGACGATGATGGGGCAAAAAAAGGGCGGCCCCGCAGGACCGCCCTTTCGGGTTTCACGATACGCCGCGCTTATGCCTTTTCGGCATAATATTTCGGCGCATGTTCGTTCAAAATTTCGAGGATCTTCGCCTGCGCGGTCTTTTCGTCGCTTTCTTCCATCGCGGCGAGTTCGCGCGCAAGGCGGCTCGATGCCGCTTCGAAAATCTGACGCTCCGAATAGCTTTGCTCGGGCTGGTCGTCGGCGCGGAACAGGTCGCGGGTCACTTCGGCAATCGACACCAGGTCGCCCGAATTGATCTTCGCTTCATATTCCTGCGCGCGGCGCGACCACATGGTGCGCTTTACCTTCGGCTTGGTGGTCAGCACCTGCAACGCTTCCTTCAGCGTCTTGTCCGAAGACAATTTGCGCATGCCCACGCCTTCCGCCTTGTTCGTCGGGACGCGAAGGGTCATTTTTTCCTTTTCAAAGCGGAGGACGTAAAGTTCCAGCTGCATGCCGGCAATTTCCGACTTTTGCAGCTCGATGACGCGCCCCACGCCATGCTTTGGATAAACGACATAATCCCCGACCTCGAACAAGAGCGTGTTGGCGGACATTCACATTCCTTTCTGATGCCTTGACCTCGAGCGGCTATTGCGACAACAAGTCTGCACGCCCCCTTTTCGAAAAGGGGATTACATTCGAGCGGCGCCAGCCAATCAGAGTGACAAGGGATTTGGCTCCATCGGAAGCGCTGCAAACGCCCTCCCCCTGCGATGGGAAGAGGCATTATGTCGGCGCGTTGTTACGAATTATAACAGATTCGCAACAAAATTGCCACCCCCGCACAGATTCCCAAAGCGCAATGGCTTGACGGGCCGCGCCATGGGTTTCACCCTGCAACCAAATCAGCGGTTGGGTGAGCGATATGACGAATAAATGTTGGTGGATTACAGGCGCATCATCGGGAATCGGCGCGGCATTGGCCCGCGCGCTCGCCGCACGGGGCGCTTTTTTGATCCTGTCGGGGCGTGACGTCGCCGCGCTGGAAAGCGTGGCGCATCAATGCCGCGACGATGGCGCCCCCGACACGCTGATCCTGCCGTTCGAGGCGACCGACTATGCCGCGCTTCCCGCCATCGCGCAGCAGGCGTGGGCTTGGCGCGGACAGGTCGACGGGCTGATCAACAACGCCGGTATTTCGCAGCGGAGCCTCGCGGTCGAAACCGATTTCTCGGTTTATGAGAAGATCATCGCCGTCGACCTCTTGGCCCCGATCGCACTGACGCAGCAGCTTTTGCCGCAAATGCTGGGCGCGGGCGGCGGGCATATCATCGCCATTTCCAGCGTTGCGGGGATGGCAGGCATTCCGCTGCGCAGCGCCTATTGCGCCGCCAAACATGGCCTCATCGGCTATCATGACAGCGTGCGCGCCGAAAATGAGCATATGGGGCTGAAGGTGCTCGTCGTCGCCCCCGGCTCGGTCCGCACCAATGTCAGCCGCAATGCGCTGAGCGCCGATGGCAATGTGCGCGGGCAGAGCGACAAGGCCATCGACAATGGCCTGCCCCCCGAAGAAGCGGCGCGCCAGATCCTGACCGCCCTCGATGAGGGCAAGCGCGAGATCGTCGTCGCCGAAGGCATGGAAGCCGAAATCCCGGCGCTCCGCCGCAGCGACCCCGACGCGCTGTTCGACCGGATGAACGCCATGGTGCAAGCAGGCTATGCCAGGCAAATGGCGGCCACCGAAAGCTGAGCGGGGCCCTCTCTCCTACCGTCATCCCGCACCCCTCGACACGCTCAGGACAGGCTTGATCCCGGGTCCACGACGGCGGTTCAATATGGACCCCGGATCAAGTCCGGGGTGACGAAGAAAGGAACAGCCCCCCACCCCACATCGTCATCCCGGACTTGATCCGGGATCCACGGCGGCGATTCAATATGGACCCCGGATCAAGTCCGGGGTGACGAAGAAGGGAACAGCCCCCACCCCACATCGTCATCCCGGACTTGATCCGGGATCCACAACCACGCCGCGGCCTTGCCTCGGATCAAGCCGCCTGCGCGCGTCGCTGGCCGAGACTACAAAAGTGGAGCCGCCGCCTCCCCCCAAAAAACCGCTGTCCTACACCGCGCGCGCCTGCCAAGCCTTCAAGCCCGGCTCTTTCACCGTGTAGACAATCCCCTTCGCCCGCGTCCCCCCGCGCAGGCCCGCCCCGGCGCGCGCGCTCAACGCCAAAAGGCCCCTCGCAGGGCGTTGCACAAGGCTGAACTTTACTGAACTTTGGACCGGATGGCAGGGGCGCCAACGGCCGCCCCTCCGCCCGAAAGCCCGCAAAAAACCCCGCCGGATCGCTCCGGCGGGGTTCCTGTCACCCGAAAGGGGCAGCGCAGCCTAGGCCGCGCCGTGCGCCAGGGCGGCGAGCAGCAGGATCGCCACAATATTGGTGATCTTGATCATCGGGTTCACCGCCGGTCCGGCGGTATCCTTGTACGGATCGCCGACGGTATCGCCGGTCACCGCTGCCTTATGGGCTTCGCTGCCCTTGCCGCCGTGGTTGCCGTCCTCGATATATTTCTTGGCATTGTCCCACGCGCCGCCGCCCGAGGTCATCGAGATGGCGACAAACAGCCCGCCGACGATCACGCCGAGGAGCAGCGCGCCCAGCGCTTCCAGCGCTGCGGCCGGACCCGCGACCCACAGGATGACGAAATAAACGACAATCGGCGCCAGCACGGGAAGCAGGCTGGGTACGATCATTTCCTTGATCGCCGCCTTGGTCACCAGATCGACGGTGCGGGCATAGTCGGGCTTTGACGTAAAGGCCATGATGCCGGGATCGTTCGCGAACTGGTCGCGCACGTCCTTCACCACTTCACCCGCCGCACGCCCCACCGCAGTCATGCCCATTGCCCCGAAGAGGTAGGGCAAGAGCGCACCGAGCAGCAGCCCGACGATGACATAGGGCGAGGACAGCGAGAAGGTCAGCGGCGCCTCGAGACCCAGCGCCGCCGAATATTCGGTGATGTCGGCGGTATAGGTGCCGAACAGCACCAACGCCGCAAGACCCGCCGAACCAATGGCATAGCCTTTGGTAACCGCCTTCGTCGTGTTGCCCACCGCATCGAGAAGGTCGGTCTTTTCACGCACGCTGTCGTCGAGCCCCGCCATTTCGGCAATGCCGCCGGCATTGTCGGTCACCGGGCCATAGGCATCGAGCGCAACGACCATCCCCGCGAGCGCCAGCATCGCGGTCGCTGCAAAAGCAATGCCGATGATGCCCGCCAGCAGATAGGCGATGATGATGCCCGCGCAGATGACAAGCGTCGGCAATGCGGTCGATTCCAGGCTGATCGCCAGGCCCTGGATGACATTGGTGCCGTGGCCCGTTTCAGATGCCTTGGCGATCGAGCGCACTGGACGGTAATTGGTGCCGGTATAATATTCGGTGATCCAGATGATCAGCCCGGTGATAACAAGGCCGAGCAGCGAACAATAGAAAAGGCTGCGGCCGTTGAATTCGGTGCCCGGGATGATCGCATCCATGCTGCCGAGCGCATATTGGGTCGAAAACCAGATCGCCGGGATCGACAGGACGGCGGTGACAAGGAACCCTTTGTACATCGCACCCATGACATTGGTCCCGCTGCCGAGACGCACGAAATAGGTGCCGATGATCGAAGTGATGATGCACACGCCGCCCATCAGCAGCGGCAGGGTCATCAGCGGCATCAGCATGTCGCCCGAACCCTTCAGCAACAGCGCGATGAGCACCATCGTCGCGCCGACGGTGACGACATAGGTTTCGAACAAGTCGGCCGCCATGCCCGCGCAGTCGCCGACATTGTCGCCGACGTTATCGGCAATCACCGCGGGGTTGCGCGGGTCATCCTCCGGAATGCCCGCCTCGACCTTGCCGACGAGGTCGGCGCCGACGTCGGCGGCTTTGGTAAAGATGCCGCCGCCAAGACGCGCGAAGATCGAGATAAGCGAGGCGCCGAAAGCGAGCGCGACGAGCGCGTCGACCACGGTCCGGTCGTCGCCGCCGACAGTAAAGCCGCCGGGGCCGGTCAGATACCAGAAGAAGACCGAGATCGCGAGAAGCGCCAGCCCCGCCACCAGCATCCCGGTGATCGCCCCTGCGCGGAAAGCCATCGTGAGGCCCGCTTGAAGCCCGGTCTGGGCAGCCGCCGCGGTGCGGACGTTCGCCTTGACCGAGATGTTCATGCCGACGAAACCCGCCACCCCGGACAAAACGGCCCCGATGACAAATCCGGTCGCCGAAATCGGCCCCAGAAACAGGCCGACCAAAATGGCGACGACAACGCCGACAATGGCGATGGTGCGATATTGGCGGCCCAGATAGGCCTTGGCGCCTTCCTGAATGGCGCCGGCGATTTGCTGCATCTTCTCATTACCCGCCGATGCGCTGAGCACCTGACGCGAGGTAATGAAGCCATAGAGCACGGCCAAAAGGCCGCACGCTATCGCGATCAAAACCGGATCGTTCATGCGTGACTGTTCCTTCCCCAATGAAAGAGGTGATCACAGTGTAGCAGTCGAGCACGTCCGACTATTGTTGCCGGTTCGCTCTCTCCCCAGATGCGACCGCCCCGAATATTTTTAACGCTCAAGTTATGCGGAGAAAGACCTGACAGGGCAAGCCCGCTTATTCGGCGCAATTCCGCCGCTTTGGACTCAATGTTCGAAACCGGGACGCTCGGGCACCGCAACCGGCCGCCCTTCATAAGAAAGGCGCAGCGCCGCGCCGTCGGCGTCCATGGCCTCCGCCCGGCCCAGCGGCGTGACGATGACGTCCACCGCGCTCGCCGCCGCGCGGATCGCATCACCCTCCCCCGGATCGGCGGTGAACAGCAGCTGATAATCGTCGCCCGCTGTCGCCGCCGCCATGCGCGTATCCAATATGTCCGGCCGCACCGCGAGCAGCGCCGCCGACAGCGGCATGGCGCCGATATCCAGCGCCATCGTGCAATCGCTCGCCGCTGCCATCCGCCCGGCATCGATCAGCAGGCCGTCCGAAATATCCATCATCGCATGGACATGCGGCGCCAGTGCCTGCCCCAGCATCACTTGCGGCTGCGGACGGCGATAGGCGGCGATGCAGGTCTCATTCGCTTCGACCTCGCCCAGCAGCATCGACAGGCCCAGCCCGGCATTGCCGATGCTCCCGCTCACCCAGATATCATCCCCAACCCGCGCGCCGCTGCGCGCCGGGGCGCCGCTCGGCGGGGCGCGGCCAATGGCAGTCAGGCCGAAACCGCGCGGCGCGCCCGCCGGTCCGCGTACCGTGTCCCCGCCCAACAGCGTCACGCCAAAACGCCGCAGCGCATGGCCCAGCCCTTCGGCGAAGGCGGTATCCCACTGGTCATCGCCCAGCGAATGACCCAGCAGCACGCCCACCGGCGTCGCCCCCTTGGCGGCGAGGTCCGACAAATTCACCGCAACCAGTTTCCACGCCACATCGGCGGGTGGATCATCAGGCAGGAAATGCACGCCCTCAATGATCATGTCATGGGTGAGCACCAGCCCTTCCCACACCGCCGTATCATCAGCGAGCCCCCGCGCCGCGCGGTCGGTCGCCAGATCGCGCATCCGGTCGATGAAATCAGCTTCGTTCATTGCGCCTCTCCTCGCCCGCCAGAAAGCCCTTTGTCCGTTCGTGTCGAGCGAAGTCGAGACACGTCACGCCCGCGAAGGCCGCCGGCCGGTTCCATACAAAGGACCAGCTTATTGGGAGGCAATGGATAGCTTAAGCGTCGGTTCCGCGCACATCCTTGCCAATGGCATCGAGCAGCCCATTGGCAAAGCCCGGTTCGCGCCCCTCAAAAAAGGCCTTGGCAACATCGACATATTCACTGACCACCGCGCCCATCGGCACATCGCCCCGCGCCATCAGCTCATAGGCGCCCGCGCGCAAAATCGCCTTCATCGTGCGGTCGAGCCGCTCCATCGTCCAGCCCGAGGCAAGCCGCGCAGTGATCGCCGCATCCACCTCTTCCTGCCGCGCCAGCACGCCCCGGACGATATCGTCAAAAAAGGGGACATCGGCCTCGGCATATTCAGCATCCTCGATGATGGCGCCGATGCGATGCTGGTGAAACTCATGGATCAGGGGCGCCACCGGCGTCCCTTCCATTTCATGCTGATAGAGCGCCTGCACGGCGGCAAGCCGGGCGGCGGAGCGGGATTGGGCGCGTTTGTTCATAAGCTCTGCAATCTGTTCTGGACGCTCAGCGCATGGGCGGGCAACCCCTCGGCCTCGGCCAGCGTGACCGCCGCCGGCCCGATGACCGCAAGGCTTGCCGCGTCGAGCGCAAGGAAGCTGGTGCGCTTCATAAAATCGGTAACCGACAGCCCGCTCGAAAAGCGCGCGCGGCGTCCGGTGGGAAGGACATGGTTAGGGCCAGCGACATAGTCGCCGATGGCTTCGGGCGTCTGGCGGCCCAGAAAGACCGATCCGGCGTGGCGCACCTTGGCGAACAGCGTCTCGGCCTCGTCCATATCGACCGCCAGCTCCAGATGTTCGGGCGCGAGCCGGTCGCACAGGGGAATGGCATCGGCAAGGCGCGGCACGGTGATGATCGCGCCATTGTCGCCCCAGCTCGCCCGCATCGTTTCCGCGGTGGAGAGCGTGGGGATGACCGCCTCGACCGCCGCTGCCATCGCATCGGCAAAGCCCGCATCATCGGTGAACAGGATCGACTGGCTCGTCGGATCATGTTCGGACTGGCTCATCAGATCGGCGGCGATGACATGCGGATCATTGGCGCTGTCGGCGACCACAACAATCTCGCTCGGCCCGGCCACCATGTCGATACCGACGACGCCATAAAGCTGGCGCTTCGCTTCGGCGACCCAGGCATTGCCCGGCCCGGTGACGACATCGACCGGCGCAATGCGATCGGTCCCATAGGCCAGCGCGGCAATGGCATGGGCGCCGCCAACACGCCAAATTTCATCGACCCCGCCCATATGGGCGGCGGCCATCACGACTGCATTGGTTTCACCGCCCGGCGTCGGCGTTACCATGACGATGCGTTCGACCCCGGCCACCTTGGCGGGGATGATGTTCATCAGCACCGAGGAGGGATAGGCGGCGCGGCCGCCGGGGACATAGACGCCCGCGGCATCGACCCCGCGCCAGCGCGCGCCCAGCCGCGCCCCCGCCGCATCACGATAGTCGCGATCCTCGGGCAATTGCGCAGCATGATAGGCGCGGATGCGTTCCGCCGCGAGGGTCAGCGCATAGCGCAGTTCCGGCGCCAGCGCCTCATAGGCCGCCGCGCATTCCTCACGCGAAATCCGCCAGCCGCGCGTATCCAGGTCAAAGCGGTCGAACTTCGCCGTATAATCGGCCAGCGCTGCATCGCCCTCGACCTTCACCCGCGCGATGATCGCCGCGACATCGGCGGACACATCGGACGCGCTCTCGCGCCGGTCATTGACCAGCGCATCGAAATCGGCCGCAAAAGCGGGATCGGAGGCGTCAAGCCGCCGCATCGCCCGCGCCCCCCATCGGCCCCACTATTTCGCGGAAACGCTCGACCAGCGCCGGCACCTCGGCAGAGCGCAGCTTGAAGGCCGCGCGATTGACGATCAGCCGCGCCGAAACCTCGCTAATCACCTTCTGCTCGCTCAGCGCATTTTCAACGAGCGTACGCCCCGTCGAAACCAGATCGACGATATGCGACGCCAGTCCCAGCTTCGGCGCAATCTCCATCGCGCCATTCAGCTTGATGCACTCGGCCTGAATCCCCTGGCCTTCGAACCAGCGGCGCGTGGTGGCGGGATATTTGGTCGCCACGCGAATATGGCTCTCGCCCACGCCCGGCGGGCGGCTGCCTTCGGGTCCGGCCAGCGACAGGCGGCAATGACCGATGCCCAAATCCACCGGCGCATAAAGCTCGCTATAGTTGAATTCGTCGACGACGTCCGACCCGACAATGCCAAGCTGCGCCGCGCCATGGGCGACAAAGGTGGCGACATCAAAGGCGCGCACGCGGATCAGCGAGATATGCGGCTGGTTCGTCCCGAACACCAGCGCGCGGCTTTTCTTGTCAAAGAAATCCGCCGCCGGCTCGATCCCTGCGCGTGCCAGCAGCGGCAGCGCGTCGTCGAGGATGCGTCCCTTGGGGATGGCAAAGATGATCGGTTCGGGCATAAGCAAGGCGCGCACATAAGCGCCAGCGGGAGAAAGGGCAATGAGCCAGCGTCATTCCGGCAGCGGAAAAATGGTCGATATAGGCGCCACAGGCCCCGATGCCGTCCGCACCGCCTTTGCCAACCAGGCCGCCTATTGCCGCGCCAATGGCGCCCCCGTCACCGCCCGCGTCGTCGCTGCCCTCGCCACCTTGCTCGATGCGCCCGGCAGCGATTTTGCCCGCCGCATCGCCGACTGGCCGGGCGCGCCGCTCGCCGATGCATTGCCGCTGCGCGCCGCGGGCGGGCTTCACGCCCTCTATCTCGGCGGCATAGCGCCCGACCTTGCGCCCATTTATGCCGACGCTGACGGGGTGAATGACGCCGCCATCATTGCGGGCATCGTCCGCCATCACGAGCCCCTGCTGCTCCCCTGGCTCGACGGCCCGCCACAAACCAATGAGGCGGGGCGATCGGCCAGCTTCATCGCGGCGATGCTCTGGCTCGCCGAAGAAGGATTGCCCGCCAGTTTCCAATGCCTCGAAATCGGGTCGAGCGCGGGAATCAATCTGATGATCGACCGCTATCATTATGATCTGGCAGGGGTTCAGGTCGGCCCTAACCCCGGCGCCATGGCCTTCGCCCCCGAATGGCAGGGCCACCACCCGCCGCAGCACCCAATCGCCTTTGCCGGACTAAAGGGCTGCGACGTCGCACCCGTCGATCTTACCGATCCCGAACAGGCGCTGCGGCTCAAGGCCTATATCTGGCCCGAACATCATATCCGCTTTGCGCGCATGGAGGCCGCCATCGCCGCCGCGACCGCCGCCCCGCCCGAGATCGTGCGCGCCAATGCCGCCGATTTCATCGAGGGCGAACTTGCAAAGCCGCAGGAAGCGGGCACCACCCGCCTGCTCATGCATTCGATCGTCTGGCAATATGTCCCCGCCGATCAGCAGGCGCGCGTTACCGCCGCCATGCAGGCCGCAGGCACCCGCGCGACCGCCGAGCGACCGCTCGCCTGGATTGCACTCGAAGCCAATCGCTCGTCGCACCGCCATGAGCTGACCGTGCGCCACTGGCCCGCCGACCCCATGCCGCGTCACCTCGCCTATGCCCACGCCCATGGCGCCTGGGTCGAGTGGCTGGCGCCGTAAAAAGCTTCGCCGCTTACAGCCGCGCGCGCAGGCGAGCGATCAGTCCCTGCACCGGGGCGACGGCGGGCGCGTTCCAGCCGGTTTCCAGCATCGCGACCCGTTCGAACAGCCGCTCGCTTGCTGCGACAATCCGGCGAAGCTCGACGTCCAGATATTGGCAAATATCCCAATCGGCCGCGACTGGCTCGCCGATATGCGCGGCGCTGTCGTTCAGCGTCGCGCCCGGCTCGCCCGCGATCATTGCGCGGCGGTGAAGCAGCCAGGCGATGACATGCATCAGCCGCGTCGTCGTTTTCAGCGCTTCGCACGCCAGCCCGACAAGCAGCAACGGGTCGTCCTGTGGCGTGCTGCGATCGCGCTGCACAGCAAACACGGCCTGCGCCTCATCGGCAAGCAACATCGCCTCGACATAGAGATTTTCGACCTGCGCGCGCTGGACCGGGGTGCAGGGCGGCGTCTCGTCGGTGCTATCGCTGGCCATGCCCCCTTGTTGCCACGGAGCATCCTGCCTCCGCAACGGCGCTAACCATGAATTTCATCCGGCTTTAATGTCATAGCTGAGTGGCTTTTCCGCAGGCCGTCATATCAACCTTGAATAATCCGGTGGCGCAGCGGGTATTTGGCCCCAATGCCGGTCTGGCTTGTCAGGCGATGATATCGGGCAGCAATTGATCTTCGCACCAGGCGATTTCATCGCGCAGTCGCAGCTTGCGCTTTTTGAGCCGCGCCAATTGCAACTGGTCGACCATAGCAGCTTCCGCCAACGCGCTGATCGCGACATCCAGGTCGCGATGTTCCAGGCGGAGCCTTTCAAGGCGCGAGGTGATGTCTTCGGCGTTCACCATTTTCTCCTGCCACGATCACGGGCCGTCCGCAACGGGAACCGGCTGGTCGAATGGGCAGGACTTGGGCCGAGATTCGTGATTTACTCGGTCCTGCCAATCGAGTCGAAAAAGGAGAATGGCCCATGAGCATGTCGCACCTTTCCGCCCTGAAGTCCCGCCACGCGGACCTTGACGCGAAAATTGCGAATGAAGAGCGCCGACCTGCTCCGGACACAAGCCGACTGGCGCAGCTCAAAAAGCAAAAGCTGAAACTGAAAGAGGAAATGTTGTCGACGGTCTGACCGGCATTTCCCATCGCCCTCGCTGACTTTTTGTCAGCGGCGGCGATATAGCGGGCTGATCTCACGCCCCGTGCGCCGCAAATGAGGCGGAATATCATCCGACTTCTGCACGACCTGGCGGCGCACCGCCTGCGGATTAACCGCCCGGTCAAAGGCGATACCGCATTTGCCTTCGCCGACCCACACGATGCGCCCCGGAACGGGACCGACATTGCGCAGTTCGATCTCGACCGCGGTGCTCTGATTGAGTTTTTCGTCGGTTTCGGCCAGCATCCCGCCGCTCGACAGGTTGCGAACGCGCACGTCGAATGTCCGGCCGTCTTCGCGCAGCATCATCGACGCTTTCATGAACAGGCTGTCGCGATCGCTGCTGCGCGACAATGCCGCCACTTTTTCGTCCAGCCACTCTGGTCCGTGCGAATCCATTTTCGGCCCAACCCCACATTTCGCTCTATAAGTGCGCGCGATGTGTAGGTCCGATGCCTTGCTGAAATGTAAACCCGCCGCCCTTAAATCCCGCAAAACATCTTGCCCCGTCCAGAAAAAGGACAGGGGCGCCTTTGGGGCATCGATCACAATCCCCTCGCGCGGCTCATCATGCTGCCCCTGGTTTAGCAGCCGCGGGCAAATGGGCGGGCGGGTGACTATATCGCGCGCGTCGTTTCCCATGCGATAAAGCGCATTGCTCGCATAAAAAACGCCCTTCCGGGCGCCTTTTTCATCTTGCTCAATCTTCGCGCGAAATCCGCTCATTGCGCTCGTGGCGCTCCTGCGCCTCCAGCGTCATGGTCGCAATGGGTCGCGCCTGAAGCCGGGCGAGCGAAATCGGCTCACCGGTCACCTGGCAATATCCATATTCCCCCTCGTCGATCCGGCGAATCGCGGCGTCGATCTTGGCGATCAGCTTGCGCTGGCGATCGCGGGTACGAAGCTCGATCGCCCAATCGGTCTCGCTCGATGCGCGGTCGGCAAGGTCGGGTTCGCGCAGCGGCCCGTCCTGCAGATGGGCGAGCGTCGATTCGGCTTCGCTCAATATGGATTTTTTCCAAGCGATCAGCAGGCCGCGGAAATATTCCTGCTGCCGCTCATTCATGAACTCTTCGTTTTCGCTGGGAATATAGTCGGTGTCGAGCCGGGCCTTGGCTTGTTGTAGGGCGTCGGCTCCAATGTCGGCGGTCTGGGTCGGCATGGCGGGCGTTCGCGTCCTTTCCTGTCCCCTTGCCGCCCAAGGTGGCGACCAAGGTTGCGCCGCGCCTATAACCAGCCGCGAGGTCCGATACAAGCGCCGAGACAAGGGCGCCTTTGCTATGATCGACACGCTCGAAAAGCATTGCCGCAACCCGCCATCAGGGTGGAAGGAAAAAGGAAGGCGGACGCCAGATCATCTTCCTTTCGCTCCTGTCCGTATAAGAACAGCGGCACGAAACGCGCCACATCGCTCAGAAAGCGGATAAAATGCGCCGAGATGATTAACCGTCGGCCCGCACTTTTTCACAGAAACCTTGCAGTTTTCGTATCATTTTGGGACAAGCGGGATGCCTAAGGTTGATTCTGCCGTTCTTTTCCCGCTCTCGGACAGGTAAAAGCGGTTAACGCAATTGCCGCGTTCATAAAGCTTTGGCCTTTTGGAGCGAGAGAAGGTCGAAACGGGTCCGCATTCCGATGCTGGACCTGCCAGGGGAAAGAAAGAGCTATATATGTCTGTCCGAATGGCCCTCGCCAAGCTTTGCGCCTGCACCTGCGGCGGTGCGATCATCGGAACGGGAGCGATGAAGGTCGCTGACGTTCCCGCCGCCCAGTCTCAGGTGCGCAAGGCCGAAAGCTGCTGCAAAAAGAAGAAGGTCGTTCGCAAACGCTATGCAGCGCGCAAGCCGGTGAAGCGCGTGCGCCGTGTCGTCACCACCAAACGGGTGATTCGCCAGGCCGCACCCCAGACCCAAGTCGTCACCCAGACGATTCCCCTGCCCCCCATTCCCTATGCGCCTTTCCCCCAGCGCGGCGGTTTCGAAGGCGGCAGCAGCGGCGGCAGCGGCGTGACTGTGGTTGGCGGCGGTTTTGGAAGCGGCTTTGGCGGCGGCTTCTTCGGGGGCTTTTTCGGCGGCAGCTCGGGCGGCAGCAGCGGCAGCATCGTCGTGACCTCGACCACGACCGGCGGCCTCAGCACGACGAGCAGCAGCACCTCGGGCGGTGTTTCGACCTCGACCGGCGGCGTCAGCACCTCGACGTCCACCGGCGGCGTGTCCACGTCCACCGGCAGTGTCTCGACCTCGACCGGGGGTGTTTCCACCTCCAGCGGCAGTGTTTCGACTTCGACGGGCAGCGTAAGCACGTCCACGGGCAGCGTCTCCACATCGACCGGCGGCGTCAGCACTTCCTCTTCCTCGTCATCGAGCAGCAGTTCCTCCTCCTCGAGCAGTTCCTCATCGTCGAGCTCCTCCTCTTCGGGCGGCAGTTCATCGGACGGCAGCAGCTCGGACGGATCGACCACAAGCGGTGGAAGCAGCAGCAGCTCCTCGAGCAGCTCGTCTTCCTCGTCGTCGAGCAGCAGCACCTCGTCCGGCGCGACGAGCGGATCGAGCAGCTTCGGCAGCTCGAGCAGCAGCAGCAGCAGCTCCTCTTCTTCGTCGAGCAGCAGCTCCTCTTCGTCATCCTCGTCGAGCACTTCGTCGGGCGATCCCACGCCCGTCCCGGCGCCGCCGATGCTAATCCTCTTCGGCGCAGCCGCAGCCGCCTTGGTGGCCCGCCGGCGCAGCGCGCTACGCGGCGCGGCGACGCAAAGCGAGGCAGCATAGATTTCCACTGGCGGTCGGGTCGCACCGGCCAGCTGAAAAGGGTCGTCCCGTTGGGGCGGCCCTTTTTTCATGCTCTCTCTTTCTCATGCCATTATCGCCGCGCGCTTGCACAGCGCAGGGTTGCACCGCGCGCGCGCCAGCGCCATAGCGGCGACCATGCATGATATCCGCCAGATCCGCGACAATCCCGCCGCCTTCGATGCCGCCCTCGCCCGCCGGGGCGTCGCGCCGCAGTCCGACGCCATCCTCGCCGCCGACACATCGCTGCGCGCGCTGCAGACCGGGATCCAGACTGCGCTCGCCCGCCGCAACGAGGCGTCAAAAGCCATCGGCCAGGCCATGGCCAGGGGCGACAAGGACGGCGCCGAAGCGCTGAAAAGCGAAGTCGCCGCGCTGAAGGCCGATCTTCCCGAACAGGAAGCTGCCGAGCGCGAGCAACTTGCCGCGCTGCAGGCCCTTCTCGCCGCCCTCCCCAATCTTCCCGCCGACGATGTGCCCGATGGCGAGGATGAGGAAGGCAATGTCGAAATTTCGCGCTGGGGCACGCCCCGGACGTTCGACTTCACCCCGCAGGAACATGCCGATTTCGCGCCCGCATTGGGCCTCGATTTCGAAACCGCCGCCAAAATGTCGGGCGCGCGCTTCGCCTTCCTCAAAGGCCCGATGGCGCGGCTCGAACGCGCGCTCGGCCAATATATGCTCGACCGCCAGACCGAAGGCGCGGGCTATAGCGAATGCGTCACCCCGCTGATGGTCCGCGACGAGGCCGCCTTCGGCACCGCGCAGCTTCCCAAATTTCGCGAGGATCTGTTCCAGACGACCGACGGGCGCTGGCTCATCTCCACCTCGGAAATGAGCCTCACCAATGCGGTGCGCGAGGAGATATTGGCCGAGGCCGACCTGCCGATCCGTATGACCGCACTTACTCCCTGTTTCCGCTCAGAAGCCGGGTCGGCGGGGCGCGACACGCGCGGCTATATCCGCCAGCATCAGTTTTCAAAGGTCGAGCTGGTGTCGATCACCCGCCCCGAGGACAGCGACGCCGAACTGGAACGCAAGACGCGCGCCGCCGAAGAGATTTTGGAAGCATTGGAGCTTCCCTATCGCAAGATGCTGCTGTGCGCGGGTGACATGGGCTTTGCCGCGCGCAAAACCTATGATCTCGAGGTCTGGCTGCCGGGGCAGAACAGCTATCGCGAGATTTCGAGCTGCTCCAACTGCGGCGATTTTCAGGCGCGGCGCATGAACACCCGCTTTCGCCGCGAAGGGGTGAAGGGCAATGAATTCGTCCACACGCTCAACGGATCGGGCCTCGCCGTGGGCCGCACCCTCGTCGCCATCCTCGAAAATTACCAGCAGGCCGATGGCAGCGTCGATATCCCCGCCGTCCTCCACCCCTATATGGGTGGCATCACGCGGCTTGAACCGATCAATTGAATATCGCCACCCCGGACTTGATCCGGGGTCCATCTGGCGCTGGTGTAATGGACCCCGGATCAAGTCCGGGGTGACGAAGCGGGAAAGACAGAAAAATGCGTATCCTCCTCACCAATGACGATGGCTATCACGCCCCCGGCTTTGCGGTGCTCGAACGCATTGCGCGCCAATTGTCGGACGATATCTGGGTCTGCGCCCCGGCGGAGGAGCAGTCGGGCGCGGGCCATTCGCTCACCCTGTCGCGCCCGGTGCGGGTGCGCGAACATGGGCCGCGCCGCTGGTCGTGTAGCGGGACGCCGACCGATTCGGTGATGATGGCGATCGGCAAGCTGATGCCCGACAAGCCCGACCTCATCCTCTCTGGCGTCAACCGCGGCGCCAATCTGGGCGACGATATCACCTATTCGGGCACTGTCTCGGCGGCGATCGAGGGCGCGCTCGCGGGCATTCCCGCCATTGCGCTGAGTCAGGTTTATGCGCGCGAGGGCATGGGCGACACCGTCCCCTTCGAAGCCGCCGAGGCCTGGGGCGCCAAGGCGCTCGCCCCGCTGCTCGCGATGGAGATGGCGCCGCGCACCCTCGTCAACATCAACTTCCCCGCGCTGCCCGCCGCCGAGGTAAAGGGCATTCGCGTCGCACGGCAGGGGTTTCACGATTACAGCCGCGGCTCCATCGTCGAAGGCGTCGATCCGCGCGGCTATCCCTATTATTGGTTCGGCCTGCACGGCATCGAACATTCGCTGGCGCATGACAGCGATCTGGAAGCCATCGACGATGGCTTTATCTCGGTGACCCCGCTCCAGCTCGACCTCACCCACGATGCCTCGCTCGCTGCCCTGCGCGGCGCCTATGCCGCCGACTGAAGCGATATTCAGACATCATGATAGCTGTGTGTCCCCGCGAAGGCAGGGACCCATCATCTGTTTCTGCCACCTTGCATCGTCGTGAGGCAGGCCCCTGCACAGCTTGATCCGTCAGCCTGCGGCCGCATCGGAACGGAGCGCCCCGGCCGCTAAATGCCATTTTTGAACCAAATCGGGACGGAAATGATAGCCAAGCGGCGCAGCCTTTGGCAAAAGCAGCGACATGGGGGGAAGGCTGCATCCATTTTGGCTGGTGCTGCCGGGGGCATTTGCGCTCGCCGGCTGCATTCCGTCGGTCACCCCGCCGCAGCGCAGCGCGGCGCCCCTCGCGCGCCCCGCCGTCGTCGCCCCAACGGACGCGCTGCCCGCCGATTTCGATTTTGAACGCCGTTCGCTCGCTGATGTCCGCGGCGGCGACCCCGCACCCACCTGGACACTGAAACCGGTCGTCGCCAATATCCGCACGGTCGAGTCCAGCGTCTACACCGTGCGGCGCGGCGATACGCTGCGCGCCATTGGCGCGATGACGGGGGCGGGGTCAGAGGCGATAGCGCTCGAAAACGACCTGTCGCCGCCCTTCACCCTGATCCCCGGGCAGTCGCTTCGCATTCCCGGCGGCCTGTTCCACCGCGTTGCGTCGGGGGAAACGGGCATCGGTATCGCGCGCGCCTATGGCGTCGATTGGGGCGATATCATCACCCTCAACGCGCTTTCCGAACCCTATATATTGCGCGTCGGCCAGCGGCTCCGCCTCCCGCGCGAAGCCCGCCCGCTCACCCCGCGCGAGGTTGATGTGGCGGCGCGGGCCGAGGCCTTTCAGCTTGATATTGGCGATATTGCAACGGGCAGCCAGCCTGCGCTGGCCGCCCGCGCCGAACCGCTTGCGGCCAGCGCCGCGCCGCGCCGCCCCGTGGTCGGCGCCATCGCCTCTCCCAAAAGCTTTTCCGGCCCCTTTCAATGGCCGCTCCACGGCGCCGTCGTTGCGAAATTCGGCAAGCTTGCACCCGGAAAAATCAATGACGGCATCAATATTGCCGTCGCGCGCGGCACGCCGATCCGCGCCGCCGCCGATGGCGTTGTCGCTTTCGCGGGCGACCAGATCGCCGTTTATGGCGGACTGATCCTGATCGACCATGGCAGCGGCTGGGTCAGCGCCTATGGCCATGCCGAACAAATTGCCGTCCAGCGCGGGCAACAGGTCGCGGGCGGTGACCTGATCGGCCGCGCCGGGGCTTCGGGACAGGTGCAAAGTTCGCAACTCCATTTTCAGTTGCGAAAGAATCGTTTACCCGTCGACCCGATGAAACAATTGCCCCCGCAATAAGCCATGGAGAATCGCAAGCCGATTCGTCCGCGCGTCGCAAGGCGCTTTCAGCCGTTGCGCCGCGCCAGCAAATGGCCGGTGTGGGCCGATGTGGCGGTGCGCCTCAGCATCGCCTTTGCGCTCATCGGCCTTGCAGTGCTGCTGCACTGGTCCGATCGCGAAGGGCTGGTCGATCATTATGACGGCAAGGTAAGTTTTCTTGACGTCGTCTATTTCACGATGATCTCGGTCACCACCACGGGTTTTGGCGATATTGCGCCGATTTCCGACCGGTCGCGCCTGATCGAGGCGGTGCTTATCACGCCGATCCGCATTGCGGTGCTCTTCATTTTCGTCGGCACCGCCTATAATTTCGTCCTCAAACGCTCATGGGAAAAATGGCGCATGGCCCGCATCCAGGCAAAGCTCACCAACCATATTGTCGTGCTCGGTTTCGGCGTCAGCGGCAGCGAGGCAGTCCAGGAACTGATCGCCCGGGGGACCGACCCGGCCGACATCGTCGTGATCGAACCCTCCGCATCGCGGATCGCCGCGGCAGAGGATATGGGCTGCAACGTCCTTCAGGGCGACGCCACGACCGATCAGACCTTGCTCGACGTCCGCATCGGCGCGGCGCAATCGGTGCTGGTGTCGGCGGGGCGCGACGACAGCTCGATCCTGATCGTCCTCACCGTTCGCCACCTTGCCCCGCATGTGCCGATCAGCGTCGTCATCCGCGCGCGGGACAATGAACTGCTCGCGCGGCAGGCGGGGGCGAATAATGTCATCAACCCGGTGAATTTCACCGGCCTGCTTCTTGCCGGATCGGCGCAGGGCGCGCATGTCGCCGACTATATGGCCGACCTCGCCTCGGTCTCGGGCCGCGTCCAGCTCGATGAACGCCCGGTGCGGGCAGAGGAAGTGGGCGGCAGCATCGACCATCTGGCCACCGGCGGCCGCGGCCTGCGCATCTACCGCGCCGGCACCGCTTATGGTTTTTGGGAAGCAGAGGCGCAAAAGCTGCAACATGGCGACCTGATCGTCGAAGTGGTCCCCTGCGAAGCCAGCGAAAACGGCGCCTGACTCTCCGGCTCGATCCGGGCGGCCCCGTCATCTTTTCCGTCATTGCGAGGACCCCGGACTTGATCCGCGGGACGAAGCAATCCCCGCTATCGACTGGCAACCCAAGTGGCGGGAGAGCGACGCGCTCAGCTTCACCCCAGCATGACGAACACGGCGCCCATGGCGGCATAGAAAAGCAGCCAATAGCCCGCATCAATCAGGAACAGGCGGCGGCTCGCCCCGCTGAACAGATAATTGGTCCCGATCGCCGGAATGATGAAGCCCAGCGCGACGCCGACCGAAATCATCATCGTCGACCGCACGCTCATCGCGCCGAAATGGGCCAGAAAATGGCCGAGGAAAATCGCCGACACGATGCTGAGGATAAAGGCCGTGCCGTAAATCAGCCCCATTTTGTCGGTCTTGATATCCTCCGCGGTCAGCCCGCGTTCCTTCATCCACATCTTGCCGCACAGCGGTCCATACCAGATGCCACCGACGACAAAGCCCGCCAGCGCCGCCACAAACACCGCAATCCAGCTCATATTGGCCATGACAGCCTCCCCTTGTTTCGATCGCTCATCCTGCTTCCCGCGCTGCACAGGTGACAAGCGACGCAAAATCGCCTATGCGCGCGCCCAATCATGACAAGCAAAACCCTCCCTGCCCAGCCGAAAGTCGGCATGGTATCGCTCGGCTGCCCCAAGGCATTGGTCGACAGCGAACGCATTTTGACCAAGCTGCGCTCCGACGGCTATGGCCTGTCGCCCGATTATGCGGGCGCCGATGTCGTGCTCGTCAACACCTGCGGCTTTCTCGATTCGGCCAAGGAGGAAAGCCTCGAAGCCATTGGCGAGGCGATGGCCGAAAATGGCCGCGTCATCGTCACCGGCTGCATGGGCAATGAGGCGGAGGCGATCCGCGCCCGCTTTCCAAAGGTGCTGGCGGTCACCGGCGCGCATCAATATGAGCAAGTCGTTGATGCCGTTCATGAAGCTGCGCCGCCGACCCAGGGCCCCTTCATCGATCTGGTGCCCGAAGGGGGGCTGAAGCTCACCCCCCGGCACTATAGTTATCTGAAGATCTCCGAAGGCTGCAACCATAGCTGCGCCTTCTGTATCATCCCCGATCTGCGCGGAAAACTGGCCTCGCGGCGGGTCGATGCCGTGCTGCGCGAGGCGGAAAAGCTTGTCGCCGCCGGAACGAAGGAATTGCTGGTCATCAGCCAGGACACTTCGGCCTATGGCGTTGATATCAAACATGAAACTCGCATGTGGAAAGAGCAGGAAGTGCGCGCCCACATGACCGACCTTGCGCGGCACCTTGGCCAGCTTCGAACCCCCGACGGCCACGCACCCTGGGTCCGCCTCCACTATGTCTATCCCTACCCCCATGTCGATGCGGTGATCCCGCTGATGGCCGAAGGGCTGCTCACCCCCTATCTCGACATCCCTTTCCAGCATGCGAGCCCCGCCGTCCTCAAGCGGATGAAGCGCCCCGCCAATGACGCCAAGGTGCTCGAACGGCTGAAAAGCTGGCGCGCCATCGCCCCCGACATCGCCATCCGCTCCAGCTTCGTCGTCGGCTTTCCGGGGGAAACCGAGGAGGATTTCCAATATCTCCTCGACTGGCTCGACGAAGCGCAGCTCGACCGCGTCGGCGCCTTCCGCTTTGAACCCGTCGAGGGCGCGCAGGCCAATGCCCTGCCCGACCCCGTCCCCGAAGACGTGAAGGAAGAGCGGTTTCAGCGCATCATGGCCAAAACCGCCGCGATCAGCGCCGCCAAGCTCGCCGCCAAAATCGGCCGCACCCTCCCCGTCATCATCGACGAGGTGGGCGAGGCCGATGAAGAGGGCAGCATCGGCGCCACCGGCCGCAGCCAGGCCGACGCCCCCGAAATCGACGGCCATGTCTATCTGCGCGACGTCGCCCCGACGCTGAAAGCCGGGGATATCGTCGATGTCGCGATAGAGGATGCCGACGAACATGATCTGTTCGGGGTGATCGGCTAAGCGATCCCGCCTTCCCCGGCGGCGCCCGGTTCGTCACCCCGGGCTTGCCCCGCGGCTGCCTTCCCCCGCCCCCTGTCGGCCTGCTTTACAGTCGACCCGATGCCGCGCCCCCGAAACCCGGTTTTTCTGCCACTGGCACGGCTTTTGCTGTATATGTCAGCAATGACAATGCTGAAAAAAATCGGACGATTATTTGTCATCAAGACCCGGTTCGAGGCCTGCCTGGTGATCTTCGCACTGGCCATGGGCGCGATGGCGCGCGGCACCGCGTATCTCGAAACCTATCCCGGAATCGGCGGACAACTCCTCATGGCCGCCTGCAGCGGCGCGGTCTTCCTCGCCGGCGCCAAGATTTTCGATTGCCTGCGCTACGAACGCGCCCGCCGATCAAGTGAAGACACCCCCGCCTCCTGACCCCTCGCACGCCGCTTTCGTCCGCCGCCCGAACATGGCACAAGGCGGCATGACCCGCCTCCCCGGCCACCCACAGATCAGCATGGAACAGGCGCGCGGCTTTCGCCTGCGCGTCGCGCGCTGGCGGATCGGCGCGGGCGCGGTTCCGTTGCTGTTCCTCAACGGCATCGGCGCCGACATCGCCGCCGCCGCACCGCTGCTCAGCCGGATTCAGGGGCGGGAGGTGTGGACGCTCGACATGCCCGGCGTCGGCGGGTCGCCCGACAGTTTCTTCCCCTATGCGCTTTCCAGCATGGCGGGGGCAGTCATCGACATTGCCGATCGGTTGGGGCACCGGTTTTTCGATGTAGCAGGCTTCAGTTGGGGCGGCGCGCTCGCCCAGCAAATTGGCGCGAACCATCCCGCGCGCATCCGCCGCTTGGCGCTGCTCGCCACCACCGGATCCATAGAGGCACCCGGGCTCGGCTGGAGCGTCTGGAACGACAGCGACATGCTCGCCAGCGGCCTGCGCCTTCCCACCGCCACGCCGCTGGGGATTGCTTATCAGGCGTTGGCGATGGCCGGATGGAATGGCACCGCCACGCTGCCCGCGCCGCGTGAACGCCCCGTACTCATTCTCACTGGCGCACGCGATGGCATCGTCCCTGCCTCCCATGGCGCGAGGCTCGCCGCGCTGATCGAGGGGGCCGAATTGGAAGAAATGCCCGGATCGCATCTCTTCCCCTTCACCCACGCGTCCCGCGTGGCCGCGCGCCTCACCGACTTTCTGGACCAGCCCGCAAACACGCCCGCAAAAGGCGCGCCGGTGGCCGCCTATTGATCAATCGGGCGGCGGAAGGTTTCCGGCAAGAAGAGCAAACCGACGATCAAGGTCAGCACCGCGACGACCACCGGATACCAAAGCCCATAATAGATATTCCCCGTCGCCGCGACCATGGCAAAGGCCGTGGTGGGCAGGAAACCGCCGAACCAGCCATTGCCGATATGATAGGGCAGCGACATCGCCGAATAGCGGATGCGGCTGGGGAATAGCTCGACCAGCAGGGCCGCAATCGGCCCATAAACCATCGTCACGAGCAGCACGAGGTAGAAGAGAATGGCGACAACCAGCGGCTTGTTGATCGCCTTGGGATCGGCGGCTGCGGGATAGCCCGCCTCCGATGTCGCCGCGATCAGCGTTTCGCGAAATTGCTGGATTGCTCCGGCGCGTTCTTCTTCGGGCAAGCGCCAGGGGTCGGGCGCGTTCAGCTTGGTCGATCCGATTTCCACGCGCGCAGGCTCACCGCTGCGCGCCTCGCGTATCACGGCGCTATAGGAAACGCCCGCTTTTGCCAGGGTCGATTTGGCAATGTCGCAGCCCGACCCTTCAAATTTATTGCCGCCAATCGGATCGAACTGAAATGAACAATTGTCGGGATCGGCGATGACGCGCACGGCGGCGCTCCTCTGCGCCTCCGCCATGGCGGGGTTCGCTGCCGCCGTCAGCATCTGAAATGCCGGGAAATAGGTCAGCGCTGCCAGCGCGCAGCCTGCCATAATGATTGGCTTGCGCCCGATCTTGTCGCTCAGCCAGCCAAAGATGATAAAAAAGGGCGTGCCGATCATCAGCGCGATGGCGATCAATATATTGGCGGTCGCACCATCGACCTTCAGCGTCTTTTCCAGAAAGAAAAGCGCATAAAACTGCCCCGTATACCAGACCACCGCTTGCCCCGCGACGGCGCCGAGCAGCGCGACAAGCACCCATTTGAGATTGGCCCATTGGCCAAAAGCCTCGGTCAGCGGCGCCTTTGAGGTCGTCCCCTGTTCCTTCATCCGCTTGAAGACCGGGCTCTCTTCCAATTGCATCCGGATCCACAGCGACACGCCGAGCAGGATCACCGAGACAAGAAAGGGAATTCGCCAGCCCCAGGCCGCGAATGCCTCTTCGCCGAGCGCATAACGCACCGCAATGACGACCAGCAGCGCAGCAAACAGGCCCAGCGTCGCGGTCGTCTGGATAAAACTGGTGAAGAGGCCGCGTTTTCCCTCGGGCGCATGCTCGGCGACATAGGTTGCCGCGCCGCCATATTCGCCGCCAAGCGCCAATCCCTGAAGCAGCCGCAGCAGCACCAGCAAGATCGGGGCGGCAACGCCAATGGCCGCATAATTTGGCAGAACCCCGACCAAAAAGGTCGCAAGCCCCATCAAGCCCATCGTCACCAGAAACGTATATTTGCGCCCGACCAGATCGCCGACCCGGCCGAAGACCAGCGCCCCGAAAGGCCGCACGGCAAAGCCCGCAGCAAAAGCGCCTAGCGCAAAAATGAAGCCGGTGGTTTCGTTGACTCCGGAAAAGAATTGCGCCGAAATAATCGTGGCGAGCAACCCATAGAGGTAGAAGTCATACCATTCGAAAATGGTGCCGAGCGAAGAGGCCAGAATGACCTTGCGTTCGCTCTGTCTGCCCGGGCCTTTGGCCTCGACCGCCCTGCTTTCGTTCATCCTCTACCCTTCTCCGCTCTTTTCTGCGGCAAGGGTAATAGGTGGCGGCGCAGCGTCAATGGGGCTCAGCCCATCGACACCGCGATCACCATGGAAAGCTGTTGCGACCAGCCATCAACCGACGCGTTTCACCGCCCCTTTATGCGCACCGACGCTCTTGTTGCGAGGACGGAAACGCCGCTTGCGCTGGTCCTGTCCGTCGACCGCACCGCCTTCGCGACGCGCGCCGCTACGTTGACTGCCGTCGCTCTGGGCGCCGGGCCCCGCCTGACCGCCTCTGCCGCGCCGGGCATCTTCACGCTGGCGCTGCGGATTACGGCCTTGGCCACCCGTATCGCGCGGGGGCGCTACCGGCTTGGGCAGGTTGCGGACCAGTTCCGAAAAACCTTCAGGCAGCTTGACCGGTTCGGCGCGTGTACGCGTCACCCGCTCAATGTCGCGCAGATAGGCTTTCTCGTCCGGTGCGACAAAGCTGATCGCCACGCCTTCGGCCCCGGCGCGCGCGGTGCGTCCGATGCGATGGACATATTGTTCGGGAACATTGGGGATTTCGAAATTGATCACATGGCTCACCCCCGACACGTCAATACCGCGCGCGGCAATGTCCGTGGCGACCAGCAGCTTGACCTTCCCCGAACGAAAAGCCTGCAACGCGGTCGTGCGCTGCGCTTGGCTCTTGTTCCCATGGATGGCAAAAGCGTCGATCCCTGCGCCCTTCAAATGGCGCACAACCCGGTCAGCGCCATGTTTGGTGCGGGTAAAGATGAGCGCGCGGTCGATGTCCTGGGTTTGCAGCACATGATGCAGCAGCGCCTGCTTTTCCTTTTGCTCGACAAAGGTCACGCTCTGCCGGATCTTCTCCGCCGTCGTCGCCTGCGGCGTTACCGAAACCGTAACCGGATCCTCCAGAAACTGCTTGGCGAGTGCGGCAATTTCTTTCGGCATGGTAGCCGAGAAAAAGAGATTCTGTCGCTTGGCGGGAAGCAGCTTGGCCACGCGCCGCAGCGAATGAATGAAACCCATGTCCATCATCTGATCGGCTTCATCGAGCACGAAAATATCGACATCATCGAGCCGGAGCGCACGCTGGTCGATCAGGTCGAGCAAGCGGCCGGGCGTGGCGACGAGAATATCGACTCCCTGTCCCAGCTCGCGGATCTGCCGGTTAATCGGCACACCGCCAAACACGGTGGAGACGGATAATTTGGTAAAGCGGCCATAGTCGCGGCAGCTTTGTGCAATTTGCGCCGCCAGCTCGCGCGTCGGCGACAGCACCAGCATACGGCAGCCGCGCGGCACGGGCGGCTTGGGGTTGCTCAACATATGATGCAGCGAAGGAAGCGAAAAAGCGGCCGTTTTGCCAGTGCCTGTCTGGGCGATACCGCACAAATCACGACCCTGAAGCAGCACCGGAATAGCCTGCTGCTGGATAGGTGTCGGCTGCGTATAGCGCTTGGCCGTCAGCGCACGCTCAATATCGGCGTGGAGGCCAAAATCTTTAAATTCCATTTTATCAACTCACAAAAGCGCCAAGCGCGCGCCGAACCAACGGTCGCGCGCGGCGAAGCGGGTTCGAAACGACCCGCGTGAAAGGGTGCCTCAAGGGGACAAGGCGCAAATCCGGCTCTTTCCGCCTGATTAGGGGGCGGGACGATCACGCTGCCGGCTGGGTGACGGATCTGTCCATCATGCTGCGCTGCCGCATAGATGGCGCATCACCGGGGAAATTGCAAGATAATTGCGCGACCAAGCGAGCGCGTCTCAAAAACCCGGCTCCCCCTTGCTCCCCTCCCCCGCCTTTGGCACGTTCATCGCGACAGGAGAGGAAACGCCTTGGCTGACAAGATTATCGTCATTGACGAAGGAACGACATCCACCCGCACCATGTTGTTCGCCGCCGATGGCACGCCGCTCGGCAGCGCGCAGCGCGAATTTCGGCAGCATTATCCGGCGCCCGGCCGGGTCGAGCATGATGCGGCGGAAATATGGAAGGCAACGCTCGCCTGCACCCGGGCCATGATCGACAAGGCTGGCGGGCCAGCAGCCGTGGCGGGAATTGGCATCACCAATCAACGCGAAACCATTGTGTTCTGGGACCGCAAAAGCGGTGAACCGCTGGCCCCCGCCATCGTCTGGCAGGATCGGCGCACCGCGGACATGTGCAACCGCCTCAAAGAGGAGGGGCAGGAAGCGATGGTGCAGGAAAAAAGCGGGCTACTTCTCGATCCCTATTTTTCCGGCAGCAAAATCAGCTGGGCGCTTCAAAACTGGCCGCAGCTTGCCGAAGCCGGGTCGCGGCTCGCGGTGGGGACGATCGAATCCTATCTCGTCTATCGGCTGACTGGCGGTGTCCATGTCAGCGATGCCACCAATGCCTCGCGCACGATGCTGATGGACATTGACGGCAAGGGAGGCTGGGACCCGGCCTTGTGCGAGCTTCTCGGCGTTCCGCAAAGCCTCCTGCCCGAAATCGTCGCATGCACCGCACAGGTCGGCAAGACCGATCCCGCACTGTTTGGCCGCGCCATTCCCATTTGCGGCATGGCGGGCGATCAGCAAGCGGCGACCATCGGGCAGGGTTGCCTGACACCGGGCGATACCAAAGCCACCTTCGGCACGGGAGCCTTCATTCTCACCGCCAGCGGAACCAAAAGGCCCCGCTCGACTAATCGCTTGCTCGCTACGGTGCTTGTACAGGAAGAGCAGGAGCGCAGCTATGCGCTCGAAGGGTCGATCTTTGTCGCGGGCAGCCTCATCAAATGGCTGCGCGACGGATTGGGGCTCTTGTCCAGCGCGGGGGAAAGCGAGGCTTTGGCCCGTTCCCTGAACGACAATGGCGGCGTTTATCTCGTGCCCGCCCTCACCGGCCTTGGCGCGCCCCACTGGCGCCCTGACGCGCTGGCATCGATCACCGGCCTCAGCTTTGCGAGCAACAAAGCGCATGTCGCGCGCGCGGCATTGGAAGCGCAAAGTTATCAGGTGCACGACCTTATGACGGCCTTTGCCGCCGATGGCGTCAAATGGGGTGGGGTGCGCATCGACGGCGGGATGGCCGCCAATGACTGGATGGCGCAGGATCTGGCCGACATGCTGGACCTTACCGTCGAACGCCCCAATTTTATCGAAACCACGGCCTTGGGCGCTGCCATGCTGGCAGCGACCGGGGCCGGGCTTTATCCCCGCCTCCGCGACGCTAGCGAGGCGATGCAGGGGCGCACCACCCGCTTCACCCCCGCAATGGACGCCGACATACGCAAAACGCGCCTTGCCGGGTGGCAAAGCGCGCTTGCGAAGATATTGGAATAACCATCGCCCCCCAAGACGGGGGCGACAGTCTTTTAGCGCTTGAGCGTAAGGCCGCCGAAGCGCTTGTTGAACTTTGCGACCTGACCGCCCGCATCAAGCATACGGCCCTGCCCACCGGTCCACGCCGGGTGAGCCGTGGGGTCGATTTCCAGGGTCATCACATCACCTTCGCTGCCCCAGGTGGAGCGCGTCTGATATTCGGTGCCGTCGGTCATTTTGACGGTGATCATGTGATAATCGGGGTGAATGCCTTTTTTCATTTCTTAAAGCTCCTGTGCCGCTGGTTTCCGACCAGCCGCGTGAGTCTGTGCGTCCCCGCAATGGGACCCGCGAAGCGGCGTCCCCTAATGGCGAAACGGGCAAATTGCAACAGCTACCCGCATTTCTGAAAGTCCGGGCGCGGGAAAGCCAGTGGAGGCCCGATCAGTCGGCGGGCGGGTCCGCGATCATGGCCGTGAACTGGCATTCGGTTGCCAATTGGTCGCCCAGCATGGCCCGACCTTCAAATTTGCAGATATTCCGCTTCGCCTGAAGGATGGTGACATGAAGGTCGAGCAAATGGCCGGGCTCCACGGGCTTGCGGAACTTCACTCCGTCAATACCCATGAAATAGACCAGCTTTCCGCTCCCCGCGAGCCCCAGCGATTCGATCGCGAGAACGCCGCCCGCCTGCGCGAGCGCCTCCACGATCAAAACGCCCGGCATGATCGGCCGGCCGGGGAAATGCCCTTGGAAAAAGGGCTCGTTCATCGTTACCGCTTTGACCGCGTGGATCGATGTATCTTTCACCATCGATTCCACCCGATCGACGAGCAGCATCGGATAACGATGCGGAAGAAGCGACAAGACACGGCGAATATCCGCCGGACCCATCGCTTCGCCCTCTTGCGCCCCGTCCGTCATGATTAGCGCGAAGTCGGCTGCGTACCGGTCTGGGCGCCGCCCTGCGCCGCGCGCGCCGCATTGATCAGTTGCTGGTTGCGTTCCTGGACCAGCTGGCCGGGCTGATAGCCTGCGGGAACAGCGATCGACACATTGGGCAGGATCCGGTTGAGTTCAGCAACCACCGCATCGGTGATATCGACATTATTTTCGCGCGCCAGAACCGCATCGGGATTGAGCAGCAGATCGACCTTGCGCGCCGTCATTGCGGCCTTGATCGCTTCGTTCATGCGAACGCTGATCTGGTCCTCGACATAAGCGACAGCGAGTTCGACCGGCGCACCAATCTGGCCGAGTTCGTTCGCGGCCGCCTGACGCTTGTCCTGCACAGCCTTCGCAGCCGCTTGAAGGGCGGCCTGATTTTGCGGGCTTTTCTTTGCTTCTTCCTGATATTTGGCGATCAGCACGTTGATTTCGGCCTGCAGCGTCTGGCCGCGCGACTGCTGCTGGTCGATCTGCGCCTTATATGTGGTTTCAATCTGCTGCGACGCCGTGGTGAAAGCATTGGAACGTGCAGCCGCCGCGCGAACGTCAGCAACCGCGACGCTCTTCGCCTGAGCAATGGCGGGCGCGGACAGGATGGGCGAAACGGTCAGCGTGGCAATGGCCATCGCCGACGCGGCAAGAAGTTTTTTCATCAGAATTGAGTTCCTACGTTGAATGAGAAGCGTTTGGTATCATCACCCTCTTCTTTGCGGAGGGCGTAAGCGAAGTCGATCCGGAAGGGACCGAAGGGGGAGTTCCAGTTAACCCCGGCGCCAATTGCGACACGCGGCAACCATGTATCACCATAAAAGCGCTCTTCAAAGGGCGACATGTTCGACGTCGTCCCCGTGGGGCAGACATTATAGGCCCCGGTTGGCACACCATCGACCACCGTCTGTTCGCCAAAGCTGATATCGCCGGTTGCCGAGTTACGGCAGAGATTTTTAGTCAGTCCATCGGTGGGATCGCGGAAATTCTCCAGCGTGGTCAGCTCAGGCTTGCGCACAGAGAAAACCGACCCGACATCGACAAAAACCGATGGCCGCAGCCCCAGCTCCTTCGCGCCCGAACCCAGCGGAATGTCAATTTCAAACCGGCCGCGATAATAAGCCCGGCCACCGAGCGCATCGTCAATCCGCCGCCCGTCATTGGTGAGATCGAGCACCGGATTGGCAGGATCGGTGACATCGACATTGCTGTAGCGAACGACACGCGGACCAATGCCGCGAATGTCAAAGCCGCGCATCTGCGGCTCACCGAGTTGGAAACGATCAATCAAGCGAATCTTGTCGCTAGTCGGCGTCGGGGCTTCACCAAGCGGGTGAATATATCCACCTTCTGCTGAAATATTGAGGATGAAGTTGCTGCCGAGATTGAAGTGCTTGCTTCCGGTAGCACGGGTGCGAACATATTTGACGCTGCCACCAAGGCCCGCGAAGTCCTGGCTCAAGGACAGGGCCTGCCCGCGCGTCGGACGAATGCGATTGTCGCGGTCGTCATAGGCGAGCGTAAAGCCGAGCAAGGAGGTCGTCCGCTTGCCGATCGCATCGCACAAATAGCGTCCGGCAACGAGCGGGTCGCACTCGCCGTCGAAATAATAAAGACCGCGATCGAGCGTCACATCATCAAAGTTCAGGCTATAGCGCCCGAACAACGACATGAATTCGGTGAGCGGAACGCCCGTATTGACCTGGAAACCCGTTGTCACCTGTTCAAAGGTGGTGCGGCGATCATTATTGATGAAGTTGAAGGAGTTAAGGTCGCGGCGATAGATGCTGCCGCCCAGCGAAATGTTGCGATCGAACAAATAAGGCTCGGTAAAGCCGAACTCGACCGATTTCGAATAGCTGGAATAGTTGACCGACGCCTGAAGCTGCTGTCCCAACCCGCGGAAATTGCGCTGGCGGATCGAGCCCTGCATCAGGAAATTCTCGATCGACGAGAAGCCCGCCGACAGCGACAACTCGCCCGTCGGCTTTTCCTCGACATTGGTTTCAAGGACGATGCGATCGGGCGTCGTGCCTTCCTTGCGCTCAATTTCCAGATTTTCCTGGAAGTAACCCAGGCTGTTCAGCCGGTTCTCGGTACGCTTCACGCCAAAGCTGTTGAAGGCATCGCCCTCGTTCAAGCGAAATTCGCGGCGCACCACCTTGTCATGGGTCAGCGTGTTGCCGTTGACGTCGATCCGCTCGACATAGGTGCGCGGGCTTTCGCTAACGTTGAAGGTAATCGCCATCGTGCGATTTTCCGGGTCGCGGCGAAACTCGGGATTGATATCGGCAAAAGCATAGCCGAACAGGCCAGCGGTTTCGCTGAGGCTTTCAACCGTATCCTCGACCAGTTTCGCATCATACCAGTCGCCGCTTTTCATGGGCAGCAGGGGCTTCAGCGTTTCGGCGCGGAAGTCGCGAATCTGGCTCTCGACCTCTACGTCACTGAATTTATAGCGTTCGCCTTCCTCCACCACATAGGTGATGATGAAATCCTGCTTGTTGCTCGTCAGCTCGGCCACCGCCGAAATGACGCGGAAATCGGCATAGCCATTTTGCAGATAGAAAAGACGCAGCTTTTGCTGGTCATAAGCCAGACGGTCGGGGTCATAGCTGGTGTTCGAAGACAGGATCGTAAGAAGCCCCGTCTCCTTCGTCGCCATCTCGTCCTTCAAGTCACCGTCGCTGAACTTCTCATTGCCGATGATGTTGATCTGGCGAACCTTCGACTTCGGCCCTTCGCTGATTTCGAAAACAACATCGACGCGGTTCTGGTCGAGCTGCACCATTTTCGGCTCGACGGTCGCCGCAAAGCGGCCCTGCCGCTTGTAAAGCTCGATAATGCGGGCAACGTCGGCGCGGACTTTGGAGCGCGTATAGATTTGGCGCGGCGCCATCTTGATCTCGGGGCGAATCTTGTCCTCTTTCAGCCGCTTGTTGCCCTCGAGGATGACGCGGTTGATCACCGGATTTTCGGTGACCTGAATGGTCAGCGCCCCATCATTGTCGGTGATCTGATAATCCTGGAACAATTCGGTGGCTGCAAGGTCCTTGAGCGCCTGATCGAGCGTCGCGCGATCATAAGGCTGCCCCACGCGCAGGCGCAGGTAGGAAAGGATGGTCTGCGCCTCAAGCCGCTGATTGCCGCTAACGGTGATCGACTTGACCGTCGAGGCTGCGGGTGCAGCCTCCGGCGTTGGCACCGGGACGGTCGACGGGGTGGCGGCTTGCTGCGCCAAGGCCGAGGCTGTCGGCCAGCCGAGCATCGTTCCTGCCAAAAGGAGTGCCGACAGCTGCGTCCGCGTCGAAAATTTCTGTGAAGCCACGCTGTTCATCCCGCAAAATAATTCAAAAGCGACGAACCCGCCTGATGGCGGGCCGGCGCCACTCCCTGCCCCAGTCCGTCTATCCAATCAAGCGCGCGATCCGATCCCACAGACCGAATGAGGCCAAATCGTTGAAAGTCACGACCAGCATGAGCGTGACCACGACCACGAAACCAAAACGAAAAGCCCATTCCTGTGCCTGAGGGGGCGCAGGCCGCCGCCGGATCGCTTCATAGGCGTAAAAGAGCAGATGTCCGCCATCAAGCATGGGCAATGGCAAGAGGTTTATGAACCCCAGATTGATGGAAATCAGCGCCGCGAGGAAGATCAGCGACGCCGCTCCCAGGCTTGCCGCTTCGCCCGACACCTTGGCGATCTTTACCGGCCCGCTCAGATCTTTGACCGAACGATTGCCGGTAAGCAATTGACCCAGAACCTCAAAAGTCTGACGAATTATCTGCCACGTCTGGCGCATCGCGATGACGGGCGCCTCCAGCAACGACGCGCGCTCAAATTCCACCGCGCCCGCCTGAATACCGATCACGCCGCGCTCGAATTTATTGCCGAATTGATCGGCATCGCTCACCAGCTTCGGCGTTAAGCGCAGCGTCTCCGTCGCGCCGCCCCGCTCGATCCTGACCTCCATCGATTCGCCGGGACGATGCGCAACCGCCATGGGAATATCGGTGAAGACTTTCATCTCGCGCCCATCGACCGCGACAATCCGGTCGCCGGGGCGAATCCCCGCCGCTTCGGCTGCCGACCCCTCCATCACCGCGCCCGCAACCGGCGGCGTGGTCGGCGTGCCGCTGATCCAGGCAAAGCCGGCAAGGATCAGGATGGCGAACAGAAAATTGGTGATCGGCCCCGCCGCGACAATGGCCGCGCGCTTCCACACCGGCTGGGCCGGGAAGCTATGCGCCCGTTCGGCGGCAGGCTGGTCGCGCCACCCCGCGTCAGGCTGGCTGACGGCGTCGCGATCGCCAGCGAACTGGACATAGCCGCCGAGCGGCAACCAGCCGATCTTCCACTCCGTACCGCGCTTGTCGGTCCAGCCGAGAATGCGCCGTCCAAAGCCGATGGAAAAAGTGTCCGCCTTCACCCCGCACCAGCGCCCGACGATATAATGGCCATATTCATGGACAAAGACAAGCGGGCCGAGAACCAGCAGAAAGGCGAGGATAGTCAGGCCAAGGCCGGGCGCTTCAAGCATGTTCATATTGGTCCACAAATTGCTGCGCGGCGGCGCGCGATGCGGCGTCAACGCTGAATATGTCCTGAAGCGTCTGCGGCACAGCAGGCACTTCGGCGTCCATTACCCGCTTTACCAGATCGACAATCGCCGGAAAAGCGATGCGCCCTTTCAGAAAAGCCGCCACCGCCACTTCATTTGCGGCATTGAGTTGCGCGGGCCGCGCTCCCCCTTCGGCCACCGCCGCACGGCAAAGCGCGGTAGCCGGAAAACGCGCCTCGTCGGGCGCGGCAAAATCCAGCCGCCCGATTTGTGCCAGGTCAAGCGGCATGCAGGGCGTCGCCATACGCTCGGGCCAGGCGAGCGCGCTGGCGATGGGAATCCGCATGTCAGGGGAACCAAGCTGCGCCAGGGTCGAACAATCGACATATTCGACCAGGCTGTGGATCACCGATTGCGGATGCACCAATATTTCCAGCCGGTCGAGGCCGACGGGGAACAGGTGATGCGCCTCGATCAGTTCGAGCCCCTTGTTCATCATCGTGGCCGAATCGACGCTGATCTTTGCGCCCATCGACCAATTGGGATGCGCCACCGCCTGCGCCGGGGTCACCCGCGCCATCTCCTCGGCACTCATCGTGCGAAAGGGGCCGCCGCTCGCTGTCAGGATGATGCGCCGCACCTGGTCAATCCGTCCGCCGGCAAGGCATTGGAAAATGGCATTATGCTCGCTGTCCACCGGCAGGATGGTCGCGCCCGACAGGCGCGCCGCAGCCATCATCAGGGCGCCCGCCGAAACCAGCGCTTCCTTGTTCGCCAGCGCGACATCATAGCCCGCGGCAAGCGCCGCCATGGTTGGCGCCAGTCCAGCGGTGCCAACAATGGCGGCCATCACCAGATCGGTGGGCCGTTCCGCCGCTGCAACCAGCGCATCGCTTCCGGCCGCGGCCTCGATCCCCGTTCCGGCGAGCGCTTCTTTCAGGGCATCATAATGGCGCGGATCGGCAATCACCGCCACGTCAGGGCGAAATTCGCGCGCGAGCCGGGCCAGCTCCGCGACATCGCTATGCGCGGTCAACACCGTTACGCGCCAGGCGCCGGGATCGCGCCGGACGAGGTCCAGCGTGGATTGGCCGACCGATCCGGTCGCCCCGAACAGCGACAGGCGGCGCGTCATCTCAGCCCACCGCCCGGACGGCAATATGGCCCGTCAAGGCGAGCAGCCCAAAGATCCACGCGACCGGCAGCAAGCCATCCAGCCGGTCGAACACCCCGCCATGACCGGGAATGAGATGGCCCGAATCCTTGACGCCTGCGCGCCGCTTCATCCAGCTTTGGGCCAGATCGCCCAATTGCGCGACCAGTCCGGCGAACAGGCCGATCCACAAGGGCACACCCTGCACCCCCGCCCGGTCGCCGATGGTCGCGCTGGCGATCAGCGCAGCGACCATGCCGCCGATCAGCCCCGACCAGGTTTTGGACGGGCTGATCGAAGGGGCAAGCCGCGTGCCGCCAAAAGCGCGTCCGGCAAAATAGGCGCCGATATCGGTGGCCCAGACCATGCCGAACACCCACAGGGCTGCTGTCATCCCCAGACGCTCGCGAATATACCAAAGACCCGCCACCGCGCCGACGACCAGCACCGGCCCGAGCAGCATCAGCGCGCCGCGCGCCGCGCCCGACAGTGTCATGGCGCGCACGAGCGCAAACCATTCCACCATGACCAGCGCTGCCCCGACGAGCAGCAACAAGGCGAAGGCGAGCCCGCCGAACCAGAGTGCAACGCCCGCGATGGCAAAAAGGACAAGAGCCGATCCCGCCCGCACCAGAAGATCCGATTTCCGCGCCGCTGCCATATTATAAGCCTCCGAAACGGCGTTCACGCCGCGCAAAATGATCGAGCGCCGCTTTCAAATCAGCGGGTTTGAAATCGGGCCACAGGCAATCGGTAAAATAAAGTTCAGCATAGGCCGACTGCCACAAAAGAAAGTTCGACAGACGCACCTCGCCCGACGTGCGGATCAGCAGATCGAGCGGCGGCATATCTGCCGTATCAAGATTGGCTTCAATGGCCTCTGCGCTGATCTCACCCATGGCCGCCGCCGCGCGCGCCGCGCGCACCAGCTCATCCTGCGCGCCATAGTTGAGCGCCACTGCCAGCGTGGTGCGCTTGTTGCCCGCGGTCCGCTCCAGCGCCTTGTCGATCAGTTCGACCACATCGGGCGCGAGCGCCCGCCAGTCGCCAATCACCTTGAGCCGCACATCATTGGCGGCAAATTCATCAAGGTCGGAAAGGATGAAGCGCTTCATCAGGCCCATCAGGTCGCTGACCTCTTCTTCCGGCCTTTTCCAATTTTCCGAGGAAAAGGCGTAAAGCGTCATTGCCTCCAGCCCCATATCCCCCGCAGCGCGGACGATATTGCGCACAGCCTCAACGCCCGCGCGATGACCTGCCACGCGCGGAAGATGGCGCTTCTTCGCCCAGCGGCCATTGCCATCCATGATGATGGCGACATGGCGCGCGCCGATAGGGGTTTGGGTCATCTTCAATCCGTCATTCGGTCCAGGGCGCGACATTGTCCTGCATGAACAGCTGGCGCCTTCCCACGACCCCGCCTTGCGCCGCAAAAGCGGAGCCTCATGCGCGTCAGCCCAATATTTCCTTTTCCTTGGCGGTAGCGGCTGCATCAATATCCGCGATCACCGCATCGGTCATTTTCTGAACCTCGGTTTCGGCACGCTTGCGGTCATCTTCGCTGATTTCCTTTTTGGCCTCATCCTGCTTCAGCGCATCCATGCCATCGCGCCGGACGTTGCGAACCGCCACACGGGCCTTTTCCGCATATTGTCCGGCAAGTTTCGACAATTCCTTGCGGCGTTCCTGCGTCATTTCCGGAATGGGCAAGCGCAAGAGCTGCCCGTCAACAATCGGATTGAGGCCCAGGCCAGCCGAACGGATCGCCTTGTCCACGGGACCGACATTGGATTTGTCCCACACCTGCACGGACAGCATGCGCGGTTCAGGGACGCTCACCGAAGCCACCTGATTGAGCGGCATTTGCGCGCCATAGACCTCAACCGTAACCGGATCGAGCAGCGCTGAATTGGCGCGTCCTGTGCGCAGCCCCGCCAAGTCCTGCTTAAGCGATTCGAGTGCGCCATTCATGCGGCGCTCAAGGTCCGCCTTGTCATATTTCGCCATCTGTCTTTCCTCTCTATGCGTGACCGGCTGCGTCGCCGACGACGGTGGCAACGCCCTCGCCCGCCAGCACGCGCGCCAGATTTCCGGGTTCGCGAATGTTGAAAACAACAATCGGGATTTGATTGTCGCGGCACAAAGCCACCGCGCTCGCGTCCATCACCTTCAAATTGTCGGCAAGGACGCGGTCATAGCTCAAACTGGCATAGCGGACCGCCTGGGGGTCCTTTTTGGGGTCGGCGTTATAAACGCCGTCGACGCTCGTGCCCTTCAGCAGCGCATCGCATTTCATTTCGGCTGCGCGCAGCGCCGCGCCGCTGTCGGTGGTGAAATAGGGGGCGCCGACACCGGCGGCAAAAATCACCACCCGCCCTTTTTCCATATGGCGTTCGGCGCGGCGACGGATCACCGGCTCGCACACCTTGTCCATCTCGATCGCCGACTGCACCCGGGTCTGGACGCCCAATTGCTCCAGCGCATTCTGCATGGCGAGGGCATTCATGACGGTGGCGAGCATACCCATATAATCGGCCTGCGCCCGGTCCATGCCTTTGGCGGCACCCGCCATACCGCGAAAAATATTACCCCCGCCGATCACCAGGCAGATTTCAAGCCCGCGCTCTTTCGCTTCCTTCACCTCCGCGGCCATGCTGGCAACGGTATCGGGATCAATCCCAAAGGAATTGGGCCCCATCAGCGCCTCGCCCGATAATTTGAGAAGAATGCGTTTCAGGCCGGGCAATGCCATGTGATCAAGAACCTTGTGTCAGGGGTTTATATGCGAATGGCGCGCACCCTAGTCAGAGTGCGCGCCATTGCCAAGCGGACTGCCACGCCAAAGCGCGGCAGTCGCGCAACAAGCCTTAGCGGCCAGCCGCTGCGGCGACTTCGGCTGCGAAGTCGCTTTCTTCCTTTTCAATGCCTTCACCCAGCTGGAAGCGGATGAAGCCCTTGAGCGTGATCGTCGCGCCAACATCCTTGCCAGCGGCCGCCACGACTTCCGCAACGGGGGTCTTGCCGTCCATCACAAAGGGCTGCGACAGAAGCGCATTTTCTTTGCGGAACTTCGCAATGGCGCCGTCGACCATCTTGGCGATGATGTCGGCAGGCTTGCCCGACTGGGCGGCCTTTTCTTCGGCAATCGCCCGCTCACGCGCAACCAGTTCGGCATCAAGGTCATCACCATTGAGCGCCAGCGGGGTCGCGGCAGCAACATGCATTGCAAGCTGCTTGCCGAGCGGCTCCAGCACGTCCGCACCGGCAGTCGATTCCAGCGCAACCAGCACGCCGATCTTACCCATTCCGGGGGCGGCGGCATTATGGACATAGCCCGTGACCGCGCCCGATTCGACCGCCAATACGGCAGCACGGCGCAGCGACTGGTTTTCGCCGATGGTCGCGATATTGTTGGTCAGCTTTTCCGCAACGGTGCCGCCCGACGGATAGGCAGCAGCGCCGAGCGCCTCAATGTCCGAGATATTGCCGTCGAGCGCCACTTTGGCGACGTCGCTGACAAAAGCCTGGAACTGCTCATTCTTGGCAACAAAGTCGGTTTCGCTGTTGACTTCGACCATGGCACCGCGCGTCCCGTCGGTGGCAACACCAACCAGACCTTCAGCGGCGACGCGGCCTGCCTTTTTGGCCGCAGCCGCAAGACCCTTGGTCCGCAGCCAGTCGATCGAAGCTTCAATGTCGCCGCCATTTTCGGCGAGCGCCTTTTTGCAGTCCATCATGCCTGCGCCCGAGCGTTCGCGCAGTTCCTTGACGAGTGCGGCCGTAATTTCAGCCATGAGTGTTCCTTTCCAAAAGGGGCGGCGCCATCGGGGCCGCCGGACGCCCGCGCGCATGGCGGGGCGATAAGTCAAAGCCATGACAGGGCGGCGGCTTGATAGCGCGCCGCCCGGTCAAAAGCGCGCCTCAGGCGTCGCTCTGGCGTTCGGTTTCCGCTGCCGCTTCGGCAGGGACCTGTTCATCTTCGGTCACCGGGGCGGCTTCGGTCAGCGCGGCTTCCGCAACCGGCTCAACCGCTGCACCCAGGTCTTCGCCGCGATCCGCACGGGCCTGCTGGCCGCCACGGGTGGCCGCCTGGGCCACGGCTTCGCAGTAAAGGCGAATGGCGCGCGCCGCGTCGTCATTGGCCGGAACCGGGAAAGCAATGCCGTCGGGCGAGACGTTCGAATCGAGGATGGCGACGACGGGGATGCCAAGAACATTGGCTTCCTTGATCGCAAGCTCTTCCTTGTTCGCGTCGATCACGAACATCACGTCAGGAATGCCGCCCATGTCGCGGATGCCGCCCAGGCTGAGTTCCAGCTTGTCGCGTTCGCGCGTCTTGTTGAGCACTTCCTTTTTGGTGAGGCCCGAGGTGTCGCCCGAAAGCTGCTCTTCGAGCGTCTTGAGACGCTTGATCGAGTTCGAGATCGTCTTCCAGTTGGTGAGCATGCCGCCCAGCCAGCGGTGGTTGACGAAATGCTGGCCCGAAGCACGCGCCGCATCAGCGATCGGCCCCTGCGCCTGACGCTTGGTGCCGACGAACAGCACCTTGCCGCCCGCAGCCGAAGTCGACGCGATAAAGTCGAGCGCGCGCGCGAACAGCGGCACGGTCTGCGACAGGTCGAGGATGTGGATGCCGTTGCGCGCGCCGAAGATATACGGCTTCATGCGCGGGTTCCAACGGTGGGTCTGGTGGCCGAAGTGCGCGCCGGCCTCAATAAGATTCTGCATCGTGACGACAGGTGCCGCCATAGTCTTTCTCCTTCCGGTTGATCCTCTGGAAGGCAAGAACCTGGCTCATCCGTTCAAGAATCGCCGGGCACCGGTATGTGCGCCTTCCATGTGGAATGCGCGCGCCGTTACCGGGGTTGAACACGAAAAGCAAGAGGACAGCGACATCCCACCAATCCCCGCCGCCGCCATCGACATCTCAGTCTGTCGACAGAAAACACCATTTCACCGCAAATTATTTGAGAACAAAAAGGGAACATGGAACATTCCCCTTTAGAAATCGTCGGCACCCTGCCGCTCAGGAAAACGGGTTTCGCACAGAAATGCCGAAAGGACAAATTTGATGCTGCAGATTGCCATCGCTCTCCTTTTCACGCTTGCAGGCGGCGGGGCGGTCATGGTCATTTTAGCCATGCTCGCTTCAAATGCCGCACCCATCTGGTCCTCATTAATAGGCGAAGGGGCGTTCCCGGCTTATCGCACGCCCCAAAGCGGGCTTGCTCCCAACTCCCTGCCCCCGCGGCGCGCGCCCTCAAACCGCCGCAGCCCGCAAGCCAAGAAAGCGCTACCGGCTGCCGTACTTAATTGCGCCGCCTGACCTTTGCATAGCTGGCGACGCCAAAAGGCAGTAACGCCACATAAACAGCACAGACAACCAGCAACGTTAGCCAGGGGACGGTCATCAAGGCGGCGCCCAGCAAGCCGATGCCCGCTAACGCGAACAACCGCCAGGACCGGCGCAGACGAATGGATGACCAGCTATAGGTCGGCAAGGCGGAGATCATCAGCATCGCCACCGCCAGCGCCCATGGCATCACAATATACCATTGGCGAAACACTTCATTTCCCGTGACCAGCCAGCAGTAAATGGGCACGAAGGCTAGGCCGGCTCCGGCAGGCGCAGGAATGCCCGTCATAAAACCCGCTGATTTATGCGGCTGAAATTCCGCGTCCATGCGCGAGTTAAACCGCGCGAGGCGCAAGGCGCAGCATACCGCGAGAGCCAGTGCAGCGGTCCAGCCGAATTTCGGCGCAAATTGCAGGGACCAGAGAAACAGGACCATCGCCGGCGCCACGCCAAAGGCAATCACGTCGGACAGTGAATCCAGTTCAGCGCCGAAACGGCTTTGCGCGCGCAAAAGCCGGGCGATGCGTCCATCCATGCCGTCAAGCACGCCTGCAAAAATGATGGCGGCCAACGCCTTTTCCCATTCCTCGCCAATCGCGAAACGAACTCCGGTCAAGCCAAAGCATAGCGCCAATGCTGTAATTGCATTAGGCGCAAACGCTCGCAGCGGCATACCGCCGATACGGCGCGCTTCGTCCTGCACACGGTCTTCGCCAGACGCTCCCACTATTGAGCGACCCCGTCCATCGTCTCCGCCACGCCGATCCGCGCGATAATCGTTTCGCCCGCCAAGGCTCGCTGGCCCAGCAACACTTGCGGCGTGGTGCCGGCAGGCAGATAAACGTCGACGCGGCTCCCAAAGCGTATCAGGCCAACACGTTGCCCCGTGCTCACATCCTGCCCCATGCTAACAAAGGGGAGAATGCGCCTGGCCACCAGCCCGGCAATCTGGGTGAAGCCGATCCGCACTCCGTCCGCGCGCTCGACGACAAAATGCTGCCGCTCATTCTCCTCGCTCGCCTTGTCGAGGTCGGCATTGACGAACTTTCCGGGAATATAGGCTATTTTCCGCAAGGTCCCGGCAATCGGCGTGCGATTGATATGAACGTCAAACACACTCATAAAAATGGACACCCGCAACATCGGCCCCTCACCCAGCCCTTCCGCGCCAGCAATTTCAGGCGGCGGCGGCACTTCGGCGATCTGCGTCACCAAACCATCGGCCGGAGAGATAACCAAGTCCGGGCTCGTTGGCGTCACCCGCACCGGGTCGCGAAAAAAGGAGCAGACCCAGGCAGTCACGCCCGCCATCAGCCAGCCGACAATCTCCCAGCCCAAAAGCCAGAAACAAAGGGTGACGATCGCCGCGATCAGCGCAAATTTGCGCCCTTCGGGATGAATCGAAGGCCAGCGCCATTTAATACCGCCGCCCGGTCGATTGGATGAAATGCTATTCGACATGAGCGCCGTTATAAAGCGTGATGGGCGACTGACAATCGAATATGGCGCGTAAATGAAGGCTGGAGGCTCCCGCAGGGCCAACGGCCTTGCCCGCCCTTCCCCCGTGAACGCCAAACATGCAATAGGTCGGCGCCACCAGGGCGGTTGATCAATCGCGCCGCATTGCCTAAGGCCCGCTCAACTCAACTCCCCGCAGGAAAAGGCACGAACATGGGCAAGATCAAGGTAGTAAACCCGGTCGTCGAACTCGACGGCGATGAAATGACCCGGATCATCTGGCAATGGATCCGCGAACGCCTGATCCAACCCTATCTCGACATCGACCTTCATTATTACGACCTCGGCATCGAGGAGCGCGACCGCACCGACGACAAGATCACGGTCGATGCCGCCAATGCGATCAAAAAATATGGCGTCGGCGTCAAATGCGCCACGATCACTCCCGACGAAGCGCGGGTCGAGGAGTTCGGCCTCAAGAAAATGTGGAAGTCGCCGAACGGCACGATCCGCAACATCCTCGGCGGCGTTGTGTTCCGCGAACCCATCGTGATTAAAAATGTCCCACGGCTTGTCCCCGGCTGGACCGACCCCATCGTCGTGGGCCGTCATGCCTTTGGCGACCAGTATCGCGCGACCGACTTCCGCGTTCCCGGTCCCGGCAAGCTGCGCCTGGTGTTCGAAGGCGAAAATGGCGAAACGATCGACGAGGAAGTGTTCCAGTTCCCCTCCTCGGGCGTCGCCATGGCGATGTATAATCTCGACGATTCGATCCGCGACTTTGCGCGCGCTAGCATGAATTATGGCCTTGCGCGCCAGTGGCCGGTTTATCTGTCGACCAAGAACACGATCATGAAAGCCTATGACGGGCGCTTCAAGGACCTGTTCGAGGAAGTGTTCGAACAGGAATTCAAGGCCAAGTTCGAAGCCGCCGGCATCACCTATGAGCACCGCCTGATCGACGATATGGTCGCCTCCGCGCTCAAGTGGAGCGGCAAGTTCGTCTGGGCCTGCAAAAATTACGATGGCGACGTCCAGTCGGATACGGTCGCACAGGGCTTCGGCTCGCTCGGCCTGATGACCAGCGTGCTGATGACCCCCGATGGCCAGACGGTCGAATCCGAAGCTGCGCACGGCACCGTCACGCGCCACTATCGCATGCACCAGCAGGGTAAGGCGACGTCGACCAACCCGATCGCATCGATCTTCGCCTGGACCGGCGGACTCAAGCATCGCGGCAAGCTCGACGGCACGCCTGAAGTAACCAAATTTGCCGAAACACTGGAGCAGGTTTGCGTCAAGACGGTCGAAAGCGGCAAGATGACCAAAGACCTTGCGCTGTTGATCGGCCCCGATCAGAATTGGCTGACCACCGAAGGCTTCTTCGAAGCCATTGCCGAAAATCTAGACAAGACGATGGGTGCCTGACACCTAATTAAATCAATTTGATTGAGATTAAGCGGTAGCCAAGGCACGCGCCTCTGCCTAAGACCATCGCATGGTGATGGAAACAACGGCGGACGGTGCGAGCCTTGGTAACGCGCTTATTGTATTGGGCGCGGCAGGAATTGTAATTCCTGCCTTTGCGCGTTTTCGCATCACACCGGTGATCGGCTTCATTCTCGTGGGCCTGCTCGTCGGCCCTTCCGGCCTGGGGTCCCTCGCGGACGAATACCCCTGGCTCCAGCATGTCACCATCGAATCTGCCGACGACATCGCGCTCTTTGGCGAATTCGGGATCATCCTCCTGCTCTTCTCCATTGGGCTGGAGCTGTCCTTCCGTCGCTTGTGGCAACTGCGGCGCCTTGTTTTCGGGGTGGGCGCTGCGGAACTTCTTTTCAGCGGGCTTATCTTGGGCGGCGCCCTTTACATGCTGGGTTCGCTCTCCACGCCCGCAGCTATCGGGCTCGGTGTGGCCCTGGCGCTTTCTTCGACCGCTCTGGTTCTTCCCATAGCGGGCACCAAATCTGCGGTGGGGCGCGCTTCCTTCTCAATGCTGCTGTTCGAAGATCTGGCAATTGTCCCGATCATCTTCATTCTCGGCGCCTTTGCACCCAATCCGGCAGGGAACAACACCGAATTGCTCCTGACCACCTTATGGCAAGGCATGCTGGTGGTCGCGATTCTGGCTGTTGCCGGCTGGTTTCTGCTGCCGCGCATTTTCTCGCAGGCCGCACGCGCCAAAGACCCCGAACTTTTTCTCGCCGCAAGTCTGTTGGTGGTCATTGTAGCGGCGCTGGCGACAGCCGCGGTAGGGCTCTCCCCTATTGTTGGTGCGCTTTTGGCCGGTCTCATGATTGCCGAAACCGAATATCATGGAGAAGTCGAAGCCATTACCGCGCCCTTCAAGGGGCTGGCGCTCGGCGTTTTCCTGATCAGTGTCGGCATGGGCCTCAACCTGGAAACCATCGCCCGGCAATGGCCCTTGCTTGCAGCAGCGGTCATCGGGGTGGTGGCGATCAAAGCCACGGTTACTGCACTTTTGCTACGCTTTTCGGGCGCTCGACGCGGCACAGCCGCAGAGGTTGGTCTGCTCATGGCCAGCCCTTCTGAAACAACACTCATTGTTCTGGCCGCCGCCCTTCATGCTCAGCTCATTACGCGGAACACCGCCGAATTCTGGCAGCTGGTTACGGCGATCGGCCTTACCATCACCCCCCTCCTCGCAAGGGTGGGGCATGATATTTCCCGGCGTATTGAAATGGGGAGCGCCGATGCCGAAGAAGATGTCGACCCCAGCAATCGCACCATCATTGTCGGCTTCGGCCGCGTAGGACGCACCGTGGTCGAACTGCTCAAAAAGCACGAGCGCCCCTATATCGCACTCGACGCCGATATCGATACGGTGGCGTCGGCACGGCGCGAGGGCCTCGCCATTCGCTTTGCCGATGTCGCACGTCCCAACAGCCTCGCCAAGCTGGGGATCGAGCAAGCGGACGCCATCGTTCTCACGATGGACGACCCCGTGCAACAACTTCGCATGACACGCATGCTGCGACAGAAATATCCCGATCTCCCCATTATCTGCCGCGCCCGCGATGCCGATCACGCCGCGGAACTTTATCGTTCGGGTGCGACCGACGCCGTGCCGGAAACCCTCGAAAGCTCTTTGCAACTCGCCGAGGCGGTGCTCATCGATCTGGGCGTGCCCATGGGGCCGGTGGTCGCATCCATTCATGATATCCGGGCCAAAATGCGGCAGGATATCATGACCAAAGGCGAACTGGAGCGCGAGCCACGTATCCAGCGCGTCCGCATGGCGGGGCTGATGGACGACAAAAGATAGGCGTTAGCAGGATTGGCAGGGGTTAGCGTGTTCCGCTGCTGGCCCCTGCGCCACCCGTCACACCGCGCGACGCCTGCGATGTGTGCCCGCCCTCTCCCTCGTCCAGCGTGGCGGCTTCGGCCAAAGTCATGCCGTGCGGCAGCAAGGCGAGCGACCATCGCCGGTCATCCCGCAGATATTGGCGCGCGAGCCGTTGAATGTCCGTCGCATCAATCGCGGCCATATCCGTCTGGATCGACAAGGCATTGGCTATGATGCGGGGATCGCGCGTGGCCCCTTCGAGCAGGAACATCCAATAGACATTGCCCGTGGCAGCCCGCGCGACCTGTTCCCGAATAGGCGTGAGATTGCGGGCTAATTCGTCCGCGCTTACGGGCCGCGCCACTAGGTCAGCGGCAATCGCATCGGCAATCTCGTAAAAACGCCCTATATCTCCGGGCGCAAGCAGACTGCCGACGAGCAAATAACCGCCATTCGACCCGAAAGCCGTCGGCCAATGGCTTTCGACCACGGGTCCATAAGAGGCTCCCTGTTCGGCGCGCAGACGATCGAACAGCCGATCATTGAAAATTGCGGCAAGCACCTCCATGGCCCGCGCGTCGCGTGGATCGTCAACCCCTGCTCCGGCAGGCCACGCCGTAAGCGCCGCGGCCTGCCCGCCGTCGCCGCGATGATAGGCGATCATGGGCTGCGAATTGGGTGTTGCAAAAGCGACATTGTGGCCGCTCGGCGGGGCGAGCGCAGGCCGCGGCGGCAAAGCTCCCAATGTTTCAGCCAATATCTTGCGATAATCCACCGATTGCAGGTCACCGAATATCTGGACCTCGACCGGGCCGCTTGCAAGGCGGGGTTCCCAGAATTTCCGAAAGCTGTCGGGAGTGAGCGCTTCCATCTCGGCACGTTCGGGCGGCGCCCAGCGGCGATCCCCGCCGGTCAACCAACCCTGCAAATGGCGTTCCAGCACGGCGTTGGGCGTTGCGTCATTAAGATCATAGCCGGTCAGGAAACCGATCCGCAGCCGTTCCACAGGGGCGGCATCCCATCGCGGATGCGAGAGTTTAGCCGCCATCAGCCGAAGCTGGTCGGCAACATCCGCTGTGCTGCTCTCCGCTGAAAGCTCAAAGGCATCGTCGTCAATGGCGAACACCAGCTGAAGCTGACGGCCATTGGTGATCTGATCGATCTCATTCTGGCCCCACGGCCCTAATCCACTGGCTATCAAGGCATAATCGCCAGTCCACAGGAGATTGGGAGCATCGGCGGCCACGCTGCGCCGACCACTGCCAAAGCGCAGATTCACCCGAACCTTGCCCGGCTCCACCCGATTGTCCGATACAAGCGCGGTGACACCATTGGCAAATTCCAGCCGTTCAGCACCCAGCCCCGCGATGATCGACGCCTCAACCACCTTCCCAGCCGGCCCGGGCGAAGGAAGCTGCGAAAAATCGACGTCCGCCGCCGCCAGGCGTTCGTTGCGAATCTCAATCGGGGCATTGAGCGCGGCTCGCAGCATCGCCTCTCCACCGGGCAAGGGTTCCGGCGTGGTCAGAATAGCGCGCGTCACCGGGGCATTGAAAATCGCACGACTGACCTCCAGCATTTTTTCTGGCGTGGCAGCGAGGCGTATGTCCCGGAACAAGTCCACCTGTCCCTGGGGGCTGGTGACGACTTCATTTATGTCAACGGCCCGCACCAGGTCATCGGCCAATCGCGCGCCAGGTTCGTTACGGGCATTCTCCAATTCCTTGCGAAGAAAGGCCTCAATTTCATTCGCCTCCCGGTCAATATCGGCCTGAGAGGGCGGCGTTTCTATGGCATCGGCGATCACACCGCGCACATCGGCCAGTGCCTCGCGCCAGTCGCCTAGGGGAACGATCTGGGCCAGGGTTATATCGGCGCTTCGGCTGAGATATTCCTGGGTTATGCTCGCAACCAAATAGCTGCCACCCGTGCGCGCCCTGTTTTCCAGACGGCGATTGATGAGGGCCTGAGCAAGATATTCGAGATAAAGCCTCTGGGTATTTGCGATGGTGTCCACCCTTTTCTTCCAGGGACGGATCTTGGCCAGTGCCAGCGTGGCGGGCTGGCCGGGCTCGACCACCAGCTTTGCAACCGGCGCGTCGGGCACGGGCGCGCCAAAATCTGGCGTGGGCGCTGGCGCGCCTTCGCCGCGCCAACCGCCATAATGTTTGGCAATCAGCTGCGCGAACTCCTGCGGATCGCCGTCCCCGACCACGACGATCAACGCACGCTCCGGCCGATACCAGCGCCGATGAAAAGCCCCGACACTGGTCGCATCGGCGCTTGCCAGCGATGCGCTGGTTCCTATCGGGGATCGATCACCCAAAAGCTGCCCTGCAAAAAAATGAGCGTTCGTTGCATCAGCAATGCGCTTTTGAGGGCCACTCGATTCGCGCAATTCGGCAAGAACTACCGCCCGCTCCGCCGTCACGGCTTGCGGCGTGATACGCGGCTCCTTGATCATGCCCGCGAGCAATTTCATGCTGTCATCGAGCGAAGCGGCAGTGACGCTGGGCAGATCAAGCTGATAGACAGTTTGGGTCGGCGTCGTCTGGGCATTGGAGTCGCTGCCAAAGCTGACCCCGAAGCGCTGCCAGATGCGCTTGGCCTCCCCGTCCGGGATATGAACCGAGCTGCGGAAGCTCAGATGTTCGAGAAGATGGGCATAGCCCCGTTCATTCTCCTTTTCGAAAAGCGAGCCGACATCCATTCGCACCCGGATCGACACCTGCCCTGGCGGCACCCCATTGTTGCGGACAGCATAGCGCACGCCGTTGGGCAGCGTCCCGAAATGCCACGCTGGGTCGCGCGGGATATCGGACCCGCGATAGAGCCAGTCGGACGTGGCGCTATCTGCCGCTGCGGCGACACGCGGCTCGCGCGCTGAGGCCGACGCAGGCAAGAGCAGCCCAAGGGCTGTGACCAACGCTAATATCACGGCCGAGAGAGCGATAGGCGAGGCTGGCTTGGTAGAGCCGGGCGCGATCAAATGATTCATCACCTGTCCTTATCGCGATCCAAGCTTGCTGACCACTGAACTGCACCGCCCTTGAGGCTTTGCATAACCCGGTATAGCGAGGGGTCATGACCACAGCGCAGAAAAGAAGCGACGTGCCACATGCGGCGCTGATTCAAATGACGAGCGGAATCGACCCCCAGCGCAATCTGGCGACAATTGAGGAAGCCTTGGGCGAAGCCGCGGCCCAAGGTGCCGCTATGGCCTTCTTGCCCGAAATGTCGGTTCTGCTCGACCGGGATCGCGAACGATCAAGCCACCATATCAGCTTGGAAAGCGGCGAAGCTTGGCTCCGCGCCATGCAAGATTTTGCCCGTCGCCATGGCATATGGCTACATACTGGATCAAAGCCGCTCCTTGCCTCCGACGGAAGGCGGCGCCTCAACCGCAGCCATGTCATCGCCGCCGACGGCAGCCTCCGTGCGCATTATGATAAGATCCATATGTTCGATGTCGATCTGCCGACGGGCGAAAAATGGGTCGAATCGGCTGCGTTTCTGGGAGGGGAACAGATTTGCGTGGTCGACACGCCGCTGGGTCGGCTGGGCCTGAGCATCTGTTTCGATGTGCGCTTTCCCGAATTATATCGCCGCCTGGTGGAAGAGGGTGCTGAGTTGCTGGCGGTTCCCGCCGCCTTCACTGTCCCCACCGGAGAAGCGCATTGGCATATTCTGCTCCGCGCCCGCGCCATCGAGACGGGCTGCCATATCCTCGCCACGGCGCAGGAGGGGCAGCATGAGGATGGCCGCGCCACCTATGGACATAGCATCGCTATAAATCCTTGGGGAAGCATACTCATGGAAATCGAAGGTGGAGAAAGCGATGAGAAAGATTATCGCTTGGCGCTTGTTCCAATCGACCCCGTTGCCACCAAGAAAGCGCGCACCGCCATTCCGCTAAGTCGCTCTCGCGCTGCTCGAAACATCACGCTTTGACCAAAAGAAAAGGGCCCCGGAATATCCGGAGCCCTTCTCTAAACTATCAATCGACAGCCTATTAGGGGCTGGTCGGATTGTCGTCGTCGTTGTCCGAAGCAATCACGATACCGCCGATGATGGCAGCAAGCGCGAGAACTGCAACGATCCAACCCGAACCACCGGCCAGTTCGCTCTGACCGTCAACGGTCGAAACCGAAGGCGTAGCATCGGCTGCCGATGCTGCAACCGGAGCTGCAATCATCGAGGTTGCCGCGAGAGTGATCGCGGCCTTCTTCAGCAGGTTCATCATATTCTCCGTCCACTGGATAGCTATCTTCGAATCACACCAGAAATTTTCCCCGGTCTGCTTCTGCATCGCCTGTTTAGGCATCGCCACACCCAAATGCAACGATGATTTGCCCTAGACCAGCAATTCTTATCAAAAGGCTAAGTATCGTTAAAGTTGCAACGAACCGGGTTTTTTATCGGCGCCGAACGCTCTCCAATGGCTCGCTCGTCACCGGATAGCCAAGATGATCGGGAATATGCAGCCGCTCTTGCCCGTCCTTAATTTCAACCCAAGGCGTGATGACTTCGATGGGATATTGCGCTGAATGCACGCAAAACTGCTGAAAATCCGGCACATGGGCGAGACGTTCGAGATTGCGGCGCGTCGGAAAGATGACGGACACCTCGCCCTTGTCGGCCATGGTGAGCGCCGACTGGGCGCTTGCCCAGAAAATATCGCTATGTTCGGCCTCTTCGACGGTCAATTCATGTTGGTGCTGGGGAGCGCGAACCGCGTAGAAGCGGGTGTCGAAACTGCGCGCCTTTTTGAAATCGGGACACCAGCGCGCAAAGGGAATGAGCGAATCCAGCGCGAGCCGTGCGGAACAGCTTTCGAGAATCGTGGACAATAAGGTGCCACCGAGAAGGGCCTTGCGAACCTCGGTGCGCGCCGCGTCTCCGAGATGGGGCCAGCCTATCGGCAGGCCGGTTTCTTCCATTGTCTCTCGCAAGGCGGCGACGCGCGCCGCACCGTCAGGGTCGCCTTCGGCAAAGCCATGGCGCGAGGCGACCAGATAGTCATCGGGATCGACGCGGCCGCCCGGAAAGACCACGGCGCCCGGAGCAAAGGACATGGTCTGGGCGCGCTTTACCATCAATATTTCGTCAGGCCCGCCATCCGCCGCGGGGCGCATGATCACAAGGGTCGCGGCCGGCACGGCGCCTTCGGGAAGCTCGGAAGAAGGGGATGAGGAAGAAGACACCGAATTGTTCATTTGAATATTGGAATAGCATAAGAAAAGCCGTTGTCATCCCGACCTTGCAGTTTCGCCCCGCAAGTTCCAAAGTGACACCGCTGCACAGAGCGGGAGCGAGCCCATGGGAATCGCGGAGATTTTGGGAGTTGCGGGCAGTTTGAGCCTTTTGGCTGGCTGGCGATTATATTTGACTATATTTGCAACCGGCGTCGCGATGCACTTCGGCTGGCTGCCGCTGCCCGATCATTTGCAATCGCTGCAAATATTGGCAAACCCCTGGATTATTGCCGTGGCTGCCGCGGGCACGACCGCCGAGTTTCTGGCCGACAAGATCGCATGGGTCGATACGGCATGGGATTCGATCCATAGCCTGATCCGCCCTCTTGGCGGGGCGCTTCTGGCGCTGGCGCTGGTCGATGCGTCCGATCCCGTCTGGCAGGTTGTTGTGTTTCTGCTGGGCGGTGGCGGCGCCCTGCTGAGCCATGGAGCCAAGGCGATGACGCGCACGGCGGTCAATATGAGCCCCGAGCCCTATAGCAATGCCGCTGTTTCAACAGGCGAAGATGTGGCGACCGGTGGTTTGCTGGCTTTGGCCATCGCCTTTCCGCCGCTGGCCATTCTGATTGCCATTTTTCTGATGGCGGCGGCGGTTGCGGTGCTGTGGACGTTGCAAAAGGTGCTGCGCAACGTGAAGGCGAGCCTGAAAGGCCTGGTCCCTGCGCGGACCGATTCCCCCGTGTAAAATTAGTATTTTAGCAATAGATGACCCTTAAGTTTCCGTGGGGACCGAAATTGCCGCCAGGGAGCGAGGCTTATGCCGCTTATATCCGTTGCGCCTATTCTTTCCTCTGAACCCGTTATCAAAAGTTACGCCGCACGCGGTTCAAAGCGATTGCTTCTCGCCGGCGTTGCGGGCCTTGCCGTTGGATATGCAATTCCTGCTCAGGCCGCCTGCGACTTTACCCCGACAATTGGCGACGACAGCTATGTTTGCGATAGCGGAACCTCCGTTGGCGGGCTGGAAGATTTGCAGGGTAGCAACAGCCTGACCTTTCCGGCGAATGGCACCGGCATTCTGGATGGCAATGTGCGCTTTGGCGGCGGGAATGACCGGATCATCATGCGGTCGGGCCGGGTACAGGGAAATATCGATCAGGGTCATGGCGCCAATATTCTGGAGCTAAGCGGCGGGACGATTACCGGCAATATCAGCCAGGGAAATGGCGCGGATCGCTTCGAAATATCGGGCGGAACGGTCAGCGGCGGCATATGGCAAGGCCATGGCACCAATGCTTTCATGATGACCGGCGGCTCCGTCAGCGGCGATATTGGCCAGGGCGATGGCGACGACCGATTTGAAATCACCGACGGCACCATTGGCGGCAATGTTCAGCAAGGCGACGGGCTCGATCATTTCGAGATGAGCGGCGGCGTGATCCAGTCGCTCAATCAAGGCGGCGACCTCGACACTTTTGTCATGACCGGCGGCCGGATTATCGACGCCTTTGACGATGGCGACCATGCCATCATGACCGGGGGCCGCATCGGCCGCGTCAATCTGAAGCTGGCGGACAATGTCTTCGACATGTCGGGCGGCACGATCGACCGCAATCTGGTCGCAGGCTTTGGCAATGACACCATCATCCTGTCCGCCGGCACCATCGGCGGGAACATCAGCGTGTCGGGCGGCACCGACAGCGTGACCATCACCGGCGGATCGGTCGGCGGTGAGGTTCGCATGAGTGTGGGCGAGGATATTTTCGTCTGGGACAGCGGCGGCATCGTTCACGGCATGATCGACATGGGGGGCGATGATGACGTCGCGACCCTCACCAACCTGACCGCCGCCCATATGGGCAACACGCCTGAAATCAGCGGCGGTACGGGCAATGACCGGATCGACCTGTCCAATATCACCGCCAACCGCGTCTCGCGCTTTACCGGGTGGGAGACGGTCAACGTCACCAACGACAGCGAGCTGACCTTTGATTCCTTCCTGACCCTCGGCGACGCCGGGACGGGGACGGGACAGATGATGGTGGACGCCACCAGCAGCCTGTTTGGCGGCGGCCAGAATGGCGGCATCATGCCCTTTACCGCCGGACAGCGCGCGCGGCTGGTCAATGCCGGCCGCATCGACCTGACCAATGGCGGGGGTAATGCCGGCGACAGTTTCACCATATTCGGCGATTATGTCGGTCAGGGCGGAATGCTGTTGCTCAACACCGTGTTGGGTGACGACAGCTCGGCGTCGGACAAGCTGGTCATCGACGGCGGCAGCGCGTCGGGAACGACGGGCGTCAGCATTCTGAACGCGGGCGGAAGGGGCGCGGCGACCATCGCCGACGGCATCATGATCGTCCAGGCGCTTAACGGCGCGACGACGAGCAGCGGCGCCTTTGCGCTCAACCACCGTGTTGCGGTGGGCGCGTTCGAATATCTGCTGTTCCGCGGCGGCCTGTCAAACGGCAGCGAGAATAGCTGGTATCTGCGCTCCACCATCGTCAATCCGCCCGCGCCGCCGGCACCGCCGCCCAATCAGCCGCCGCCGCCACCCCCTCCCCCGCCGCCGCAGCCCGCGCCGGCGCCGTCGCCCATTCAGCCCCCTCCGCCGCCGCCCCCGCCACCGGTAGCGCCGGAACCCCCGGCTCCGCCTCCACCGCCCGCGCCGCCACCACCGCCGCCGCCGCCCGAACCGACGCCGGAAAATCCCGACCCCGTCGATCCGGAACCGCCGGTGGTCATCACCGATCCGCCGCCTCCACCGGCACCCCCGCCGCCGCCCGCGCCGGAGCCTTCGCCGCCGCCGCCGCCGCCCGAGCCGCCGACGCAGCCGGCACCGGTTCCCGCGCCGCCGCCGGAACCCGAGCCCGGTCCCGATCCGGAGCCCGCGCCGCCGCCGCCCCCGCCGCCCACGTCCAAGGCGACGGTCGACACCGCCGAAGTGGTGCCGCTCTATCGCCCCGAAGTGGCCGCCTTTGTCGTGTCGGCCCCCGTTCTGCGGCATTTGTCGGACCTTTCGATCCGCAGTTTCCACACGCGCCGCGGCGGTCAGCCGCTGCTGCGCGGTGGCAGTGTCCTGCCCGCCACCTGGGGCCGCGTTTTTGCCGAGGACAGCGAACTGAAATGGAAAGGCGACGTCGCCCCATCCTTTGACGGCGATGTCTCCGGATTTCAAATTGGTCAGGATCTGGCCAATCTGGGTCCCGAGGACGGCGCCAATATCCGCCTGGGCGTATTTTACAGCCAGGTGGACGGCGACGGCACCACACGCGGTCGCTCGCTCGGATGGAATGACCTGACCGTCGGTCAGATCGATGCTCATGCCAAAAATCTGGCTGGATATATCACCGTCGTCGGCGAACCCGGCTGGTATGTCGATGCCGTCGTCATGCATAGCTGGTTCGATGGGAAAACCGTTGCCGCCAGCGGCATGGGGCTCGATATCGATGGCAAGGGGCTGTCCGCCTCTTTCGAGACCGGCTATCCGCTCGCCCTCTCAAGCCGCTGGACGCTCGAGCCGCAAGCGCAGGTCGTCTGGCATCGTATCCGCCTCGACGATGGTGAAGATGCTTTCTCGACCGTCGATTATGGGACGGCGAAGTCGCTGACCGGCCGGTTGGGATTGCGCCTGCAGGGCGATTCGGGCGGCGAAGGATCGCGTCTGCGCCCCTATCTCCACGCCAATCTGATCCACAATCTGTCGGGTAGCCAGACCACCTGGTTCGACACCGATCCCATTCGCACCGAATTCGACGGCACCCAGGCCGAAGTCGGCGTCGGTTTCCTTGCGACATTTGGCGCCGTCGCGCTGCATGCCAAGGGCGATTATGGTTTTGAGGTCAAGGGGCCGCGCAATCGCCGCATGGGCGGCACGGTGGGTCTGACGATCCGCTGGTAAGCGACCAAGGGCCTGATATCCGGTGGCCGCGCCCCTTTGCGGGGGTGCGGCCATCGGCATTCAGGCAGCCGGAAGCAGCGCCTTGAGCGGCGTGGCGACGTCGGCCAATTGTTCGCGCGGCGCCATCAACCCGGCGGTGACCGCCATCCGCCCCTGTACATAATCCCTGGTTGCATTGACGCAGTCGAGCGCGATCACCCGGCCCGCCTTCAGATAAAGGATCGAAAAGCTGCGCGTTGCCGGATCGCCGCGCAGCACCGTTGCATCATGGCCGCCCGAAAGCCCGGCGGTCTGCAATTTCAGATCATATTGGTTCGACCAGAACCAGGGGATGGCATGATAGGGCGCCTCTGCCCCGCAAATCCCCTTGGCCACCACATTCGCCTGATCATTGGCATTTTGCACCGATTCCAGCCGGATATGGGCGCCATCGGCAAAATCATTCACATGTTCGGCGCAGTCGCCAATGGCGTAAATGTCGGGAAGGCTGGTCTTGCAAAGCGGGTCGACGCGCACGCCATTTCCGCCCTCGGCCCCCGCCGCGAGCAAAGGTTCGACCGCCGGGACAATGCCGATGCCAACGATCACCAGATCGGCGGGAATCACCTCTCCATCCGACAGGCGGATGCCGGTAACATGACCATCGCCCTCTAGGGCGGAAATGCCAACGCCCAGGCGAATATCGACGCCGTGTGCGCGATGCTCCTGTTCGAAAAAGCGCGACAGCTCCTCCCCCGCGACACGCGCGAGCACGCGCGGCTGGGCTTCCAGCAGCACGACTTTCTTGCCCGCCTTGGTCAAAACCGCGGCGGCTTCCAGCCCGATATAGCCGCCGCCGATCACGACGATCTGGCGCGCGGTGTCCGACGCGGCTTTCATCGCATCGGCATCGGCGCGGGTGCGTACCCCCTGCACCCCCGGCAGGTCGGCGCCCGGCACCGGCAACATCCGCGGCGTGCCGCCGGTGGCCCACACCAGCTTGCCATAACCGATCACCGTGCCATCGGCGGTGGTGACCTGATGCGCCGCCGGGTCAACGCCGACCACGCGCCGGCCCAGCAACATGGTGACGCTGCGTTCTTCCCAATATTTGGCGGGGCGAATCTGGATCCGTTCGAAGCTTTTTTCGCCCGCGAAATATTCCTTCGACAAGGGCGGGCGCTCATAAGGCAGTTCCGGCTCTTCGCCGATGATCGCGATGCTGCCTTCGAATTTCTGGGTGCGAAGCATCACCGCGACCTGCGCGCCCCCATGGCCGCCGCCCACGATCACCACGTCAAACTGCATCGCCGTCATTCTCCCGATCAGACACGCTTGCCCTTTGGCAGCGTCCCTTGCACGGGGAAGACGGCGGTGCAAGCAAGGCCGCGCGGGGGTTGCCCCCTGCGCGACCTCGCCCGGTTCATTGCTGATCGATCAGGGTTTGACCTGTACCGTGCGGCTTGTCCGGCGACCGTCGGCGGAACGGCTGCGCAGTTCCACCACACCGTTGACCGCCACCGGCCCCGCATAGGGGGTCCAGTCTCCGCCCGAGGCGCGATATTCGATGGCGGTGCCCGGAAACACGCTGTTCGCCTCCAGCATGCCGCCCTTTATGCGAGCGCCGGGAGGCGCGACGCGATAGGCGATGTCGAGCCGGTCGAGCATCGGGAATTGCGCGGCGACGCGGCCCGCGAAATCCTGCCACCCTGCCTTGAGCGCAGCGTGATCAACCCGCTTGTCCTGCCATTCATAGCTTTGGCCCGCCCGATAAGCGGGCGCCCAGTCGGCCGGCGCCCAGGCCCGTTCGGCGAGCGCGAGAAGGCGCGGGAACAGCATGTAATCGGCGCGAGCGGGAATGCGGATCGTCTCGCTCCACAACTGGCCCTGCAGCCCCGCGATCCGCTGCCCGGCGCCGCGCACCGGGTCATCGGCAATGGGGCGCGCCCGTGCCATGATGTCGCGCATCGTCGCGGCATTGGCGGGCAGATTGTCGGGCATGAAACCAAAGACGCCATATTCATCGACGACACGCGCCGCCCAGTCATAGCCGCCATCGGCCGGATGCGTGGTGTGGGGCATGTCGAAATAGGTGACATCGGGGATCGAAAGCACCGTTTCCCAGCCGCGCGCCAGCTGCTCATGGGTTTCGCGAACCGCATTCTGGTGGAGCACGCCCCAGATATTGGTCTGGGCATTGGCGGGCATGGCGGCGGCCCGGGTATGGCCCATGCCGTCGCTCCACCCGGCGGTGCGAATGCCCTTGGCTTCGAGCTGTTTTGCCACCTTCTCGATGAAGCGCGGCCCCAGTTCGCTCGCCTTGCCGCCATTTTCGGCGATCATCGCCTGGCAGGCCGGGGAATTGACCCAGGCGCCCGCGGTTTCGTCGGCGCCCAGGTGAAAGACCTTGAGCGGCGCGCCCGCCTGCTGGTGCATCTCGGCCAGCGCATCGACCACCGTATCGATGAAGCGATAGGTGCTGGGCAGGCAGACATTGACCGTATTGTCGTCATAATGCTGGATGCTGCGATAGCGGGTGGTGTCGGCAGGGTCGATCAGCCGATATTCGGCGGCACCCGCCTTGTCGCCCGCCGCGAGCAGGCGCTTGGCGCGCGCCTCCATCGAACGCACGGCGGCGCGCGAATGGCCCGGCGTGTCGATCGAGGGGATGACCTCTATCTGCCGCGCGGCAGCGGCGCGGACGATATCGACATAATCGGCGACGCTGAAATAGCCATCCGCCCCGCCCTCGCCATTGGGCCCGGCGCCTAGCTGCGGGAGGAGGCAGCGCGTCTCGCTCGGGTCGTGGCAGCGTTTGGCGCCGACTTCGGTCAGTTCGGGCAGCGCGGGCACTTCGAGCCGCCAGCCCTCGTCATCGGCAAGATGAAGGTGGAGGCGGTTGAGCTTGAAAGCGGCCATGCCGTCCAGCAGCTTCAGCATCTGGTCGCGGCTGTGGAAATTGCGCGCGACATCGACATGGAGACCGCGAAAAACATATTCAGGACGGTCAGCAACACGCAGCGGACGCATCTGTCCCTTTTCAAACGCCGCCTGCTGCGCGAGCGAGCGCAGCGCATAATGGGCGCCCGCAAGATCGCCCGCGCGGATGGCGATGCCGCCCCTGGCCACCTGTAAAGCATAGGATTCGGAGGTAAATCCCGCCGCTCCCACTTCGATGGTGAGTGGCAGCTTGCCGCCCTCCGCCACGCCCGCACCGGCCAGCGCGGTGAGCGCGGGGGTGAGCTGGTCGCGCGTCACGCCATCGAGCTTCAGCGCCACCCCGCGGGTGAGATCGACGCGCGCGCCCGGCAGATGCTGGGCCTCCCTCGGTTTCGGAAGGATGGCGAAGCCCTTGGCGGCGGGGGCGGCGCGTTCGGCCTGCTGTTCGAAGGCGCGCTCTGCCGTCAGCCAGCGGGTTTCATCGACAGGCGCCTGTCTCGCAAGCTGCGCTTCATCCGTCATCGGCGCAAGGAACGGCAGGGTGTCGAGACCCGTATCGGGATCGACCTTGACCCGCGTCGAGGCAATCACGCGCGGTTCCACCCCCTCGGCAACCAGATAGGCGTTGGGCATGGCGCGGAACCGGCTGAATTGATTGCCGACGCCCCAGAGGCGGATTTCGTGGCGCGCACCGGGGCGGAGCTTCGCGCCGGGCTTCAGCGTCAGGCGCTGAACATCGCCATTGATCTGGCGATGCTCGAAAATGTCGCTTTCGACGAGCGGCAGCTGATTGACGTAGCTGAAATAGAGCGAGAGCCCCTCGCGCGGCAGGTCGGCCGGAAGATCGGCTGGCAAGGTCAAGCTGATGGTCGAGAGGAAGCAATTGGAAATGCTGGCGGGGCAATCGGGCCGGTTGCTGACCACTTTATACCGGTAATCCAGTTCACCGGCAAAACGGTCAAATGCCGATTGGCTTGCGGATTCCTTCGCCAGAACCGGAGAAGACCCGCTTGCTGCCAAGGCGAGAATCGCCGCGGCCGTCTTGATTTTACGCACTTCCCACTCTCCCATTCATTAATTTGTATCTAATTTGTCATGCAGTGGGCGGATGGTCAACAAAGTTATATACTATTGAATTATAATCACTTAGGAAAAATGCCCTGCTTTGCATCCAGTGAAATGCAGCCATTGGTTGTATTGGTATCCTCCGGAATCCGGCAAAAATCCGCCGTCTGGCCACAGCAAACTATCCCTTGGACAATGATTGACGCCGCGATAGCAATGCAACAGAGCAATTGGCGGCGCGATGAACGACGACGCGCCGATGGCATCAAATCTGGCTGGAGCATCATCCTTGTCGCTGATCGAACATATGGGTCCCCTCCAGAAGTCCGACCCGACGCCGCTGTATTTGCAACTGCAAAAGCTGCTGCGCGACGCCATTGACAATCAGGTGGTAAAGGCGGACGAAGCCATCCCGACCGAGCGCGATCTGGCAGAAGAATTTGAGGTTTCGCGCATCACCGTTCGCAAGGCGATCGACGGGCTGGTCGAAGACGGCATTGTCGCACGGCGCCGCGGCGCCGGGACATTCGTCACCCGCCCCCGCGTCGAGAAAAGCTTTTCCAAGCTCACCTCCTTTTCGCAGGACATGCGCTCGCGCGGCCGGCAACCCCACAGCAAATGGGTAAGCAAGACCGCAGGCAGCGTAACGCCGGAAGAAGCGCTGTCGCTGGGCCTGTCCCCCGGCTCGCTCGTCTATCGCTTTCACCGCATCCGTTATGCCGACGATACGTCGATGGCGCTCGAATTTGCGACCATCCCCGCTTATTGCCTGTCCTCGGTCGAGGCGGTGGGCGCCTCGCTTTACGAAGCGCTTGAGGCGGCGGGCCATTTGCCCGTGCGCGCCCTGCAGCGACTTCGCGCCATTGCCTTCAACGCCGAACAGGCCGAGACTCTGGGCATAGAAGCGGGAATGCCGGGATTGTTCATCGAACGACGCGGATTTTTGGCCGATGGCCGCACGGCTGAATTCACCCAAAGCTACTACCGCGGCGACGCCTATGACGTGGTCGCCGAACTGAACGGCTAGCAAACGGAGTGCAACCCGGGGCGTCATGCCCTGAGCATTGGCGCCCCTCGCCTTCAAGCCTCCACCCATCTTCGGCTGTTTTCGAAGCCAGCGCGTGCGCAGCCCTACGCGCGCGGTGCCATTATCTCGTCATCAAATGGAAGCATATTACAGGATCGAAGAAAAAGCGGTTGCGCCCCCTCTCCATTGCCGATAGGTATATAACCTATGTGATACCAATATCGGAGCATAAGCTTCGACACCGGGGAGATGGAGTTGATGGACGGCATGCCCGATCCGCGCACCTATAGCAGCTTGATGGAAGCCGAAGCGGGCGAAGCCGGCGCGGTTGTGCGGCGGATGCTCGCGGCGAATCGCGAGACTTTTGAACAGATTGGCGAAAGGCTTCGCGCATCACCGCCAACCGGCGTGATCAGCTGTGCGCGCGGTTCGTCGGACCATGCGGCCACTTATGCCAAATATCTGATCGAGACGATGACGGGCACGCCCACTGCCTCTGCGGCCTTATCCGTGGCATCCGTTTATGAAGCGCCCGTTGTTCCGGGCAACCGCCTGTGTCTTGCCATTTCGCAATCGGGCAAAAGTCCCGACCTGCTCGCCAGCGTGCGACAGCAGCGCGCGGCAGGCGCCTATGTCGTCGCGCTGATCAATGCCGAAGACGCGCCGCTCGCCGAGATTGCCGATGCGGTGATCGCCCTTTCGGCAGGCCCCGAAAAATCGGTGGCGGCGACCAAATCCTATATCGCTTCGCTCGCGGCGATTGCCGCGCTGGTCGCCGCATGGACCCGCGACCCCGATCTGGGCGCGGCGCTCGATGCGCTGCCCGCCGAGCTGGAGCGTGCCTTCGCGCTCGACTGGTCCGCCGGGGTGGATTTGCTGAAGCCTGCCGCCAATCTGTTCGTTCTGGGACGCGGCCTCGGCCTGGGCATTGCGCAGGAAGCCGCGCTGAAATTCAAGGAAACCTGCGCGCTTCACGCCGAAGCCTTTAGCGCCGCTGAAGTGCGCCATGGGCCGATGGCGATTGTCGATGCCGATTTCTATATATTGGCCTTTGGCGGCAATGATCCCGCCGGCGCCAGCGTGCGCGAGACCGTCAGCGATTTTCGCGGCCGCGGTGCCAGGCTTCTTCTTGCCGATCCCGGATCGGACGATGCCGATTTGCCCACGCTGACCCTGCATCCCGCCCTTGAGCCGATTGCGATGGTGCAGAGCTTTTACCGCATGGCCAACGCCCTGTCGCTGGCGCGTGGGTGCGACCCCGATTCGCCTCCGCATCTGAACAAGGTTACGAAGACGCTATGATCTATCGCTTTTACAATGGGCGAATTGCGCTGCCGGATGCAGTCGTCGACAGCGCACGCTTTGCCATAGCCGATGGAAAGATTGTTTCGATCGACCGTGACAGCGGTGCCAATGCGGCGGGCTGCGATGAAAATATCGATCTGGAAGGCGGCTGGCTGCTTCCCGGATTCATCGACACCCAGGTCAATGGCGGCGGCGGCGTGCTGTTCAACGATCAGGCGGATATGGATGCGATTGCCGCCATCGGCGCGGCCCATGCCCGATATGGCACCACCGCCTTTCTGCCGACGCTGATCAGCGACACGCCCCGCCAGATTGCTGCCGCGCTGGAGGCTGTCGACACCGCCATCGCGCACCAGGTGCCGGGGGTCGTTGGCATTCACATCGAAGGCCCCTTTATCAATGAATTGCGCCGCGGGATTCACGAGGCGCACCGTATCCGCCGCCTTGACGATGAAACGCTCGCGCTGCTGACCGCGCCGCGTCGCGGCAAGGTGATGCTGACCCTTGCCCCCGAAATGTGCGATGCCGAGGATATTCATACGCTGGCCCGTCATGGGGTGATCGTCAGCGCCGGGCATAGCGACACCAGCTATGACGAAGCAATGCGCGGGATCGAGGCCGGAATTACGGGCTTTACCCATTTATATAATGCCATGTCGCCGCTGCATCACCGCAAGCCGGGCGCCGTTGGCGCGGCCTTTGATTCCGATTGCTATTGCGGGCTGATCGTCGATGACGTTCACCTGCACCCCGCCGTGGTGCGGCTGGCGGTGCGCGCCAAGGGCATCGAGCGGATCATGCTGGTGACCGACGCCATGCCAAGCGTCGGCACCGATGCCAGCGAATTCACGCTGCAAGGCAAGCGGATCGCGGTGCGCGACGGCGTTTGCATTTTCGAAGACGGGACGCTGGCCGGAACCCACCTCGATATGGCTTCGGCGGTGCGCGAGACGGTGAAGGTCACCGGCCTGTCGGTGCCCGAGGTTTCGACCATGGCCAGCGCAACGCCCGCGCATTTTCTGTCGCTCGCCGGCAGCCATGGCACGCTGGAGCCCGGACGCCGCGCCGACTGGGTGTGGCTGGACGAAGGCCTTTCGGCGCGCCGCACCTGGATCGGGGGCGCGGCATGCGCGGCCCCCGCCCCCGCCATCCACGCTTCGCAATAACGGGAATTTGCCGATGAGCCTGATTATTACCTCTCCGCTCAGAGGTTGGGTTTCGGCATTGGACAATGTCCCCGATCCAGTTTTCGCCCAGCGCATGATGGGCGACGGGGTCGCGATCCAGCCGCTCGCCGATACGATCGTCGCCCCTTTTGATGGCGAGGTGATGACGGTGCATGAGGCGGGCCATGCCGTCGCGCTACGCAGCAGCGAGGGCATCGAGCTACTGATCCACATCGGCCTCGACACCGTCGCGCTGAAAGGCAAAGGCTTTACGCCGCTGGTTCGCTCCGGGCAGACGGTGGCGCGCGGCGACGAGCTGATCCGTTTCGATATGGATGCGGTCGCGCTGGCGGCCCCCAGCCTCGTCACCCCGGTCATCATCACCAATGCCGAGGCCTTTACCATCCAGCGCCGGACGCTCGATGCCCCGGTGGGCGCGTGCGAGGCGCTGATGACGCTCGCGCCGGTGCAGGCGCAGCAAAAGCGCTGGTCCGACGACGGGACGATCATCGAACAGGCGGTCACCCTGTCGCTGCCGCACGGCATTCATGCGCGCCCTGCCGCGCGGATCGGCGAATGCGCGCGGCAGTTCGAGGCGGAAATTTTCCTGCGAAAGGGCGACAAGCGCGGCGATGCGCGCAGCACCGTCGCCTTGCTGGCGCTCGGCACCGCCCTTGGCGATGAAATCATCGTCGAGGCACGCGGCGACGATGCCGAGGCGGCGCTGGCGGCGGTTGCCGAGCTGGTGGCATCGGACATGGGCGAAGGCGCGGCGCCGGATAGCGCGCCTGCTGCGCCCGCCACCAAAAGTTTCGATATGCCAGAGCTTCCGGCGCTCGAAGATAATCAAATTGGCGGCGTCATCGCCTCGTCCGGACTGGCCATGGGGCCAGCGGCGCGGCTGCGTCAGGTCGATATTGCCGTGCCGCGCGACGGCGCGGGCGCCGAGGCCGAGCGCGCGGCGCTGGACCAGGCGCGCGCCGCGGTGCGTAGCCGGATCGAAGCGCGCGCCGAAGCGGGGGGCAGCATTGCCGCCGTCATGCAGGCGCATCTTTCGCTGCTCGACGATCCCGCGCTGCTCGCGGGCGCGGAGACGCGCATTGCCGCCGGGAACAGCGCGGGCTTTGCCTGGCGCGGCGCGGTGCATGACCAGATTGATGCGCTGCGCGCCACCGGGAATAAGCACCTGATCGAGCGGATCGACGATCTGGTCGATATCGAGCGCCAGATATTGGGCGCGATCACCGGCACGCCGGGCGACGCCGATGCCGTGCCCGAAGGGGCGATCATCGTCGCCGATGACCTGTTCCCGTCGCAACTGGTCACGCTGGCGGCGCAAAAGCCTGCGGGCATTGCGCTCGCGCGCGGCGGGCCGACGTCGCACGTCGCCATCCTGTGCGCCGGCATGGGCCTCCCCGCGCTGGTCGCCATGGGCGATGCGCTGGGCGATGTTGCCGATGGCACGCTCATGCTGCTCGACGCCGAGGTGGGTCATGTCACGCTGACGCCGGACGACGCGGTGCGCGAAGCCTTTGCGGCGCGCGTGGCGCAGCGTGAGGAACGGCGCAAGGTTGCCCGCACTGCCGCTGCCGGGGTCTGCCACACCGCCGATGGCGTGCGGATCGAGATTTTCGGCAATGTCGGCACGGTCGACGATGCCGCCGCCGCTGCTGCACAGGGCGCCGAGGGATCCGGGCTTGTTCGCAGCGAGTTTCTCTTCCTGGGGCGCGATGCCGCCCCCAGCGAAGACGAGCAATATCAGGCCTATCAGGCAATTGCCGATGCCCTCGCTGGAAAGCCGGTGATCATCCGCCTGCTCGATATAGGCGGCGACAAGCCCGCGGCCTATATCCCGATGGACGGCGAAGAAAATCCGGCGCTGGGCCTGCGCGGTATCCGATTGGCAGCATCGCAGCCCGAATTGTTCGAAACGCAGATCCGCGCCATCCTGCGCGTCCAGCCCGCCGGTCAGTGCAAGATCATGGCGCCGATGGTTGCGAGCGTGGCCGAGCTGCGCGCGCTGCGTGCCACAGTTGACCGCCTCTGCGACGAGCTGGGCATAAAGGAAAAAATCGAGGTCGGCGCGATGGTCGAAACGCCCGCCGCGGCGATGACCGCCGATCTGCTGGCCGCCGAAGCCGATTTCCTGTCGATCGGCACCAATGATCTGACCCAATATGTCTTGGCGATGGACCGCGGCAATCCGGCGGTCGCTGCGGGGGTCGATGCGCTGCACCCGGCGGTGCTGCGGATGATCGGCGAGACGTGCCGGCTGGCGGCCACCCGCGAGTGCTGGGTTGGGGTATGCGGCGGCCTCGCTTCCGACCCCGCCGCGCTGCCTATATTGGTTGGCCTTGGCGTTACCGAATTATCGGCCGTGCCCGGAAGCGTGGCCGAAGCAAAAGCGATTGTTCGCGGCGTGACAATGGACAGCGCCCGCGCCCATGCGCAGTGCGCCTTGGCCTGCACATCGGCGGCAGAGGTTCGCGCTTTGGCGCGCCGCTTTGAGGAGAGCGAGCGATGAGGAAGATACTCGAAACGCTGCAGCCGCTCGGCCGCGCTTTGATGCTGCCCATTGCGGTGCTGCCCATCGCGGGGCTGTTGCTGCGCCTTGGACAGCCCGACCTGCTCGACATTGCCTTTGTCAGCGCGGCGGGATCGGCCATCTTTGACAATCTGGGGATATTGTTCGCGATTGGCGTCGCTGTCGGCTTTGCGCGCGATGGCAATGGCGCATCGGCGCTCGCTGGTGTGACCTGTTATCTGATCACCATTACCGGCGCGCAGACTTTTCTGATCGCTCCGCCGGACATCACGGCCGGGTTGCCCGACGCCGCCGCGGGATTGGCCGCAACCAACTGGGCCGCCGGACAGATCGGGCGACTGGAGGTGCCAATCGGTATTATTTCCGGGTTGATTGCTGGGCATTTCTATAATCGTTTTGCCACCATCGCCCTGCCCGAATATCTCGCCTTTTTTGGCGGTCGGCGCTTTGTGCCCATCGCCAGCGGTTTTGCCGGGCTGCTGCTCGCCGTCGCCTTTGGTTATGGCTATGCCCATATCAGCGGCGGGATCGATACGGCGAGCCGGGCCATCGTCGACAGCGGCGGGGTCGGCCTGTTCCTTTACGGCACGCTCAACCGTCTGCTGATCGTCACCGGGCTGCACCATATCATCAACAATGTCGTCTGGTTCGTCGTCGGCGATTTTGCGGGCGCAACGGGCGACCTGCGACGTTTCTTCGCGGGCGACCCAAGCGCGGGCGCCTTCATGGCCGGCTTTTTCCCGGTGATGATGTTCGGCCTGCCTGCCGCATGTCTCGCCATGTATCATGAAGCGCGCCCTGAACGGCGCAAGGCCGTGGCGGGCATGTTCTTCAGCCTTGCTTTCACCAGTTTTCTGACCGGGGTGACCGAGCCCATCGAGTTCAGCTTCATGTTCGCCGCGCCGCTTCTCTATGCCATTCATGCAGTGCTGACCGGGGCGTCGATGGCGCTGATGAATGCGCTCGATATCAAGCTGGGCTTCGGCTTTTCAGCCGGACTGTTCGACTATGTGCTCAATCTGGGGTTGGCCACGCGCCCCTGGCTCCTGCTGCCCATCGGGGCGGCTTATGCCCTGATCTATTATGGGCTTTTCCGCTTTTTCATCCGCCGATTTGATCTTGCCACTCCGGGGCGGGAAAAGGATGGGACGCCCGGCGAGGAGAGCGGGAATCCCACCGCCCAAGGCACACGCGGCGCAGCCTTTGTGGCGGCGCTGGGCGGAAGCGCCAATCTGGTCAGCGTCGATGCCTGCACGACGCGCCTGCGCCTGATCGTCGCCGATCAGGATGCGATTGACGATGGCGCGCTCACCAAATTGGGCGCGCGCGGGATCATCCGCCCGTCGGCCAATGCCACGCAGGTGGTGCTGGGACCGATTGCCGATCTGGTGGCGGAGGAAATCCGCAGCGCCATGGGCAAAACCGGAGAGGCAGCGCCTGCGGTCACGCTGGTCGATCAGCCTGCCGAAAAGGAAGAGGCCAGCCTGCCCAATGCACTCGTCGCAGCGCTGGGCGGGGCAGCCAATATTGCCGGAGTGCGAAAGCTCCATGGCCGCTTCCGCGTCGAACTGGTCGAGGCGAGCAGCCTAGACGAACAGGCGCTCGACCGGCTGACGCACGGCATCGCCCGCCCACGGCCCGACGTGCTGCATATCCTGCCCGCCTGAGGCGACAATCAGGCGATTCGGATCTCGTCAGTGCCGGGCAGAGCGGGGGCGTTCACCCCCTCCCACCAATCGCCGAGCGCGTCGATCAGGGGCACCAGCCGCTCGCCCGCCGGGGTCAGGTCATATTCGACCCGGCGGGGATAGGTGTCGAAATCGGTGCGCGCGACGATGCCCGCATCCTCCAGCTTGCGCAGTTCGAGCGTCAGCATCCGGTGCGAAATGGTCGGATTATCCCGCTGCAGGTCGCTGAAACGCTTTGTCCCGTCGCTGAGATAATAGATGAGCAGGCTGGGCCAGCGACCGCCCAGCAATTGCATCACCTCTTCGATAGGGCATTGGGAGACCAGATTTTTCATCGCGCGCTCCGGTTACAAAAATGTGCGTAATTTACGGCGTATCGGCAGTCTTTATAGCAGACATCGCCGCGCGGCTCCTGTTCAAATGACGGAGCAAATAATGGAACCGATTCTTGTATATGGCTTCCCGCTGGGAAGTTCGATGGGGCTGGTTGCCGCCCTTGAGTGGCTGGGCCAACCCTATCGTCTTTGCCGCGTCGATATGCTGGGTGAAATGCGCGAGGCGCGTTATGCCCGTATCAATGCGCGGCATGAAACGCCGGTCTTGATCACCGATGGCAGAGCGCCGCTTAGCGAAACCATGGCGATTGCCGCCTGGTTCGCCGCGCGCGACCCCGAACGGCGGATCAGCTTTGATCCCCTGTCGCCCGAAGCCGACCGGATGCTGCAGCTCATGGCCTTTATCAATAGCGGCTTCACCGGGGCGTTCAGCCCGCTTTGGGTCGCGCTCGAAATGGACCCGCCGCGCCCCGCAGTGCAGGACGGTTTGCGTATCTGGGGCAAGGAAGCCGTGATCGAGCGGCATGACAAGCTGGAAGCCATGCTGGGCGACACGGCCTATCTCGTCGGCGACCATCCGACGCTGGCCGATGCGCTGTTCATCGGGGTCGCGCGCTGGCTCGATTTTCATGACGTCGCGCCGCCAGCGCGCTGGCCCAAGATCGCCGCGCTGCGGGCACGGCTGGAAGCCGACCCGGCGGTGATATATGCCACGGCCATCGAAAATGGCGAGGAGGTGTCCGGCAATGGCGCCTGCCAAGGACATGTTCCGTTGAGCCAGCTCATCAACCAATATAGCGTATAAACCAGACCTCCCGCTTCTGTGCAGCCATGGAAGCGGGAGGTCACTATCCAATTGACTAAGCACAAGTATATGCCATTCGGCGCACGTCGGGCCGTTGCTCGAATCGTTGGCGGACGACCGAACCGCGCCCGGTTTCTGCCGGGATCCCCTATATTGGAGGCGCCATGCGCACCACACCTCCCCCCCGCGACGCCGAAATTTCCTTTCGCCGTATCACCGCGCTGAATGTATGCGAGGTCAGCGAATTGAGCGAGACGCTGCCCGACGAGCAGCGCGAGGCAGTCGCCGACAATGGCACATCCATCGCCGAGGGATTTTGTTCGCAAAATGCTTGGTTTCGCGCGATCTACGCCGATGAAATTCTCATCGGCTTCATCATGTTGCACAAGGGTTATGATTGGGACGACGGGATCGAATGCCCCGGCGTGTATCTGTGGCGTTTCATGATCGCCCATCCCTTTCAGAAGCGTGGATTTGGCCGCCGGGCCATCGAGATCGTCATCACCCATCTTAAAACCGAAGGGTGGCGTGAACTATACACCAGCTATGGATTGGGGGTCGGAAGTCCCAAGGAATTCTATAAAAGTCTGGGCTTTGAACCGACCGGCGATCATTATGGAGAGGAACCGGAAGCGGTTCTGCGATTCAGCGACATTTGATCCCGTCGCCTTTGACAAGGGAGAGGCGGTAAGCCTGTCTTATGGCGCTCTCCCCTATCAAAATTTGCGCACACTATACCAAGGTCTTTCTCCGGGATTCGCGGCGCCGGCGCAGCCAGCGGAAGTCGGCGCGGCTGAAGCTTTTGAACAGAAGATAAAAGCCGGTCCCCGACAGCCATAGCGTCCCGAAGGCGACGAAGATGATCAGCGGGTGGTTGAAGCTGGAGCGGTTCAAATAATCCATATTGTGCAGCATCCAGAAAAAATCCCATGTCCGCCAGGCATCGCCGCGCATGACGAGAAATTCGCCGGTTTCGGCCGAAATATAGGCGCTGCTGTTGGCTGGGTCGGCGAAATCGACCCGCCACATCGGCCCCTGATGATCGCGCGCCTCCAGGTTGGGTTTTGCGAGCAATCGCGTTTCGCGCACCGGCGCCTCGTTCATCATCGCGGCGACGCTTTCCGCCAAGGCGGCATCGACCTGCACCTGCCTTCCATCGAGAGCGTCGAACAATTGCACCTGCCCCGCGGTCCGCAATTCATACACGGGCCGCATGGCAAGATCCCGCAGCACAAGGCCCGTGGCTTCCCCGGCGCGGGGCAAGGCCGAAGGGGCGATATAGCTTCCCTCTGCCAAGGCATGGCTGTGCCCCATGCCCGATGCATGGGCGCGCACCTGATCCTTGTCGAGCAGCGCCATCACCGATCCGCTGAGCGACCAGAGCAGAAATTGGAGGCCGAGGATCAGCCCCACCCATTTATGGATGCGGCGAAAGAAAAGCGGCGTCAGACGAATTTTCTTCATGTCTTTTTCCTCCGGCGACGGGGGAAGGACCAGATGAGCAGCCAGGCGCCGGTGGCAGCCATGGCAAAGGCGCTCCACGTCGCCACTCTCAGCAGCGGATTGTTCACGTCGCTGCGTTCATCATAGTCCATGATGTGCAGCATCCAGGCGAAGTCGAAGATGCGCCAGAGCGCATGGCGGCGCGAAATCAGCTCGCCAGTATCGGGCGACAGATAAAGGATCGGACGGTTCCAGCCTTCAAACTCCACCGCCCAATAGGGCGGCTTTCGCGATTGCATTTCGATAGGGGCCGTTGTCAGCAATTTGACCGACACAATCGCGCCATCGCTGGCATAGATACGGCGGGCTTGTTCGCGTATCTGTATCTCGCTGGGGCGGGCGAGGGGTTCGCCCGACCGCGCATCGAACAGCCGTGGACCCTCCGGTGTTTGCGCGCGCCACACCGGCCGTTCCAGAAAGCGCTGCAAGCGAATTTCCGAAACGCCGGGCACAGCAGCAACGAGCCGTGAAGGCGGCGCGAGACCGGCAAGGTCAAAGGGCGCAGCCGGTGCCTCGCGCACCAGATGATCGCCATGGATGATGTCGATATGCACCGCGACCATGTAAAAACCCGTGACGGTCCAGATCAGCGCCTGAACGCCCACGAAGAGCGCCAGCCATTTATGGGTCCGCCGGACGAGCAGCGGCCATCTGATTTTCATGTCCCTGCCCCTTGTCAGAAAGCGGTACGGAAACCGGCGTAGAAGCGGCGTCCGAGCAGGTCATAAGTCATGGTGTCGGTGTTGGCATCGGTATAGCTCTGGATGAAGGGCGCTTTACGGTTGAACATATTGTCCACCCCAATCTGGAAGCGTGTCCGGTCATCCACCGCATAGGCGAGCTGGAGATTGTGGTAGAAGATGTTCGGTGTGCGATAGCCGATGTCACCGGGGTCGGCGTTGAAATCGGTCGCCTTGCCGATCCATTGGGTGGACCAGGTGGCGCTGATGCCATCCTTTTCAGCGGTCAGCACGCCATAGCCGCGCCATTTGGGATAGCCGCCATTGCCCCCGCCAATAAAGCCGTCGAAATGGATCGGTGCCCCGCCCGGAAAGGGGTAGACGATATATTCGTTCAGCCATGTCGCATTGACGTCGAGCGAAAACGACACATCGCCCAGCATCCGGTTATAGACCAGGCCAAGATCGAGGCCGCTCATTTGCTCGCGTCCCGTATTGATCGGCTGCGCCGACAAGTAGGTGACTTCGCCGGTCAAGGAACTGCGCGTGAAATCGTCGCAGAAAGGGTGCGAGAGATTTTGACTGGCGTAGCAGACGGCAAGCTTGGTCGAGCCGGGAATGGCGCGGATCGCGTCCTTGATCCGGATATCGAACCAGTCGGCGGTCAGCGAAAGGCCGGGAACAATGCCGCGCGGTGAAATCACCGTTCCAACCGTCCAGCTTTTCGAGCTTTCGGGCTGAAGATTTTCATTGCCGCCAATGGTGGTGAGGATCGTCGAGCCTAGCTGCGTATAACCCGCCGGGACCCCCGACGCCTGGCAATTGGCGATCAGCGTGGCATTGCCGCTGCTTGAATAGTTGGAGCAGGGATCGGTGGTCGTCAGATTGCCTTCGGACACACCGCCGAACAGCTCCGGCACATTGGGGATGCGAAAGCCGGTGCCATAGGTGCCGCGCAGCCGAATGGCGTCGCTGATCATCCAGTCGACGCCCAGCTTGTAATTCCAGTCGCCGCCAAACAGATCATAATCCGAATAACGCACCGCCCCGTCGAGGGTCAGCGCCCGGAAAAAGGGCGTGTCGGCGAGCAGCGGCACCGACAGTTCAAGATAGGCTTCGCGCGCGGTGCTGGAGCCCGAAATCGGGTCCTGCTGGTTGGTGTTGGCAACGCCCGCCACCGTCAGCGGGTCCGGGTCGCGCCATCCTTTTTCCTTGCGATAGACGACACCCGTGGCGAAACCGACCGATCCCGCAGGAAGGGTGAAGAGATTGCCGGCAAGGTCGGCGCTGACCGTCGCCAGTTCATTGCCGCCATGGTCGCGCGAGGTGAAGAAGATATAGTCGCGCACCGCAGGGCTGATGTCCCCCGCCCCCAGATAATCGCCGCAGGGAATGGCCGCGCCCGGCGCTGTACTGCATTTCGCGGGGTCGAGCGTATTGGCCACATGCTCCAGATTGGCGATATTGGTCGAGCCATCGATGCCGGTGTTGCGGCCAAAGCTGCCCGACATTTCCCAGCGCCAGTCATTGGACAGGCTCCCGCGCAAGCCGAATGTGCCCTGCCAGGTGTTGGTTTCCTGGAAAAAGTGCCGCGGCCCCGGTTCGGCGAGACGGCGCTGGACCAGCACAATATCCTCGCCGGTGGGGTTGGTCGGATTGCTGGCCGAGATCGCAATATTGCGGAGCACTCCCGGCGTCGCAATCTGGTTCGATTTGCGGAAGGTGTAGAGAAACTCGCCAAAAGCCTGAATATCGTCACTGACGGCATAATCGGCGAAAAAGGCCGTGCTGATCCGCTCGACCGGGCTGACCGCATTGAGAAACGGCGCCGAATTGAAATTATGTTTTGCAGGGCTGTAGGGTTCATAGAAATCCCCGTCGCCGCCGGGGGTCTGGTTGAAGTTGATCTGCTGCCCATTGGGCAAAACCGCCCGTCCGCCGACGGTAGCGGCGCTGTTGGAACAGCTCAATGTCCCCGGCGCCACTTCACGCAGGGCGCAGGGCGCGCGGCTCGCCATATTGACCGCGCTGGTCTTTTGATAGGTCACCGCCGCCATGAAGCCGCCGCGATCGCCGCGCACACCCAACAGCAGGTCGGCGCTGAAATCGGCGCCATCGCCCTTTTCGGTGATGCCCTGGCGCAAGCTAAGCCCCAGCCCTTCATAATCGGTGCGGGTGATGAGGTTGACCACCCCCGCGACGGCATCGGCACCATAAATGGCCGAGGCGCCGTCCTTCAGCACATCGGTGCGCGCGAGGGCCGCCACCGGAATCATGTTGAGGTCGGGCGAGGAATTGGCGCCCGTACCGCCCGCGACGAGCCGACGACCGTTGAGCAGCACCAGCGTCCGCTTGATGCCGAGCCCGCGCAGATTGACCTGCGCCGTGCCATAGCCATTGCTCGCCCAATAGGCGGAGGATTGATTGCCCGCAAAACCGGCATTGGCGGGCAGGCGCTGCAACAGCGTCTCGACATTGACGATCCCGGTATTTTCGACCTGTTCCGCCGAAACGACGGTGGCAGGCCCCACTCCGGCCAGATCCTGACGCGGGATGCGCGACCCGGTGACGACAATCGCATCGCCTCCGCTTTCCACCCCAGCGGACGGCCCCGCCATATCCTGAGCGAAAGACGGAACGGTAAGAATCGAAAGACAGGCGAGCGCAACGCCCCCTGCGAGAAAATTGGCTTTAACGGTCATGCAACATCCCCCTGATGCTTTTTCGACACCGCCCGCTCATAATTGTATATACAAATGAAGGGCTTTTTTTTAATTTATATCAAATACTTATACGTCATATTGCCAGATGAACCGGCATATAGGATACGCGTCGGCTACCCCCACCCCTCAATTTTGGAGAAATTTAAGGCGAATGGCGTCCCGTGCTGCGTAAGAGTGTGACGCAGCAAGGCTCGGGACCGTAAGGAAATATCCGGGGAGCGATCGACCCAGAAGTGGACAATATGTCCTATGGTGGATTGATGCCAAACCTTGGCGGTGTGCAGACGGGAGTTGGTCGGCTCGCCCGCTCCTGAATTTTGGCTAGCTCTGGCCTGTCGTGCTTCGCGCTGAGCCGAAACGGGCCATCATGTCATAGGCGCTGCCCACAAATTGCTGGCGTACCAAAGTGATGCCCTCCTCGCCGCGCCAGGTCCGCCGCTCAACCAGCAGGCAGGCGGCAGCGACCGCGATCTTGAGGCGCATCGCCGTCAGATGATCGGCGGGAACGGCGGCAATGCGCGTTTCCGCTTCGGTCCATGGCACATGTTTGAGAAGCCATGCGCCGGGCGAGGCGGTATCGAAGGCCTGATCGGCGATATCGGGCACGGCGTTCAGACTGACCAACCGTTCTTCAAAGGCAAGCGGCGCGTCATCGGCATGATGCACCCCCTCTATTGCAAGCAAGGCGCCGCTTCCGGCCAATTGCACCTCATCGGGCCGGTCGGGATGCGGTATACGCACCGTCCGCCGGATGAGATTGAAGCGATAGGCCTGCCCGCGCTGCGCGACTTCCTGCTCCAGATCGGGAACGTCGAGCACCATCGAATGAACCTTGGGCCGCGCGACAAAGGAACCGGCGCGTTTGCGCCGGTCGATCAGACCCGCCGCGGCGAGCGCCGACAGCGCCTTGTTCACCGTCATGCGCGCGCAGCCATATTGCTGCATCAGCTGTTGTTCGGTGGGCAGGCGCGCGCCGGGCAAAAGTGTGCCTGACAGGATCGACGCCTCTATCTCGCTGCGGATGCGTTCGTGCAGCGGCAGGGTCACGCGACCAGCGGCTCCAGCGCGCGACGATAATCGGCGATGACAGCGGCGCGCGCTATATGACGCCCGTCGCGCACCACGTCCTTGCCGCGCCGCCAGACCCGGTCGATGGCGCCGCGCCCGGCGGCAAAGAGAAAGGAGTCTAGCAGCGCTGCGCCGCTGCGCCCGGCAAGCGAGGGATGGTCGGGGTCAAGGCTGATCATGTCGGCCGCATGCCCGACACTCAGCCCCGCGGCAACCCCCAGTGCCTGCGCGCCCCCCGCAAGCGCGCCCTCGAACAGCACCTGCCCTGTCGACCGCCCGGCGTCCGGGGCCAGCATGTTGCGCCCGCGTGCAAAAAGGCGCTGGCCATATTCGAGCCAGCGCAGTTCCTCGCTCATGTCGATCAGTACGTTGGAATCGGACCCGATGCCAAAGCGCCCGCCCGCGGCGAGGAAGGCGGGGGCGGGAAACAGACCATCGCCCAGATTGGCCTCGGTTATCGGGCACAGCCCCGCAACCGCGCCGCTGGCAGCCAGCGCGCGCGTTTCGTCCGGGGTCATATGGGTGGCATGCACAAGACACCAACGCGCATCGACGCCTGCATGATCGAGCAACCATTGGACGGGCCGCTGCCCGCTCCACGCTAGACAATCCTCCACTTCCTTCACCTGCTCGGCGATATGGATATGGATGGGATTGTTTCCCGCCAAGGCCGGAAGATGGCCCAGTTCCGCAGCCGTCACTGCGCGCAGGCTGTGCGGTGCGACCCCGACAATCGCGTCGGGAAGCTGCATTGCCGCCGCCCGGGCGCCGTCGAGAAGGCGCGCAAAGCCGTCGAGGTCGTGAAGGAAGCGCCGTTGGCCCGGTTGCGGCGCTGCTCCGCCGAAACCGGCATGGGCGTAGAAGACCGGCAAGTGGGTGAGCGCAATGCCGGTTTCCGCAGCAGCGGCGATTATGGCGCGGCTCATCTCCGCCGGATCGGCATAGACCTCCCCCGCCGGATCATGGTGGAGATAATGAAATTCGCCGACGCGCGTGAAGCCACTTTCGAGCATTTCCATATAGGCCAGCGCGGCAATCGCGCGCAGCCCGTCGGGGTCGATGCGGTCGACGAAGCGGTACATGATTTCACGCCAGGTCCAGAAACTGTCGTCGCCCGGTCCGCGCCGTTCGGCCAGCCCCGCCATGCCGCGCTGGAACGCATGGCTGTGTAGATTGGGCATGCCGGGAAGGCCGATGGCATGACATTCGTCCCCCGCCTCTGCCTCCACCCCCTCGACCAGCGTGGTGATGACCCCATCGGCGATGCCGATACGCACATGCTTCGCCCAGCCACCCGGCGAAAGCGCCTGCGCGAAATGCAGATGTTTATCCGCCATGACCGGCTTTGCCATCGTAGTTCCCATCCACTGTTTCAATTATGTCTATACATTAAAGCAGCGGGATGCAATGATCGTGGCGAAGGGAGATTCGGCGATGCGATGCGACAGGCTGTGGCGCAATGCGCGGCTGGCGACGATGGCAGGACCATCGGGCGCGGGCGATGGAAGCGCCGCCATGGGGTTCATCGAAGACGGGCTGCTGGCCGCGCGCGACGGCCGCATTCTCTATGCTGGACCTGCCGCCGATGCCCCCGCCTTTGACGCCGCCGAGGAAGTCGATTGCGCGGGGCGCTGGATCACCCCCGGCCTGATCGACTGTCACACCCATATCCTGCATGGCGGCAACCGCGCGCATGAGTTCGAGCTGCGGCTGGAAGGCGCCTCTTATGAAGAAATTGCCCGTGCGGGCGGCGGCATTGTTTCCACGATGCGCGCAACGCGAGAGGCCAGTGAGGATGAGCTGGTCGCGAGTGCCCTGCCCCGCGTCGATGCGCTGATGGCTGAAGGGGTGACGACGCTGGAGGTGAAATCGGGCTATGGTCTCGACACCGCCAATGAGCTGAAGATGCTGCGCGCCGCGCGGCGGCTGGGAGCCGAGCGCCCGCTGCATATCGCCACGACCTTTTTGGGCGCTCATGCCCTGCCCCCCGAATATGCGGGTGACGCCGATGCCTATATGGCGCTGGTGATCGACGAAATGCTGCCCGCCGTACAGCGCGAGGGGCTGGCCGATGCGGTCGATGCCTTTTGCGAAGGCATCGGGTTCAGTGCCGGACAAACCGAGAGACTGTTTGCGGCGGCGGTGCACGCAGGGCTGCCGGTCAAGCTGCACGCCGAACAATTGTCGAACCAGCATGGCGCGGCGATGGCGGCGCGGCATGGCGCCTTGTCGGCGGATCACCTCGAATATCTCGATGAAGCGGGGATCGCCGCCATGGCGCAGGCAGAGACGGTCGCGACGCTGCTGCCCGGAGCCTTTTACTTCATGCGCGAAACGCGCCTGCCGCCAATTGCGGCGTTGCGCGAAGCAGGCGTCCCGATCGCGCTCGCGACCGACTGCAACCCCGGTACGTCACCGCTGACCTCGCTGCTGCTGACCCTCAACATGGGCGCGACCCTGTTCCACCTGACCGTCGCCGAATGCCTCGCGGGCGTCACGCGCAACGCCGCGCGTGCGCTGGGTCTGGCGGACGAGATCGGGACACTAGAGGCCGGAAAGCGCTGCGACCTTGCCATTTGGGACATCGAGCGTCCCGCCGAACTTGTCTATCGCATCGGGGCGAACCCGCTCCATGCCCGTATCTGGAGTGGCCAATGACCGAAATCCTGCTCTCCCCCGGCGCCGTGACGCTGGCCGACTGGCGCGCCATCTATCGCGGCGCGGCGCTTCGGCTGGACCCGGCATCGGCGCCGCGCATCGCCGAAAGCGCGGCGGCGGTGGAGCGGATATTGGCCAAGGGGGCGCCCGTTTACGGGATCAATACCGGATTTGGGAAGCTCGCGAGCGTGCGGATCGACGACGCCGATCTGGCGACCCTGCAACGCAATATCGTGCTGAGCCATGCGGCGGGAACCGGTACGCCCTCCCCCATTCCTATCGTGCGGCTGATGATGGCGCTGAAGCTTGCGAGTCTGGCCCAGGGCGCCTCAGGCGTCCGGCTCGAGACCATTGCCCTGCTGGAGGCGATGCTTGCCAAGGGGCTGACCCCGGTGATCCCGTCACAGGGATCGGTCGGCGCGAGCGGCGATCTGGCGCCCCTATCGCATATGGCGGCGGCGATGATCGGCGTCGGGGACATGTACGTCGGCGAGCGGCGCCTTTCCGCCGCAGAAGCGCTGAAAGAAGCCGGGCTGGAGCCGCTGGAACTGGCGGCGAAGGAAGGGTTGGCGCTGCTCAACGGAACGCAATTTTCCGCCGCCAATGCGCTTGCCGGACTGTTCGAAGCCGAATTGCTGTTCCAAAGCGCGCTGGTGACGGGCGCACTTTCGACCGAGGCCGCCAAGGGCTCGGACACGCCCTTTGATGCGCGCATCCACGAACTGCGCCGCCATCGCGGACAGATCGAAGTGGCTGGCGCGCTGCGCGAACTGATGGCGGGATCAGCCATTCGCGCCTCGCACCGCGAGGATGATCCGCGCGTGCAGGACCCTTACTGCCTGCGTTGCCAGCCGCAGGTGATGGGCGCCGCGCTCGACCTGTTGCGGCAGGCAGCAACGACGCTGGAGATTGAGGCGAACGGCGTGTCCGACAATCCGCTGATCTTTGCGGGCGCCGATGAAGCGCTCTCGGGCGGCAATTTTCACGCCGAACCCGTCGCCTTTGCCGCCGACATGATCGCGATGGCGATTTGCGAGATTGGGTCGATTTCCGAACGGCGCATCGCGATGCTGGTCGATCCCGCGCTGTCGGGCCTGCCCGCCTTTCTGACTCCGCAGCCGGGGCTGAATTCGGGCTTTATGATCCCGCAGGTAACGGCGGCGGCGCTGGTCAGCGAGAATAAGCAGCGTGCCTATCCCGCCAGTGTGGATTCGATCCCGACCTCGGCCAATCAGGAAGATCATGTGTCGATGGCCGCGCATGGTGCGCGGCGCCTGCTGGAGATGGCGGAAAATGCCCAGGCGGTGATCGGCATCGAGTGGCTGGCGGCGGCGCAGGGGTGCGATTTTCATAGCGGGCTGGCCTCGTCCGAAGCGCTCGAACGCGCGCGGGCGCTGCTGCGTTCGCACGTGCCGATGCTCGACCATGACCGCCATTTCCATCCCGATATGGAAGCGGCCAATGCAATGGTCCGCAACGGCGCGCTGGTCGAGGCGGCCAAGGTCGCACTGCCGGGCGTAGCCCCATGAGCGACTGGCTGCATATTCATCGCGGCGAGGCGCCGCTGGTGGTCGCCTTTCCGCATGGCGGCACCGGTTTGGCGGGGCGTGAGGATCGCTTCGTGTCGCCATGGCGCGCGCGGCTCGACACTGACTGGTGGATCGCCGAGCTTTACGCCTTTGTTCAGGACATGGACGCAACGACGGTGGCAACCGACATCTCGCGCGCCGTCATCGACATGAACCGCGACCCGTCGGGCGCATCGCTCTATCCAGGGCAGGCGACGACCGAGCTGTGCCCGACGACGAGTTTCGAGGGCGATCCGCTCTATTCCGGCGCGGGTCCCGATGCCTATGAGATTGCGGCGCGCAGACAAAACTTCTTCGATCCCTATCATGCCGCGCTGGCGGCGGAGATTGATCGGCTGCGCGGCGTCCATGGGCGCGTCGTCCTTTATGATGCGCATTCGATCCGCAGCCGGGTGCCGCGCCTGTTCGACGGCGAACTGCCGCAATATAATATTGGCACCAACGGCGGTGCGACCTGCGCCCCCGAACTCGAAACCGCCATTGCAGCTATCTGCGCGGCAAGCGGCGATAGCCATGTCGTCAACGGCCGCTTCAAAGGCGGCTGGACGACGCGCCACTATGGCCGCCCGGCGGACGGCATCCATGCGATCCAGATGGAACTGGCGATGCGCGGTTATATGTCCGAGCCTGCTGCGCCGGATGAGGCCAACTGGCCCGCCCCCCTTCATTCCGACCCTGCGATCCTGCCCGTGCTGCGGCAGGTGATCGCCGCTGCTCTCGACTTTGCGAAAGGACCCGCATGACCACCCGTCTCGACAACAGCCGCATCATCAAGGCGCCGACCGGCACCGAACTGAACGCCAAAAGCTGGCTGACCGAAGCACCGCTGCGCATGTTGATGAACAATCTGCACCCCGACGTCGCCGAAGCGCCGCATGAACTGGTCGTTTATGGCGGCATCGGCCGCGCGGCGCGCGACTGGCAAAGCTACGACCGGATCGTCGAGGCGCTGAAGCGGCTGGAAGATGATCAGACTTTGCTGGTCCAGTCGGGCAAGCCCGTGGGGGTTTTCCGCACCCACGCCGACGCGCCGCGCGTGCTGATCGCGAACAGCAATCTGGTGCCGCATTGGGCGAATTGGGATCATTTCAACGAACTCGATAAGCGCGGGCTGGCGATGTATGGGCAGATGACCGCGGGGTCGTGGATTTACATCGGCACGCAGGGCATTGTTCAGGGCACCTATGAAACCTTTGTCGAGATGGGGCGCCAGCATTATGGCGGCGACCTGTCGGGCAAATGGCTGCTGACCGCCGGCCTCGGCGGCATGGGCGGCGCACAACCGCTCGCGGCAGTGATGGCGGGGGCGTCGTGCCTGGCGATCGAATGCCAGCCGAGCCGGATCGAAATGCGGCTACGCACCGGCTATCTCGACAAGGCCGCGCAGACGATCGAAGAAGCGATGGCGATCATCGAGCAAAGCTGTGCGGAGAAAAAGCCGGTGTCGGTCGGCCTGCTTGGCAATGCCGCCGAAATATTGCCCCAGCTTTATGCGCGCGGCATCCGCCCCGACATGCTGACCGACCAGACGAGCGCGCATGATCCGGTCAACGGCTATCTGCCCGCCGGGTGGAGCGTGGCCGAGTGGGTCGAGAAGCGGACGAGCGACCCGCAAGCAGTGGCGAAGGCGGCCAAGGCGTCAATGGCGGTGCATGTCCGCGCGATGCTGGATTTTCAGGCGGCAGGGGTGCCGACGACCGATTATGGCAATAATATCCGGCAGGTCGCGAAAGATGAAGGGGTCGACAATGCGTTCGATTTCCCCGGCTTCGTTCCCGCCTATATCCGCCCGCTGTTCTGCCGGGGCGTGGGGCCGTTCCGCTGGGCGGCGCTGTCGGGCGATCCGGAGGATATCTACAAGACCGACGCCAAGGTGAAGGAATTGTTGCCCGACAATGCGCATCTTCACCGCTGGCTCGACATGGCGCGCGAGAAGATCCATTTTCAGGGGCTGCCCGCGCGCATTTGCTGGGTCGGCCTGGGTGACCGGCACCGGCTGGGCATGGCGTTCAACGAAATGGTCGCGTCGGGCGAACTCAAGGCCCCGATCGTCATCGGACGCGATCACCTCGACAGCGGATCGGTCGCTAGCCCCAACCGCGAGACCGAGGCGATGCGCGACGGCAGCGATGCGGTGTCGGACTGGCCGCTGCTCAACGCCCTGCTCAACACCGCGAGCGGCGCGACCTGGGTGTCGCTGCACCATGGCGGCGGCGTCGGCATGGGATATTCGCAGCATAGCGGCATGGTGATCGTCGCCAACGGCACCCCGGAAGCGGCGAAGCGACTGGAGCGGGTGCTGTGGAACGACCCCGCAACGGGGGTCATGCGCCATGCCGATGCGGGATATGAGATTGCGATCGACTGCGCGCGGGAGAAGGGGCTGGACCTGCCCGGCATTTTGGGATGAGCGACGCGCCGCTGATCCTGCGCGCGGGGGAGCGAAGCCTGCAGCCGTGGCGCAATGGCGGCGGGGTGACGCAGGAGATTTGGGTCGATCCGCCGGGTGCGGGGGATGGCGATTTCCTGTGGCGGGCGAGCCTGGCGACGATTGATACCCCCGGCAACTTTTCCGATTGGCCGGGGATCGAGCGGCTACTGGTTCCACTGACCGGAGTGCTCGAACTGAACATCGAAGGCGAGACGATATGTCTGGCGCCGGGCGATGAAGGCCGCGCTTTTCCGGGCGAAGCGCAGGTGAGCGGGCGTCCGCTGGACGGGCGCTGTTCCGTACTGAACATCATGACCCGGCGGGGCCGGATGTTAGCGAAAGTGCCGCGCAGCGTAAGCTTGGCGGGGCAGGTTCCGGGCCCCCGGCCAAAGCAGCGGCTGGTGGTGGCGCGGGAGCGGGAGGCGGTGGAGACTGGGGAGACGCGGCTGGTGCTGGAGGCGGGGGATGCGCTATTGCTGAATGGCGATGGCGTGACAGATTTTGAAGATAAATATTTGATTATACTTGATTTATTTTCCGCTTAAGGCAGGTGTGAGGTTGAGGGGTGTCTCGACTTCGCTCGACACGAGCGGGGTGAGAAGGAAGTGCCGGGGATTGGGGCCGAGGACCAAGACGCGACGCTCTGCAGCTCGGGCTTGCTCCCTAGCCTATCTCCTTTTGCCAAATCGATAGATGTGTCCGGCGATGGCTGGGGCCACGCGCGGTTGCGCTTCTCCTCCCCCGGCCCCGGTTTTCGCCGGGGCACATGTAACGGGTGGAAGGATTGCCGCGATCAAGTTCGGGGTGGCGGAGGGGCGCGGTTGCTCTCGCTCAGAACCAGATGCGAACGCCGACGATGAAGGCGGTTGTTTCCACGGCTTTGCCGCTGGCGCGGGCATAGTCGGCGGTGGCGCCAAATTTGCGTTCCCATTGGACGCCCACATAGGGGGCGAATTCGCGGATGATTTCATAGCGCAGGCGCAGGCCCAGTTCGGCTTTTGAAAGCCCCGAGCCGATGCCGCTTTCGGGCACGCCCTGCAGCGCGAAATCGGCCTCTATTGCGGGCTGGAGGACGAGGCGCTGGGTGATGCGCTGGTCATATTCGCCCTCGATCCGGGCAAAAGCGTCGCCCTTGTCCGAGAGGAAGAGCGCGCCCTCCACCTCGAACCAATAGGGGGCGAGGCCTTCGAAGCCGATAGTGGCATAGCTTCGGTCGGGGCCGGGGCCGAAATCCCGGCGGACACCCGCCTGCGCGTTGAAATAGGGACCGATGGCGCGGCTGTAGAGCAATTGCGCCTCGCCGCCTTCAAACCCTTCACCGATTTCGCTTTCGCCCTCGCCCTTGATCGTCAGCCGGTTGATGTCGCCGCCGAACCAAGCTTCCGCATCCCAGGCGAGGCTGTCATGCCCCTTTCGCGCCAGATATTCGAAATTGGCGCTGATGAAGCCGAAGGTCTGGTCGCCATTTTCGACCATCATTTCATGGCGCGAATGCTCCATCGCGGCCTTGGGGAAGATGCGGTCGGCATACCAGTCGCCAGGCGGCGGCGGCGCGGGGGCGTCGCCTGCGGGGAGGTCGGTGCCACTTTTGCCGTCCGCCGCGCCGGGGGTGGCAACATCGAGCGTGCAATGGCCCATGGCGGCATGGTCTGGCGTGCAGGCGGGCGTAGCCGGGGTTGCCGAAACCGCGGGCATGGCGTGGCTCGGGTGCGGATCGACCGGAGGCGGAGCGGTTTGGCCGCTGTGGGCGCCGTGGACGCTGTGGGCGCCATGGTCGCCATGATCCGAGTGAGCATCGTGGTTGGCAGGCGCGGTGGGCGCTTGATGGCTCCGATGATCCTGATGACCCGGCTGGCGTTGGTGCGCGTCATGCCCGCCCTGCCCGGCTTCGGCTTCCATGTTGCAATGGCCCATGGCAGCGTGGTCGGGGGTGCAAGTCGGCGCTTTATGGGCGGAATGATCGCCCTGCGCCGCATGTCCCTGATGAGATGTTCCATGCTCGGAGCCATGCGATTGGGCAAGCGCGGGCGCGGCGAGCGCCAGCGCCGAGAGCCCTGCGAGCAACATCGAGGCGCGCATCATACTGCCTCTCCCTTGGGGCGGACGCTGACGACGCGCATCATCCCCGCGTGCATATGATAGAGAAGATGGCAGTGGAACGCCCAGTCGCCGAGCGCGTCGGCGGTGAAATCGAAGGTGGCGATGCCGCCCGGCTGGACGATCACCGTATGCTTGCGCGGCGCGTGATCGCCCTTCCCCGTCACCAGTTCAAAGAAATGGCCGTGCAGGTGGATGGGGTGACTCATCATCGAATCGTTGATCAGGTTCACGCGCACCCGCTCGCCCTCGATAAAGGGGATGGGTTCGTGATGGTCGGACATCTTCACCCCGTCGAACGACCACATGAAGCGTTCCATATTGCCGGTCAGGTGGATGTCGAGCGAGCGTTCCGGCGCACGCACATCGGGGTTGCGGTCGAGCGCGACGAGGTGGTGATAGGTCAGCACCTCATGCCCCACATCCTCCAGCCCCTGCCCCGGTTCGGCCATGCGGTCGACGGGCATGGGGGAGATGGACTGGACGCTGGGGTCGCGCTTTACCTGCGGCGCGACGTCGAAATCGCGCATGCTGTGGTCCATGCCGCCCGCACCATGGCCCATCGCGGCGTGATCGGCGGCGCCCGAGGCGTCACCAGCTGGCGTGCAATGGCCCATGGCGGCATGTTCGGGGGTGCAGGCGGCGTCGCCGCCGCCCGACATGTCCATCCCCATATCCTTCATCGTTGCGAGCGGACGCGCGCGCAGCGCGGGCACCGGCGCGACCAGCCCGACGCGCGGGGTGAGCGTCGCGCGCGCCATGCCCGACCGGTCATTGGCCTCGGCAACGAAGGTGAAGGCGCGGTCTTCATCCGGCGTGACGATGACATCATAGGTTTCGGCAACGCCGATCTGAAATTCGTCGATCGCGACCGGCCGGACATGCAGCCCGTCGGCCTGAACCACCGTCATGCGCAGCCCCGGAATGCGGACGTTGAATATCGTCATCGCCGAGGCGTTGATGATGCGCAGCCGCACCCGCTCCCCGGGCCGGAACAGCGCGGTCCAATTGTCGCGCGGGCCATAGCCGTTGACGAGGAAAGTATAGGTCGAACCATTGACGTCGGCGACATCGGTGGGGTCCATCCGCATCGCGCCCCATTCAATACGTTCCTTGAGCGACTGGTCCTTGCCCGCGAGCAGGCCCGCGAACGTCTGGCGCTGCATGTTGAAATGGCCCGGATTGACCTTCATCTTGCGAAAGATTTCCTCGGGCGCGAGCGTGCTGTGGTCGGACAGGACGATCACATGTTCGCGGTCAAAAGGCGCGGGTTCGGCGTCCGCCGGGTCGATGACGATGGGGCCATAATGGCCAAGCTGTTCCTGAAGCCCCGAATGGCTGTGATACCAATAGGTCCCCGATTGCAGGATCGGAAATTCATAGACGAAACGCGCGCGCGGCTTGATGCCAGGAAAGCTGACGCCGGGGACGCCATCCATGTGAAAAGGCAGGATCAGCCCATGCCAGTGGATCGAGCTGTCCTCGTTAAGATCGTTGATGACGGTGAGCTTTGCCTGCTGCCCTTCCTTCAGGCGGATCAGCGGGCCGGGAATGGTGCCATTGATGCCGATGGCGCGGGTGGTGCGGCCATCGACGCGCAGCGTGCGGCGTGCGATACGAAGCTGAATATCCTCCCCCGAAACGCTGGGGAGCGGGGCGGCGATGCCGGGCGAGACGGGCTGCGCCCAGGCGGGAAAATAGGAGGAAAGCGCGGCCACTGCGCCGCCGCCCAAGGCCCCGCCCATGAAAAGGCGCCGGTCAATCTGCATGGAAATCATATGCTCCTGTCAAACTCTTCATCTGTTACGCAGCCGGAGGGCCAGCCCCTTAAAAACAGGTCTGTTATTCCCCGCCATCCTGCTTTTCATCCAGCGCATCGCGCAATTGCTGGCGCGCGCGATAGAGGCGGGTTTCGACCGTCTTTTGGCTGACCCCCAGCGTTGCGGCGGCCTCCGCCTGGCTCATTTCCTCCACCCCGCGCAGCAAGAGGACCTCGCGCAGGCGCGGCGGCAGCGCCGCCATGGCCGCGCGGACGCGCGCCAGTTCGGCGCGGTCGCCCGCCTGCCGGTCTGGCGGCGGGGCTTCGGCGGCGACATGGACCGCGGTGTCGAGCGGCAGGGCGCGGGCGAAAAAGGCGCGCACCTTGCGCCGCCGCGCCCAGTCGCGGCATTTGTTGAGCGCGATGCGCGCGATCCACAGGCGAAAGGGACGCGCGCCGTCATAGCGGTGAATGGCGGCAAAGGCGGAGACGAAGGCTTCCTGTGTCAGATCGAACGCCTCGTCGGCGTCGCCGACATGGCTGTAGACCAGCCGATAGGTAAAGCCCTTGTACCGGCGCAGGATTTCGCGGCAGGCTGCTTCGCTGCCGGCCTGTGCCATGGCCGCCAGTTGCTGGTCGCTTTCGTGCTCCGTCTGCGCCTTCACCGCGCATCGGCGGTCAGCGCCTTGACCACGCTTTTGTCGAACATCGCCGCCTGGTCGGCGTCGAGCACGTCGCGCATCGCGAAGAGATGCTGCAAGGTTTCCTTTTGCAATTCGCCCATCACCCGGTGGCTGTGGTCGATCGCCTCGGTCACTTGCGGGCCATAGCCATGCTCGGCCTCGATCGCGCGGGCGAGCGCGACATTGGCGGCGCGCATTTCGCGCTGCAGCGCGTCGCGGCGGGCCGCGAAATCGCTCTCGATCCGGTCGAGCCGGGCATGTTGATCGGGCGAAAGATCGAGTTCGTCATGGAGCAGCGCGTGCAGCTCCGTCTCGCTCGCGCGCGGCTGATCGAGGATCAGCCGCCCCGCGAAAATCCCCGCAAAGGCCGCGATAAAGGCGACCGCCGCGACGAGCAGCAGGCGGCGTGCGCTGTTCATTCGCCGCCGCCCAGCAAGGCAGCGGGGGCGAGCGGGCTGGCGGGCGCCAGCGGGGTCAGCGGGCTAGCCGCGACCGCCGGGCCGGGCAGCACGCTGCCCGCGACCATGCCGCCGCCGAGCGAGACAAAGGCCGCGATGGCGAGCATCCGCCGCATCGCCGCTGCTTCGCGCCGCCGCGTCTCCAGCGCGCCCAGCACGCGGTCGTCGAGCGCGTCGAGTGCGTCGGGCAATGGCGCCTTGCCCAGCATGGAAAGCTGGCCGGTCAGTGGATCTGTTTCTTTCATCCTCACCCCTTCCATACGCATGCGCGCGCCGCGCCCCTTGCCCGCCCTGGAAATTTTCCTGGAGCCAAGGGGGCTGCGCCCGCCCTGCGTAATAGCAAAGCAAGGGTTCCGATGGAGGAAATAATGAGCAAATATCTGTTTACTGCGATGGCGATCGCTTCTTTGCTGTTCGCGCCCGGCGCGCAGGCCCATGTCTCGCTGGCGGCATCGACCCCGGCGGCGGGGGCAAGCGTGGGCAAGGTGACGCAGGTGCAACTGCGCTTCAGCGATGTTATTGCCCCCGCCAGCGCGCGCGCCGAGGTGGTGATGACCGCAATGCCGGGTATGACCGATCATCCGCCGATGAAAATGCCGCTGACGAGCGCCATCGGCAAGGATGGCCGGTCGATGACGCTGACGATGAAGCGCGCGCTGGTCCCCGGCACCTATCAGGTCAAATGGACGGCGGCGGGAAGCGACGGGCACAAGAGGACCGGCGCCTTTGACTTCAAGGTGAAATAGGCCGGGATGGCGGAGCGGCGGGGCGAGCTCAAGGCCGCCCCGCCGCCAGTTCGCCGCGCGCCTGGCGGATGATTTCCGCCGCGCCCCAGATGGCCAGCCCCGCCATGATCGCAGCGACGCCAAGGTCGGGCCAGCGCTGTCCCGTGCCAAAGACGCCGAGCGCGGCGCCCATGACGGCGAGATTGCCGATGGCGTCGTTGCGCGAGCAGATCCAGACCGAGCGCATATTGGCGTCACCCGCGCGATAGCGATAGAGAAGCAGTGCGACGGCGACATTGGCGACCAGCGCCATGGCACCGATCAGCCCCATGGTTTCCGCCTGCGGCGCGCTGCCCGAGACCGCAGCCCACAGCGCCGAGCCGAGCACCCAGAGGCCGAAGACGAGCATCGTCAGCGCCTTCACCAGCGCAGCGCGGGCGCGCCAGGCAAGCGCCATTCCCGCGACGCCAAGGCTGATCGCATAATTGGCGCTATCCCCCAGAAAATCGAGCGCGTCAGCCTGAAGCGCGCGCGAATCCGCCGCGACCCCCGCCGCCATTTCAATCGCGAACATCGCGCCATTGACGATCAGCGCGATCCATAAAATTCGCCGCCACCGCGGGTCGTTAAGCGCGGCCGGGCCGCTTTTGCTGGCGCAGCATTGGTCTGCCATGGCCGAAGCCTCCTTGGTTATTCGAGTCGGCATCCTATATGCAGCCTGTAGCCACTACAGGGTCAAGCCAGCCATGAAAATCGGTCAATTATCGCGCGCCACAGGCACCCATATCGAGACCATCCGCTATTATGAACGGATCGGCCTGCTGCCCGAACCGGGGCGCACCGCCGCCAATTATCGCAGCTATAGCGACGCGCATCGCGCGCGGCTGCGCTTTGTGCGCCATTCGCGTGAACTCGGTTTTACGATCGAGGAGATACGCTCGCTGCTCGACCTGTCCGACCATCCGGCGCGCGATTGCGGCGAGGCCGACCGCATTGCGAGCATACATCTGGAACAGGTGGAGGCGAAAATCGCGCAGCTCGAAGCGCTGCGCGACGAGCTGAGACGCATCGTCGGCCGCTGCCGCGGTGGACAGGCGGGGGACTGCCGGGTGATCGAGGCGCTGGGCGATCATGGGCAATGCGCGGGGCATTGAGGGGTGGTTTATTTCGCGCAGAGGCGCAAAGGACGCCGAGTTTTTGGGATTCACGCGGAGACGCGGAGAATTGGCTTAACGTGGGATCGGTTAGTTCCCGATGAGCTGTCGCCCTTCCCTGCAAGGGAGCAATAACGAGTGGCTTGGCCGCTCCTTTCCTTTCTCCGCGCCTCCGCGCGAAACTATATTCTTTTCCGACGCTGGGGCCATGGATGCCAGATCGAGTCCGGCATGACGAATGAGGGGTGGGGCGCAAGAAGAAGGCGGGTCCCGGATCAAGCCCGGGATGACGTAAGGGGACAAGGCCGCGCGGACGGATCGGTGCAGGCGCGGGATGACGACGGGCGGGCGCTCGGTGATGGGTCACGCGGGCCCATTTATCTGTTCCGCTTGCGGAATCCCACGCGGCACGGCCGCAAAGGTCGTGCAACTTTCAACAATCGTGAGAGGGAAGGTGGGACGATTCTGTTGCCCGGCTCGTCCCCAGCCGCTGGTATCCGATTCTGTTGCCCGGTTCGGTCCGAACCGCGTTCTATTTGTCTAACCTTAGGCCGTGAGGCTTATCGGTTAGGCAGCAAGAGCGAGTGCTTCGTTATCGTTAGCACCTATTGGTTTTGAGCCTTTAACGGGTTACTCAGCCCGGAAGAAAATATCGTCTTTGAACACACGTCGATCCTGGTTCGGCCCCGTCAGAAACCCGCGTCCCAAGCGGGAAGCGGATTTGTGGTGGAGCCGCCGGGTACTGCCCCCGGGTCCGCTGTGTCTATTCCACGACACCATTTATCCTCATAGCCGGTCGAAACCGGCCCTTCCCATATAGGAAGCCCGGCCTGCCTTGGGAAGAGGGAGGTTCAGACCGGCGTGGGGACAGCGGCACCAGGACGCCCCCTCCCCCTTGGTTTCACGCTATTTTTTCGTGAGAGCGTCGCGAATTTCGGCCAAAAGCTCCACTTCGGTCGGCGCGGCCGGTTCGGCCTCTTCCTTTTCTTCCTCCCCGCGAACAATGCGATTAACCCACCGCACCAGCAGGAAAATGATGAAAGCCAGGATCAGGAAATTGATCACCGCCGTCAAAAAGGCCCCATAGCCGAACATGGCGACACCGGCCTTTTTGAGCGCGGCATAATCGCCCGCGGCAATACCTTCGGGCAAGGGGCCGAGACGCACATAGAGATAGGAAAAATCGACCCCGCCGAAAATGGCGCCGGCGAGCGGCATGAGGACGTCGTCAGTAAGCGATTTGGTAATGGTGGCAAAAGCCCCCCCGATGATAACCCCCACCGCCAAATCCATAACATTGCCTTTGGCAATGAACTTCTTGAATTCTGCCAGCATTGTAACACTCCCAGGCTGATGGCGTTTCATCCGTCTGGCCGGTTACGATTGCGTAAACGCCCCGCCCTTCCTATTATCTGTATTGTCACGGCAAAACGCCGATGGAGGGAGATTGACCGATGAACTTTCGTTCCGCCCGCTGGATGATCCTGCCGGCCGCCGCCCTGTCGCTGTCGGCATGTGGCATCAACAGTGTGCCGACCAAGGAGGAAGCGGCCAAGGCCCAATGGGCCAATGTCGAGGCCGCCTATCAACGCCGCGCCGACCTGATCCCCAATCTGGTCGAAACCGCCAAGGGCGCCGCCAATATCGAGAAGGAAACGCTGGAAAGCGTCATCCAGGCGCGCGCATCGGCCACCCAGGTCAAGCTGGAACCCGGCGATCTGGACGATCCCGCCAAGGTCGAAGCCTTTCAACAGGCGCAAGGCAATGTGTCGAGCGCGCTCAGCCGCCTGCTCGTGTCGGTCGAACGCTATCCCGACCTCAAAAGCCAAGGGCGTTTCGCCGATCTGATGACCCAGCTTGAGGGCACGGAAAACCGGATCAACATCGCCATTCGCGACTATAATGGCGCGGTGCAGGATTATAATACGACGATCCGCACCTTCCCCGACATTATCGGCGCGAAAATCGTCCATGGCGCCGAGCCGATGACGCCGTTCAAGGCGGTAACCCCCAACGCCAATCAGGCGCCGAAGGTCGATTTCGGGCAATAAGGTGACATTGACCGCCTTTTTCCGCCCGCTGGCAGCCGCCATCCTTCCCGGGCTGGCGCTGCTGGCGGCAGCGGTGCCTGCCGCCGCGCAGCAGTTTCCCGAACTGACCGGCCGCGTCGTCGATCAGGCCGATATCATTCCGCCTGCCGAGGAAGCCGCGCTCAACGCGCAGCTCGCGGGGCTGGAGGAACGCAGCGGGCGGCAACTGGTGGTTGCGACCGTGCCCGACCTTCAGGGCTATGAGATCAGCGATTATGGCTATCAACTGGGCCGTCACTGGGGCATTGGCAGCAAGGCAGAAAATGACGGCGTTATCTTTCTGATCGCGCCAAACGAACGGCGCATGAATATCTCTGTCGGCTATGGGCTTGAACCCGTGCTGACCGACGCCCTGTCGGGAAGGATCATCCGCAACGACGTTACCCCCCATTTCAAGGAGGGCGATTTTCCCGGCGGCATTCAGGCGGGGGTTAACGCCATCGCCGAGCAGCTGGAGCTGCCCCCCGAAGAAGCCGCTGCGCGCGTCGCGGCCGCCGACAAGGCCGAACGCAAGCGCGCCGAGGGCGGCAATATGGGCGGGCTGTTCTTTACTCTGTTCGTGGTCTTTTTCTTTTTCATCCTGCCGATGATGTCCGCCTTTGGCCGGCGGGGGAAAAAGCACGGGCGACGCAGCGGCCCGTGGGGCGCCGCGCCCATCATCATCTGGGGCAATGACGATCATTGGGGCGGCGGTGGCGGCTGGGGTGGCGGCGGCTTTGGCGGCGGTGGTTTCGGCGGATTCTCCGGCGGGGGCGGCGGCTTTGGCGGCGGCGGCGCGTCGGGTGGCTGGTAGGGGACGAACAATGGCATTACGCAAGGTCAGCCATGTGAGCGAAGCCGACCACCGCATCGTCACCGATGCCGTGGCCGCGGCCGAGCGCGATACCGATGGCGAAATCGTCACCATCATCGCCGCGCAATCGGACAGCTATGACGATGTCGCGCTGGTGTGGGCGAGCCTGTGCGCCTTTCTGGCGATGTCGATCGTCGCGCTGTTTCCCGAATGTTTCCGGGCGCTTTACGATGCTCTGCGCGGCGGATGGGGGCACCAGCCGACCGCCAATGAATGGCTGGGCATCGTCCTCGCCTTTGGCGCGATCAAATGGATCGGCGTGTGGCTGTTCCTGCTTTGGCGGCCGCTGCGCCTGTTCCTGACCCCGCGCGCGATCCGCGCGGGCCGCGTGCGGGCGCGCGCCATCGACCTCTTCAAGGTCGGCACCGAGGCCAAGACCATGGGCCGCACCGGCGTGCTCCTGTATGTCAGCCTGAACGAGCATCGCGCCGATATTGTCGCCGACGAGGCGATTGCCGCCAAGGTGGCACCCGAAATATGGGGCGACGCCATGGCCGCGCTGATCGAACGCATTCGTGCAGGCCATCCGGGCGAAGGCATGGCCGAGGCCGTGCGGCAAATGGGCCTTGTGCTGGCCGAGCATTTCCCCAAGAGCGAGGGCAATCCCAATGAGCTGTGCGACCGGCTGATCGAAATCTAGGGCTCCTTCCTTTCTCCCCATCCACAACAGGAAAAATATGACTCTCCCCGCGCCCGACGCCCCCATCGAAACCCGGTGGGAAGGCCGCTATATCAGCGTCAAGACCCAGGAAAGCTGGGAATATGTGTCGCGCCCCGGCGGCATTCACGCCGCCGTGATCCTGCCCATCAACGATGCGGCGGACGGGCGACACATCATATTGGTCGAACAATATCGCGTACCGCTGAAGCGCCGCTGCATCGAACTGCCCGCCGGACTGGTCGGCGACGATGTCGCGGGCGAAGCCGTCGAAATCGCCGCCGCGCGCGAGCTGGAGGAAGAAACCGGCTATCAGGCAAAAAACTGGCGCGTGGTCGGCGAATTTCACAGCTCGCCGGGCATGGTCAGCGAAAGCTTTACCCTGCTGGTTGCAAGCGATCTGGTGAAAGTCAGCGAGGGCGGCGGGACCGATAGCGAAGATATCGTCGTCCACCGCGTCCCGCTGAACGGCATAGAGGATTTTCTGGCCGCGAAGCGCGCCGAGGATTGCGGGGTCGATGTGCGGGTGGCGATGCTGATCGCGGGCGGCTTGCTGGGGTGACAGCGGGGCTGCGGATCGTTTTCCGCTTGTCTTTCATTCGTCATCCCGGACCTGGTCCGGGATCCATGTGCCAGCGTCTTCCGGGTGTCAAAAGGTTTGGATTGACCATCGGGACCATTCTGAGGGGATAGGCTTGGATGGAGATTCGCGCAGAGGCGCAGAGAGCGCAGAGATTTTTTTGGGATTCGCGCGGAGACGCGGAGGCGCTGAGAGATGTTGTTGGGAGAGGTTGGCGCCCTATGAGTTGCCGCCGCGGCTCGTAAAGGAGACACTATTGAGCGGCTTTGCCGTTCCTCTCTTTTCTCCGCGTCTCCGCGGGAATGCTATCTCTTCTCCCTCTGCGTTCTCTGCGCTTCTGTGCGAATCGGATTCTTTTCCTGCGCGCCGGGGCGTGGATGCCGGATCAAGTCCGGCATGACGAATGAGGGGAAGCGGATAGCCCGAAGGCGCATGATGAGGGCTCAGCGTACGCCGAACCGCCAGCGCAGCAGGGGGCGGGCGAGGAGGAGGCCGGCCAGAA
>NZ_JQFJ01000005.1 GCF_000763945.1 Sphingopyxis sp. MWB1
TTGCCGTTCCTCTCTTTTCTCCGCGTCTCCGCGGGAATGCTATCTCTTCTCCCTCTGCGTTCTCTGCGCTTCTGTGCGAATCGGATTCTTTTCCTGCGCGCCGGGGCGTGGATGCCGGATCAAGTCCGGCATGACGAATGAGGGGAAGCGGATAGCCCGAAGGCGCATGATGAGGGCTCAGCGTACGCCGAACCGCCAGCGCAGCAGGGGGCGGGCGAGGAGGAGGCCGGCCAGAAACCCGCCGACATGCGCCCAGATGGCGACCGCGCCAAAGCCGGCGCCCGCGGCAAGGCCCAGCGCGAGTTGCAGGCCGATCCACGCGGCGGCAAGCCAGAGGGCGCGTACCCAGTGGCTGGGGATGGGGCCGATGGCGGGGGCCTGACTGCGCCCGAAGATCAGCGCATAAACGGCGATGAGCGCCGAAATGGCGCCACTCGCGCCGATCATCGGCACTTGGGAGGCGGGGTCGGCAAGGCCTTGCGCCAACGCGCCCGCATAGGCGCCCGCGATGAGCAGGATCGTCATCGCCTTGCTGCCGAGCGGCGCCTCGAGCTGACGGCCGATAAACAGCAGGATGACGATGTTGAGCGCCAGATGGAGCCAGCCGCCATGCAGAAAAGCCGACGACAAGGGCGTCAGCACAAAGGGCATGAAAAAGCCGGGCGGCAGGATGAGATCAGCGTTGAAGCGCGCCGGGATGAACCCAGCGCGGACGATGGCGTCGAGGTGCAGGCCCGTGATCAAAAGCAGCAGGTGAAGCGCCACACAAGCCAGCGCATAGACCGTGACCAGCGGGGCTTCCTGCTGCCTGATCATCGCGGGATCAGATGAATTCGATCTTGGTCACCAGATAATATTTGTCGCCCGAAGGCACGGTGACTTCGATTTCATCGTCCACCTTGCGCCCGATGAGCGCGCGGCCGAGCGGCGAATTATAGCTGATCTTGCCGACCTTTGCATCGGCTTCGGCCTGGCCGACAATCTGATATTTCACCGGCTTGTCATCTTCGTCCGACAAGGTGACCGTCGCGCCGAACACGATGCGGTCACCCGACAGGCTGGTCGGGTCGATCACTTGCGCGCGCGACAATTTATCTTCCAGATCGCCGATGGTCGCCTCGACCTGGCCCTGGCGTTCCTTGGCGGCGTGATATTCGGCATTTTCCGAAAGATCGCCATGCGCGCGCGCTTCCTCGATCGCATCGACGATCAGCGGGCGCTCGGCCTTCAGCGCAGCGAGCTGCGCGCTGAGCTTTTCATAGCCTTCCGCCAGCATCGGCACCTTTTCAACGCTTGCCATGTTTCTTTCGTCCTTCGTCAATAATTCACCGCCGGCGAAACCTTCGCCGGGCGGCTGAGCCGCTGCTTCCGTCAATGTCGGGGGATGAAGCGGTTTTTCAATAATAGTCCTGAAGGGGCTTTACTTCAAGAGAGCGTGCGCGAAGCGCCCCGATCGCCGCGGTCGCGGCATCGCTGCCGGCGGCCGTGGTGTAATAGGCAAGGTCCGCGCCCAGCGCCGAAGCGCGGATCGACTGCGAATCTTCGAGGCTCTGCCACCCTTCGGTGGTGTTGAAGATCAGCTGGATGTCGCCATCCTTGATCCGGTCGACGATATGCGGGCGCCCTTCGGCAACCTTGTTCACCCGCTCGACCGTGATGCCCTGCCCTTCCAGATAGGAGGCAGTGCCGCCCGTGGCGACGACCTGCCAGCCCCAATCGGCCAGCTGGCGCACCGCGCCGACGATGCGGGGCTTGTCGCTGTCCTTCACCGATACAAAGACGCGGCCATCGGTCGGCAGCCGGTCGCCCGCGCCAAGCTGCGCCTTGGCAAAGGCGAGGTTGAAGTCGCCGTCGATCCCCATGACTTCGCCCGTCGATTTCATTTCCGGGCTGAGCACCGGGTCGGTGCCGGGGAAGCGCGCGAAGGGGAAAACCGCTTCCTTCACCGCGACATGGTCGATGTCGCGGTTAATTTTGGGAAGGTTGGCGAGCTTTTCGCCCGCCATCACCCGCGCCGCGATTTTGGCGATGGGCGAACCCACCGCCTTGGCCACGAATGGCACGGTGCGACTGGCGCGCGGATTGACCTCGATCAGATAGACGTCCTTGTCCTTGACCGCATATTGGACGTTCATCAGCCCGCGCACGCCAAGCGCGCGCGCCAGCGCATCGGTCTGCCGCTCGATTTCGGCGATAACATCGGCGGGCAGGCTGTAGGGCGGGATCGAGCAGGCGCTGTCGCCTGAATGGACCCCGGCTTCCTCGATATGTTGAAGCACGCCCGCGACCACGACATCGTCACCGTCGCAAATCGCATCGACATCGACCTCGATTGCATCGCGCAGATATTGGTCGATGAGAACGGGGCTGTCGCCCGACACCTGCACCGCGGTTTCGATGTAATTTTCAAGCTGCGCCTGATCATCGACAATTTCCATCGCGCGCCCGCCCAGGACATAGCTGGGACGGGTGAGCACCGGATAGCCGATGCGGGCGGCGACCGCGACGGCTTCCTCGCGGCTGCGCGCAATGCCATTGTCGGGCTGTTTGAGGCCGAGCTTGGTGACGAGCGCCGCGAAACGTTCGCGGTCTTCGGCAAGGTCGATGGCGTCGGGCGAGGTGCCGAGGATGGGAATGCCCGCGTCCTCAAGCGCCTGCGCGAGTTTCAGCGGGGTCTGGCCGCCGAACTGGACGATCACACCCGCCAGCGTCCCCTTTGACATTTCGACCTGCAATATTTCGAGCACATCTTCCGCCGTCAGCGGCTCGAAATACAGGCGGTCCGACGTGTCATAATCGGTCGAGACGGTTTCGGGATTGCAATTGACCATGATGGTTTCAAAGCCCGCGTCTTCGAGCGCGAAACAGGCGTGGCAACAGCAATAGTCGAACTCGATCCCCTGCCCGATGCGGTTGGGGCCGCCGCCGAGGATGACGACCTTGTTGCGCTCGCTGGGGTTCGCTTCGCATTCGGGCGCGCCAAAGGTTGGCGCTTCATAGGTCGAATAAAGATAGGGGGTTTGCGCGGCAAATTCGGCGGCGCAGGTGTCGATGGTCTTGAACACCGGGCGCACACCCTGCTGATGGCGCAGCGCGCGCACATCGGTTTCGCGCATATTGCCGCCCGCCAGCGCGGCGAGCCGCTGGTCGGAAAAGCCCATGGATTTCAGGCGCCGCAGCGCGGCGGCATCCTGCGGCAGGCCGTCTTTTGCCACGGTCTGCTCCGCCGCGATGATTTCGGCCATGCGCTCCAGGAACCACATGTCATAGCCCGCGACGCGGTTGATTTCCTCCAGCGACAGGCCTTCGCGGATCGCCTGCGCGGCGTTGAGCAGCCGGTCGGGGGTGCGGCGGGCGAGTTCGCTGCGAAGCTGGTCATGGCTTGCGCCCTCCAGCCGCTTGACCTCGTCAAAGCCCGACAGGCCGGTTTCCAGCCCGCGCAGCGCCTTCTGCATCGATTCATGGATGGTACGGCCGATCGCCATTACCTCGCCCACCGATTTCATCGCGGTCGACAACAGGGGTTCGGCGCCCTTGAATTTTTCAAAGGCAAAGCGCGGGATCTTGGTGACGACATAGTCGATCGTCGGCTCGAACGACGCCGGGGTGACGCCGGTGATGTCGTTCATGATCTCGTCGAGCGTGTATCCAACCGCCAGCTTCGCCGCGACCTTGGCGATCGGGAAGCCCGTCGCCTTCGACGCGAGCGCCGACGAGCGCGAAACGCGCGGGTTCATCTCGATCACGATCAGGCGGCCGTCCTTGGGATTGACCGCGAACTGGACGTTCGACCCGCCCGTTTCGACACCGATCTCGCGCAGCACCGCGATGCTCGCGTTGCGCATGATCTGATATTCCTTGTCGGTCAGCGTCAGCGCAGGCGCGACAGTGATGCTGTCGCCGGTGTGCACGCCCATCGGATCGACATTCTCGATCGAACAGATGATGATGCAATTGTCCTTGCGGTCGCGCACCACCTCCATCTCATATTCCTTCCAACCGAGGAGCGATTCCTCGATCAGGACTTCGGTGGTCGGCGAGGCGATCAGGCCGCCGCGGACGATATGCTCGAACTCCTCGCGGTTATAGGCGATGCCGCCGCCGGTGCCGCCGAGCGTGAAGGACGGACGGATGATCGAGGGCAGCCCGGTGCGTTCGAGCACGGCAAAGGCTTCTTCCATCGAATGGGCGATGCCGCTGCGCGCGCTTTCAAGGCCGATCTTGTCCATCGCGTCGCGGAATTTCAGCCGATCCTCGGCCTTGTCGATCGCCTCGGCATCGGCGCCGATCATCTCGACGCCATATTTTTCGAGCGTGCCGTCGTTGAACAGCGCAAGCGCGGTGTTGAGCGCGGTCTGCCCGCCCATCGTCGGCAGCACCGCATCGGGGCGCTCCTTTTCGATGATCTTGGCGACAATCTCGGGCGTGATCGGCTCGACATAGGTCGCGTCGGCCAGCTCGGGATCGGTCATGATCGTCGCGGGGTTGGAGTTGACGAGGACGATGCGATAGCCCTCCTCCTTCAGCGCCTTGATCGCCTGCGTCCCCGAATAGTCGAACTCGCACGCCTGACCGATAACAATCGGGCCAGCGCCGATGACGAGGATGGATTTTATGTCAGTTCTTTTGGGCATTATATATTATCCAGATCTAGGCCGGTTTTGTTCTTCACAATCGATTTCACTAGGTCGACGAGCAGTCCCGCGCGTACGCCCTTCGCCAGTGTACCAAGAGCAGCCGCCGCGTCGTCGATTGCCAGCAGCACGCCTACCTTTATCTGGACTAGGCGCAAACTAGCAGATGACCACAGGGTCTGAGCTGCCGTTAGGCTAGCAAGGATTCTGTCTCGATCTTCGAGATCGTTCGCTCCTCGCACTTGTTCGATCAGCCCATCTAAACCGGCTCGGACTTGATCAAACTCTTTGCTTTTCGCATCCAGCGCAACTATTTTTAGCTTAATTTCCTGAGATTCCATGGTATTTTTGAAATCTCGATTTGGCTTTTCAGTTTCAAAGGTCAACCACTTCCAACCATTTGGAATGGGAGTTGTTTCTCTCGGAGATACGTCGGAGAGGATCTCTTCCTTTCGGGCGTCAATGGTCAACGATGTTGCACCCAACGATGCCAAAACGTGCTTAAGTACTGCGCTGTAACGAGTTCGTTTGATTAATGCTGAAGTTCCATCATGGGTGCGGCTCACATCGACCCAACCAAAATCTTCCCACTCACTGACAAGCGAATCTAGCCAGCTTTCAGGGAAAGCCAGATCGTACTTTTCGTGAAGGGCAGAGAGCCGAACATACGTTGATGGATCGACTTCATACTCCATAAGCAACGCAAATAGGAATGCCTGTTCAGCCTCCTCAACATTGCTCACCTGCTCGTCTCCAACCCGCCCACAAACTTCTCGAACAGATAGAAGCTGTCCTGCGGCCCCGGGCTCGCCTCGGGGTGATATTGCACGCTGAACGCCTTTTTCCCCGTGATCGCGATGCCGCAGTTCGATCCGTCGAACAGGCTCTTGTGCGTTTCTACCACACCCGCGGGCAGAGTCGCGGCGTCGACCGCGAAGCCGTGGTTCATGCTCGTGATCTCGACCACGCCGTCCGCAAAATCGCCGCCGATGCGCTGCACCGGATGGTTCGCGCCGCGGTGGCCCTGGTGCATCTTGATCGTCTTCGCCCCCGCCGCGAGCGCGAGCAGCTGGTGGCCAAGGCAGATGCCAAAGATCGGAATGTCGCGTGCCAGCAGCCCCTGGATCACCGGCACCGCATATTCGCCCGTCGCCGCCGGGTCGCCGGGGCCGTTCGACAGGAACACGCCCGCGGGCTCGAGCGCGAGCACCTCATCCAGCGTCACGGTCGCCGGCACCACGGTGACGCGCGCGCCGGCTTTCACCAAGTTGCGGAAGATATTGTCCTTCGCGCCATAATCGATCGCGACGACATGGGGGCGATCTTCCCCCCTCCCGCTTGCGGGAGGGGTCGGGGGAGGGCCTGTTTCGGTCGAGGCGGAGGTCGACATGCCCTCCCCTAGCCCCTCCCGCAAGCGGGAGGGGGATTCATAGCCCTTGCCCAGCGCCCACACGCCGGCGTCCCAGCCGCCGGTGTCGCCGCGGCTGACCTCTTTCGCGAGGTCCATGCCTTCCAGCCCCGGCCAGCTGCGCGCCATCGCAAGCAGTTCGTCGATGTCGAACTGGCCATTTGGGCTGTGCGCAACGACGCCGTTCGGCGCGCCCGCGTCGCGGATGCGGCGGGTCAGCGCGCGCGTGTCGATGCCCGCCAGGCCGATCAGCCCCTGTTCGGCCATCCATTCGGGAAGCGTCTGCACACTGCGGAAATTGCTGGGGGCGGTCGGCAGCTCGCGCGTGATCGCGCCCACCGCGGCGCGCTTGTCGCGCTCGATGTCCTCTGGGTTCGCGCCCACATTGCCGATGTGCGGAAAGGTGAAGGTGATGATCTGCGCCGCATAGCTGGGGTCAGTCAATATCTCCTGATAGCCCGTCATCGACGTGTTGAAGCAGATTTCGCCGACCCCGGCGCCGGTTGCGCCATAACCAATGCCCCATAGCAGGGTGCCATCGGCCAGGACGAGGACGCCCGTTGCCCCCTCGGGCTTTGCCTGGGCGGGGGTCTGGGCTGCGGGCGCGACGGTAGGCGCGGCAGTGGGTGTGGCTGGTGCCATTCAACATGCTCCGGTCGGGGGGCTAAACGGCCGACCAATTAGGGCGCAAAAAAATGATTCACAATCTATCGGATTATGAATCTTGTCGTTAAAGAGACTTTTTTCCGCAATGGCAGCGCATGGGGACAACGCATGATTCGCGATGACATCAAGGCTGCGCAGGTTGCCGCGATGAAGGCCGGCGACAAGGCGCGGCTGGGCACGATCCGGTTGATATTGGCCAAGATCAAGGACCGGGACATCGAATTGCGCACGAGCAAGGCGCCCGATGACGACGATGCGCTGGTCACCGATGTTTTGCAGAAAATGGTGAAACAGCGCCGCGAATCGATCACCATGTATGAACAGGGCGGCCGCCAGGAACTGGCCGACGCCGAAGCCGCCGAAGTGGCGGTGATCGAAGAATTCCTGCCCGCGCAGATGAGCGAAGAAGAAGCGAAAGCGGCGATTGCGGCGATTGTTACCGAACTGGGCGCGTCGAGCGTCAAGGATATGGGCCGGGTAATGGCCGCGGTGAAGGAGCGCCATGGCAGCCAGCTCGACATGAGCAAGGCCAGCGGCTGGGTGAAGGCGGCGCTGGGTTAAACCCGCTGGCGGCGCTGCCCACCCCCGCCCCCCCGCAAGCGGGAGGGGGATAATCAAACCGCGACGTATCACCTCCCCTCCCGCTTGCGGGAGGGGTCGGGGGTGGGCATACCGCCCTGTGATGGACGGACAGTTTCAGCCCCGTAACACGCCGCGCGCTAAGGCGCTCCGAAATGCCGCAACCCCAGCGGAACGGAGGCTGTGGCGCCATCTTTCCGGCCGAAAAATCGGCGGGTGGAAATTCAGCCGTCAAATGCCCGTGGGGCAATATTTTGCCGATTTTCTTTGCAGGGAAGCCCGGTTGATCGTCGAACTGGATGGATATTCGCACGACATGCGCCAAGGCTACGACCGTCATCGCGATAGCTGGCTCGCGGCCAATGGCTATCACATTCTGCGCTTCACCAACGACGAGGTGCTGGCCAATATCGAAGGCGTGGTGAGAGAGATCGCGCGCAGTCTGGCCCTTCTGCCCACCCCTGCCCCCTCCCGCAAGCGGGAGGGGAACCAGTGACCCTCACGCCGCAATGGCTGGATGAGCTGCGGTCGCGCATCACCTTGTCGACGCTGATCGGGCGGACGGTGAAGATTATACGCGCGGGGCGCGAGTATAAGGCCTGCTGTCCCTTTCATAATGAAAAGACGCCCAGTTTCACCATCAATGATGAAAAGGGTTTTTATCATTGTTTCGGCTGCGGCGCGCATGGCGATGCGATCCGCTGGATGACCGAGCAGCGCGGGCTGGGGTTTATGGATGCGGTGAAGGAGCTCGCCGTCGAGGCCGGGATGGATGTCCCCGCCCCCGATCCGCGCGCCGCCAAAAAGGCCGAGGCGCAGGCGAGCCTGCGCGATGTGACGCAGGCCGCCGCCGACTGGTTCGCGCAGCAATTGGCGAGCAGCAATGGCGCCCCGGCGCGCGACTATCTGAAACGGCGCGGCATTTCGGATGCGACCCGCGAGGCCTTTGGTTTTGGGCTCGCACCCGACAGCCGGGGCTCGCTGAAAGAGGCGCTGAAGAAATTTCCGACGCAAATGCTGGTCGAGGCGGGGATGCTGATCGCGGTCGATGGCAAGGAGCCTTATGACCGGTTTCGCGGCCGGTTGATGATCCCCATTCGCGATGCGCGCGGCCGGGTGATTGCCTTTGGCGGCCGAATTTTGGGGGATGGCGAACCCAAATATCTCAACTCCCCCGACACGCCCTTGTTCGACAAGGGGCGGGTTCTTTACAATCTCGACAAGGCTTCGCCCGCGTCGCGGCGCACCAACCGGGTGATCGTCGTCGAAGGCTATATGGACGTCATCGCGCTCGCTGAAGCGGGGATTGCCGATGCGGTGGCGCCGCTGGGCACCGCGCTCACCGAAAATCAGCTTGGCCTGCTCTGGCGGATGATGCCGGTACCCGTCCTTTGTTTCGATGGCGATGCGGCGGGGCAAAAGGCGGCGATGCGCGCGGCGGCGCGCGCGCTGCCGCTGCTGCGCCCCGGTTTCAGCCTCGCTTTTGCCACGCTGCCCCCGGGGCAGGACCCCGATGATCTGGTGCGCGCCAAGGGGGCCGAGGGCTTTGAGGCGATATTGGAAAGCGCCGAGCCGCTGGTAGAGCGCCTGTGGGCGCATGAGGTCGCCGCTGGGCCGCTGACGACGCCTGAGGAGCGCGCGGCGCTGAAATCGCGCCTTCTCGCCCATGCCGATGGGATCGAGGATGCCGATGTGCGCCATCATTATCGCGAAGCGTTTCGCGAGCGGCTCGATGTGCTGTTCGCCCGCGCGCGTCCCGAGCGGAGCGCGCGTCAGCCCTGGACCGGCGGCGCCGGCGCGCGTGGCGGCTGGGGCGGCGGGCGGCGCTTCCAGCCCGACCCCCGCCTGCAACCTCCGGGCGCCGAAACGCGTATCATCGGCGAGGCAGGAATTTCCGCGCCGTATATCGCCGCGCTGCTCGCCGGATTGCTGCGTCATCCGTCAGCATTGGCGCGCCATGAGGAGGAATTGTCACGGCTGTTTATCCCCGATTCTGCCGACGCCGAACTGCTGGCCGTCATGCTTGACAGCGCAATTGCCCACGAAGGGCTTGATTGCGAGGGGTTGCTTGCCATATTGGAGCCAATGAAAGTGTATAATAGGGCGACGACGCTGCTCCGAGCCGATGGAATGCACTTTTCCTTCACCCGGCGGCTGGAAGATAGCGACGAGGCCGAAGCGGCACGGGAAACCGCGCTTCGTGACCTGGATGAATATATCGGCGTGCTGGTAACCCAGCCGGAAATCCGTGCCCGGCTGGCCGAGGCAACAGCGGAATTCCAACGCACGATGGACGAGGAAGGACTGGCGCGACAGCAGACACTGCGCGCGCTGGACGAGGATTTGACCCGTCGACTGGCGGCGCTGAGCGAAAACAGCAGCCAGTTTTGACAATGGATAATGCCCTTTAGGCAGGAAGAATATGGCCACCAAAAGCAAAGCCGAAACCGATGCTCCGCTGATCGACCTCAACGAAGCCGATGTCAAAAAGCTGATCGCCCGCGGCAAAAAGCGCGGATATCTGACCTATGACGAGCTCAATGAGGCGTTGCCGCAGGACCAGATGTCATCCGAGCAGATTGAGGACGTCATGTCGGCCATTTCCGACATGGGCATCAATATCGTCGAAAGCGACGAGGATGTGCAGGAAGAGGCCGAGCAGGAAGCCGACGAGGAAGTCGATGTCGCCGCCGGAACCGGCGCGGTCGCCGCGCCTGCGGTCGAAAAGAAGAAGGAAACGGTCGATCGCACCGACGATCCCGTTCGCATGTACCTGCGCGAAATGGGCGCGGTCGAGCTGCTGAGCCGCGAGGGCGAAATTGCCATTGCCAAGCGCATCGAGGCCGGGCGCGACACGATGATCCTCGGCCTGTGCGAAAGCCCGCTGACCTTTAACGCCATCATCGAATGGTCGAATGCGCTCAACAATGGCGATATGCAGCTGCGCGAGATCGTCGATCTGGAAGCGATGCTGTCCAAGGACCCGGCGCCCGAAAATCTGGAAGAAGAGGGCGAAGGCGCCGACGGCGAGATCAGCGAGAAAAATGCCGGCGTTTCCTTCAAGGAAGAAGATGACGTCGAAGAGGAAGAAGCCGACGCCGATGGCGAAGAGGGCGAAGGCGGCGCAAAGAAGCGCGAAGGCTTTGACGATGATGATGAGGACAACACGCTGAGCCTCGCCGCGATGGAGGAATTGCTTACCCCCGACGCGCTGGAAAAATTTGCTGCCATCACCAAAAGCTTCAAGGCGTTCCAGAAACTGCAGGACGCGCGGCTGGAATCGCTGTCGGCGGGCGAGGATTTTCCCGCTGCGTCAGAGAAGAAATATCACAAGCTGCGCGAAGAGCTGACCGCGCAGGTCGAAAGCGTGCAGTTCCACGGGACCAAGATCGAATATCTGGTCGACCAGCTTTACAGCTACAACCGCCGCCTGACCGCGCTGGGCGGCCAAATGCTGCGCTTGGCCGAACGCCACAAGGTGCCGCGCAAATCCTTCCTCGATCATTATATCGGCCGCGAGCTGGAAGAAACCTGGCTGGAAGATGTCGCCAAGCTCGACAAGAAATGGGCGGCTTTCGCGGAAAATGAAGCCGAAGCGGTGGACCGCATCCGCACCGAAATCAGCGAAATCGCGCAAGCGGCTGGCATGAGCCTGGTCGAGTTTCGCCGCGTCGTGAACATGGTGCAAAAGGGTGAGCGCGAAGCGCGTATCGCGAAGAAGGAAATGGTCGAGGCGAACCTGCGCCTCGTCATCTCGATCGCCAAGAAATATACGAACCGCGGGCTGCAGTTCCTCGACCTGATCCAGGAAGGCAATATCGGCCTGATGAAAGCGGTCGACAAGTTCGAATATCGCCGCGGCTACAAGTTCAGCACCTATGCGACTTGGTGGATCCGGCAGGCGATCACTCGCTCGATCGCCGACCAGGCGCGCACGATCCGGATCCCGGTCCATATGATCGAGACGATCAACAAGCTGGTGCGGTGCAGCCGCCAGTTCCTGCATGAAAGCGGCCGCGAGCCGACGCCGGAGGAAATGGCCGAGCGCCTGTCGATGCCGCTCGAAAAGGTTCGCAAGGTGATGAAGATCGCCAAGGAACCGATCAGCCTCGAAACGCCGATCGGCGACGAGGAAGACAGCCACCTCGGCGATTTCATCGAGGACAAGAATGCCGTCATCCCGGTCGACGCCGCCGTGCAGTCGAACCTGAAAGAGACGGTCACGCGCGTCCTAGCCTCGCTGACGCCGCGTGAGGAGCGCGTGCTGCGCATGCGCTTTGGCATCGGGATGAACACCGATCACACGCTGGAGGAAGTCGGCCAACAGTTCAGCGTGACGCGCGAACGTATCCGCCAGATCGAGGCCAAGGCGCTGCGCAAGCTCAAGCACCCGTCGCGCAGCCGCAAGATGCGCAGCTTTCTCGATCAATAAGCGCACGCCGCGCCCGCGCGGCCCCGCCTTTCGTCGAAATATGCAGGCGTCTGGTCTAACCGGACGCCTGTTTTTTTGAACGCGCCGCTATTTAGGGTGCGACCACCAAAAGGTGGCGCTCTCCCCTCCTGCCTTTTGCGGCAGCCAAATAATATGGTGAAAATTACCGACTGTCGGGAATTTTTTCTTAAGCCACCGAGCCGCCAAGGCTCATAAAATGGTCGTTAGCCGCATTTTCCGGTCATTCGGGCCATTTGGCACAAGGTTTGCGAAGCACAGGGCGAAGGCGGGGATCATCCCCACGCCACAGAGAAAGACGATAAAATGGATCAGGACTCCCCCAATCTTTTTCGTCGCCGCGACACTTTTTTCGGCATTTGCGAAGGCATCGGCCAGGATTTCGGTTTCAACCCGCTGTGGTTGCGTCTGGCCTTCGTCATGCCGCTCTTTTTCTTCCCCGTACAAACCGTCCTCGGCTATTTCGGCCTGGGGCTGGTGGTGCTCGCATCGCGGCTGATCTTTCCACCGCGCAAGACGGCGCTGCCCGCGCTGATCGAGGTGGAAGCAGAGAGGCAAGCCGCGGCCCCGGTCGCGGCGGACGAAGCAAAGGTCGCCATAGCTGCCTGAACATCACGGCAGGGGCTTTGCTCCGAAATTAAGGCTTTTTCGACAAAAAAGGGGGGTTCGCGCGAAACCCCCTTTTTTCGTCCCTCACTGGCACAGCTTTCTCCCCATTTCGGGGCGGTCATATACGCGACGTTTACGACAGAGGCCTATGGTCATCCTTTGATGCACGACGTCGCGGATGGGCCTGCGCCCCCAATCCTGCGCCCCCAATGAGGAACAAGAGTTGAGCCAGATAATCTCCCCCCTGCCCCAGCCCCCCGATACCGCCCAGCTGCTGGACGAATTGGTCGGTGGCAAGGGAACGGGCGCCCATCCTTATGTTCGGTCGGGCGCCCTGTCCGAAGCCCCCGAAGCGATGCGCAATCTGGCCGACGCCGTTCATTTCCTGTGCCTGCTCCACGGGCGTCACCCCGGCGTGGTGGACAGCGCCGCACTGAAAAATGTCGACCCCGAAGCACGCGCGTGGCTGGAAGAGGCCGTCGAGGCCTTTGCCGACGAACGCGCCTTTTTGTCGCACATTGCTGCCGCCGTCGGCCCCGTACCCAGCACGCCGGGACAGGCGCAGAGCGAAGCGACCGTCGCGGCTCAGCGCCGCGCACTCGACATGTTGGCGCAATCCGACCGCCATGGCTGCGCGGTGGGGGCCGCCCTTGCCCTGACGCTCGATTGGTGCACGATCCGCGTCCTGCTCGACATCAGCGCCGCCCGGCTCGACCTTGCGGCCAATCCCAGCCACTTGCCCGACCTTCGCGCAACGGCGGCGCTCGCCGCCCGGCTGGGTGCATCCCCACCCATTCAGCGCGCCATGCTGTTTGGCGCCAAACAGTTGCTGCTTCAGCATCAGGGCCTGTGGGATTTGATGATGGCACGCGCCAAGGCGCGCGGGACCATTTGAGCCAGCGGGCCGCGCCCGCTTTCCCTCTTTGAACGAAACGAAACAGCGCACCGGCGCGCGGGCCATGCTTGCGCGCCCCCGCCGCCATCGCTATGCCGGTGACGATTTACGTTCACGTTAAGGGAAAGGCAGCACGCCCATGCGCTTTGAAGGAACCAGCGCCTATATTGCCACCGACGATCTGAAGGTCGCCGTCAATGCCGCGACGATGCTGCGCCGTCCCCTGCTGGTCAAGGGCGAACCGGGAACCGGCAAGACGGTGCTGGCCGAACAAATTGCCCAGGCATTTGACGCGCCGCTGATCACCTGGAACATCAAATCGACGACCAAGGCGCAGCAGGGCCTGTATGAATATGACGCGGTGGCGCGGCTGCGCGACGGACAGCTTGGCGAAGAGCGGGTCCACGACATTCGCAACTATATCAGGAAGGGCAAGCTGTGGGAGGCTTTTACCAGCCCGAAACTCCCCGTCCTGCTGATCGACGAGATCGACAAGGCCGATATCGAATTTCCGAACGACCTGCTTCAGGAACTCGATCGCATGGCCTTTCATGTCTATGAGACCGACGAGACGATCACGGCGAAGGAACGCCCGATCGTCGTCATCACGTCGAACAATGAAAAGGAATTGCCCGACGCATTTCTGCGCCGCTGTTTCTTTCACTATATCAAATTCCCTGACCGCGACACGATGGCCGAGATTGTCGAGGTGCATTTCCCTGGCATCCAGAAGACGCTGGTGAGCCGGGCCATGGATATTTTCTATGATGTGCGCGAAGTGCCGGGGCTCAAGAAAAAGCCCTCGACCAGCGAGCTGATCGACTGGCTGAAGCTGCTCTTGGCCGAGGATATGCCGCTCGAAGTGCTGCAGAACCGCGATGTCGGCAAGGCCATCCCGCCGTTGCACGGCGCACTGCTCAAAAATGAGCAGGATGTGATGCTGTTCGAAAAGCTCGCCTTTATGGCGCGGCGCCAAGGCGGCTGATCAGGGCGGCTGAGATGAACGGGGGGCGCTGTATCGTCATCACCACGACGGTCGGCAGCGCCGAAGCAGCGGAGCGCATCGCAGACGCGGTGATCGCCGAGCGCCTCGCCGCCTGTGTGCAAAGCTGGCCGATCTCGAGCCGCTATCGCTGGCAGGGCGCGGTCGCAGCCGACAGCGAGATACGGCTGGAGATGAAGACCATAAACGAGCGCGCCGAGGCGCTGGTGGCGCGGGTAGCGGCGCTCCATCCCTATGAGCTGCCCGAAATATTGGTAGCAAGCGTGGCCGCTTCCGAAGCTTATGCGGCGTGGGTCGAAGCGGAGACGCGCTGAGAGGCCCCTATAGCCGGTAAGCCACCTCGACATCGCCCCAACGGCGGCCGTTGATGATTGCGGGCACATAGACGTTGCGGACGGTCACATAATTGCGCCCGTCGCCTTCCTGCCGATAGACCGCCATGAAGAAAGCCGCATTGCTGCGTTTCGCGGCGGCATCGGTGGCGTCGAATAAAATGCGGCCATTGCGGCAATGGGCGGTGTCATGTTCGAGGTCGCCCGTCGGCGCGCGCGAACATTCGGTGACATGGGTAGGCAGAAAGCCGTTCATATCCGCCGCCGAAGACATTTTGACCTGATCATGGCTGGCGACGATGCGGTCGAAAAGCGGGCGCCAATTGGCGTCGGCCCAGTCGCTGAGGCTGGTGCGGTACAGGGGCGGGTTGGACCCGGGCACCAGACGATAATCGGTATCGAACAATTGCTCCATCGTCAGTTCGCCGCGCTCGATGGCGCGTTCGGCGAGCGACACAAATTCGTCGCGCACCTGCCCCGCCAGTTCGACCACCGCGGAATCGGCGGGGCTGACCCCGGCGGAGATCACCGTGTTAAACATGCGGTTCGAAACATGTTCCATCGACAGGATCGAATCGCGGGTCGCGTTCAGGGTCGCGCCATTCTCGCGCACCGATTGCACCACATGGTCGAGCGCGCCGCGCACCTTGGCGCCATTGGCATGGACCATGGCGGAGCTTTGCGCGATGCGGTCGCTTTGATCGTCGAGCATGGCGACGAGATGCGTGGCATCGTGCAGCGCGTCGGTGATCGTTTCGAACTGCGCCTCGGCGCGGCTCGACTGTTCGACGCCGGTCTGGATTTCGGCGACCAGCCCGCCCGCTTCGGCGGCAAGGCTGCCGATGGTGCGGCGAATTTCGTCGGTCGCGCCGCGCGTATTTTGCGCGAGCTTTTTCACCTCGGCCGCGACGACGGCGAAGGTGCGCCCGGCATCGCCCGCGCGTTCAGCCTCGATCGCGGCATTGAGCGCGAGCATATTGGTCGTTTTGGCGATGGATTCGATGGATTTGCTGACCTGCTGCACCTGTTCCATCACCGAGGCGAAGTTTGTGACATGGGTGCCCAGCCGCGCGACCAGCCCGATGACCGAGCGGAATTCGGCGACGGCGTTATGAACCCGCTCTGCCCCCCGGTCGAGCTGTTCGCAGGCGCGCGCCGACAAGAGCTTGGCTTCGTCGGTCGAATCGGCAATCTGGCGCTGGTCGGCCTCCAGGCTGACGACGAAATCTTCAAGCCGGCCCAGTTCCTCAACCTGCCGGTCCATCTGGTCGGTAGCCCTTTTTATCTGCCCCGCCGCCTCGCTGCATCCGACCGCCAGTTCGCCGCAATCGCTGGCGACCGACTGGTCGAGCACCGGCTCACTCGAATGGATCGGATCATATTTCATCTGGGCCCCCATGAAATGATCGCGATGCTATGCCGAATATTGGTTAACGGGGCGTCAACTTACTCCGCCGGGGCGGGCGCGGATGCGGCTGCGCCGTTTTCCGACGCCAGCTTGTCGCTGACCGCGCGGATCACCAACGCTTCGTCATCCTGCAAATAGCGGCGGGCGAGCGCCTGAAGCTCCGCCGGAGTCGCCGCCTTCACTGCGGCGATAGCGTTGCGGCTGCGGTCGAGCCGTTCGGGGTGCGAAGACGCCTCGGCAACATAATTCAGCCAATAGCTATTCTCGCCGCGCGCCTTGGCCATCGCCTCGACCATCGGTCGCCGCGCGCGGTCGAGCAGGTCGGCGCTGACCGGCGCATCGCGAAGATCCCGCGCGATGGCAAAAATCGCGGCGCGCGTGGTCGCGAGATGGCCCGCATCGACATTGCTGGCGGCGTAAAGATAGCCATAGCCCGGAAATTCGCTCGACAGGCTGACGCCCGCGCCGGGGCTGTAGCTTTCGCCCAGCCGTTCGCGCAATTCCTCGGTCAGCTTGAGCCGCATGACGCGCGCGAGCAGGGTGAGGCGCATCGCTTCGCCCAAGTCGCTGTCGTCGCGCGCGGGCCAGTAAACGCGCAGTTCCGCCTGATCGGCTGGCCCCTTGTGAATCAGGGTGCGGTCCTGCCGGTCGCGCGCAAAATGGCGTTCGCGCGCTTCGGTTCGCGGATCGAAGGCCGCGCGGCGTGGCGGTAGCGCGCCAAAGCTGGCGGCGATGGCGTCGATCACCGCCTGTTCGTCGATGTCGCCGACGACGCCGATCTCGATGGCGCCATGGGCGAGACTGTCGGCGATGGCGGGTTTCAGCCCCTCCCAATCGAGCGCCATGGCGGTTTCGAGCGGCGGGATTTGCGCGCGGGGGTCGCCGTCGGCGAGAATAGCGCCTGCGTCGCGTCCCATCACCGCCCCCGGCGTTGCGTCCATCGCCGCATAGCGCTGCGGCAGGCTGCGGCGAATGAGGGCGAGCCCGTCGGCGCGATAGCCGGGATAGCGCAGGAAGGCCGCCATCAGCTTGGCCTGAAGGGCAAAATCCTCCGGCGTGGTGACGACGCTGCCGCCAAAGGCATCGGTATCGCTGCCGAAAACCGGGCTGACCGCGCGGCCCGCGAGGATCGAGCGCAGATCATCGCTGCTATGCGCCTCCAACCCGCCGAGCGACAGATAGCGCGCGAGCGCGACCTTTGTCGGATCATCGCGCGTCGCGAGCAGATTGCCGCCATCGACGCGCACCGACAAATAGACACGATCCTTTTGAAAAATCGTCTTTTTGATGTTGAGCATCACATGATTGGCAAAGCGGATGCGGCGGATGCCGAGATCCTTAACCCGGCTATCCCCGACAATCTTTCCGGGCGCGCCGAAATTTTGATAGGCGAAATCCTGCGCCTCCGTTTCCTGAGGACGCGCGACGGCGATTTGCTGTGCGGCGCCCCACGCGTCGAGGATCACCGCATCGCCCCCCGCGATCGGCTTCTTGGCGGTAACGCGCAGCAGCGGCGCGCTAAGCCCCGTCATGCGGGCGCGAAAGGCGTGAGTAATCGACGCGGCATCCAGCGTCGGGGCTGCTTCCTCGAACAAGGCCAATGCGGTGTCGGGATGGCTGACGACAAATTCGCCGTCGGCAGCGCGGATCAACTGGTCCGCGAGCGATTCGCTGCGCCGGGTTTCGGCTCCGGCGGCGCTGTTGCGAAGCGCGGTGCGCTGGGTGGCAAGCTGTTCGGCGACCTCAGCCTCGGTAAAGCCATAGAGGATCGCGCGGCGCCATTCCTGTTCGATCAATTCCAGCGCCTCGCGCCACGCCCCCTCCTTGGCGGCGGCGCTGATTGTCACCTGTTCGAACGTCTGCCATCCCGACGCATCGCCGAAGCTACCGCTCAGGATCGGCGAATCTTCTTCCATCGCGCGTTTGGCGAGACGGCGGTTGATGATCGCCTCGCCGATATTTTCGGCTGTGCGGCGATAGCGGCGCGCGCGGCTGTCGGCTTCATCAGTCCAGGGGCGAAAGGCGGTGATCGACACGCTGTCCTGAATGGCAGGATCGACAAAGCTGTCGGCGGCGGCCGGGCGGTCATAGTCGACGTCGCCAATATCGGGGTCCGCCCCCGCTTCGCCCTGCCCGTGCCAGTCGGAAAAGCGCGCCTTGATCTTTTCCTCGACCTTGGCCGCGTCGAAGTCGCCGACCACGACAAGCGTCGCACGTTCGGGCCGGTAATAACGCTGGTAAAGGTCGCGCAGCCGCTCCGCCGGGGCAGTGCGGATCACCTCTTCAGTGCCGATGGGCAACCGGTCGGCGACGATCATCCCCTCCATCTGGAAGGCCAGCCGGTCGACGAGATTGCGAAGCTGATAGGTATCGCGCGCGCGCCGTTCGGACAGGATAACGCCGCGTTCCCGGTCCACCGCATCCGGCGCAATCGTCAGTTCGCTCGCGGTTTCGCGCATCAGCATCAGCCCGGTGTCGACGAGATCGTCCGAAGTGCCGGGCAGGTTGAGCTTGTAGATGGTTTCGTCAAAACCCGTCGAGGCATTGGTGTCGGCGCCAAAGGACAGACCCTTGCGCTCGAGCAGCCTCACCATCTCGCCTTCGGGAACATGCGTTGAGCCGTTGAAGGCCATATGTTCAAGAAAATGGGCAAGCCCGCGCTGATCCTCCGCCTCGTCAAAACTGCCGACGGCAAAGCGCAGACGGATGGCGGCGCTGTTGAGGGGGCGCTTGTTGGCGCGCACGGCATATTTCATCCCGTTGGGAAGGACGCCGAAGCGCACCGCCGGGTCGGGCGCGATGTCGCTGCCTGCAAAATTCCACGCCTTGGCCGCCGCGTCCTGCGGATTGGTGGCAGACGGCGCTGGCTGGCCCGATTCCTTGGCAGCGACAGGGACGGATGTAACGGCGAGAAGGGCGAGCGGCGACAGCGCAGTGGCGAAGCGCCGGAAAAATATCCGGGTCATCCGTCCGTTCTGGGGATGAATTCGCCAGCGTCAAGGCGCGTGGGAGAAGCTGGGGTCGAATTTCGACAGGCGGTCAGCTGGCTTGCCCCCGGCCGGATCGTCACCCCGGACTTGATCCGGGGTCCATTTACGCTCCCTAGGCTGGATCCCGGATCACGTCCGGGATGACGATGTTAGGCTTTTGGGGCCACCGGTTAGCTGGTGGAACCCTCAGCCCTTTTTCTTGCGGTGGCTTTCGAGGTCAAGAACCGCGGTATCGCCGCCTTCGGGCATCAGGCCCAGGCGGCGGGCGACTTCCTGATAGGCTTCAACCTCACCGCCGAGGTCACGGCGGAAACGGTCCTTGTCGAGCTTTTCACCCGAGCTCATGTCCCACAGACGACAACCATCGGGGCTGATTTCATCGGCGAGGATGATACGGCTGAAATCGCCATCATAGAGCCGGCCGAATTCGAGTTTGAAATCGACAAGGCGGATGCCGATGGCGGCGAACATGCCCGACATGAAATCATTGATGCGGATCGCCATGTCCTGAATATCGTGCAATTCATCCTGGCTGCACCAGTTGAAGCAGGCGATATGCTCCTCGGCCACCAGCGGGTCACCGAGCGCGTCATCCTTGTAGCAATATTCGATGAGCGTGCGGGGCAGTTGCGTCCCCTCTTCGATACCCAGCCGTTTGGTGAGCGAACCCGCGGCAACATTGCGAACAATGACTTCGATCGGGACGATTTCGACCTGACGGATCAATTGTTCACGCATGTTGAGGCGGCGGACGAAGTGATGCGGCACGCCGATATTGCCGAGCAGGGTGAAGACATGCTCCGAAATACGGTTGTTGAGCACGCCCTTGCCATTGATCGTCCCGCGTTTCTGCGCATTGAAGGCGGTCGCGTCATCCTTGAAATATTGGATCAGCGTGCCAGGTTCGGGGCCTTCGTAAAGGATCTTGGCTTTGCCTTCGTAAATCTGGCGGCGGCGGGCCATGGGCAGCAACTTTCTGTCGGAACGAAATGAATGGCCCCGGCGCATGCGACTCAGGCAAGAGGCGCGGTGCCGGGGCGATGGCGCCCTATAGCGCCAAAGCCGCGCCGCGTCATCATCGACGTGGCGCGAGGGGTGAAGGCGCCACTTTCCCCTTGATTGCCACGGTCATTGACGATGGCTTGGGATGGCTTCGTCGCTTCGCTCCTCGCAACAACGAACGGGCAGACAAGGCTTACGTTTACGTAAAGGGCTTGCAATGCGCCCGCCTGCTTGCAACGCTGCGCCAAACCAAAGGAGAGACCGATGCGCTTTGACCAGATCAGCCTCGACAAGCAGGAAGGGGTCGCGCTGCTCACGCTCAACCGTCCCGACCGGATGAACGCCTTTACCACGCAGATGATGCTCGAAATTGTCGCAGCGCTCGATGAGTGCGACGCCGATGATGCGGTGCGCGCGGTAATCTTTACCGGCGCGGGCGACCGCGCCTTTTGCGCCGGGGCCGATCTGGGCGGGGGCGCAGCGACCTTTGACTATGACAAGCGCAGCGACAAGGCGGCGATCTTGCCCGAAGGCACGGCGCCAAGCCCGGTGCGCGCGGATGGCAGCATCGATTGGTCGCACCCGCTGATCCGCGATTCAGGCGGGCGGGTATCGATGCGGATTTTCGAGGCGAAAAAGCCGGTGCTGGGGGCAATCAACGGAGCGGCGGTCGGCATTGGCGCGACGATGACGCTGCCGATGGATGCCCGGCTGGGGAGCGAGACGGCGCGTTACGGCTTTGTCTTTGCGCGGCGCGGCATTGTGCCCGAAGCGGCGTCAAGCTGGTTCCTGCCGCGCCTTGTCGGGATCAGCCATGCGGTCGATCTTTGCTATTCGGGACGGCTGATCGGCGCGGAGGAAGCGCGCAAAAAGGGGCTGGTGCAATCGGTTCACGCCCCCGGCACGCTGATCGACGCCGCCATCGCCAAGGCGCGCGAGATGACCGAGCATAGCGCGCCGGTGTCGGTGGCGCTGACCCGCCATATGCTGTGGCGCATGCTGGGCGCGGCCCATCCGATGAGCGCGCACCGCTGGGACAGCCGCGCCATCTTCGCGCGCGGACGCAGCCCCGATGCGGCCGAAGGGGTGACCAGCTTTCTGGAAAAGCGCCCGCCGAATTTCACCGCCAGCGTGGCGGAGGATTATCCGTGGTTCGGGGAGTTTGAAGAAGCGCCGCCGTATAGCTAGGGCGAGATTGTTGGGAGCCGACAGCCAACCGTGCCTCACCCCGTCGTCATTCCGGGCTTGACCCGGAAGCCCGTTTTTTCTTGCGCTCATGCGCAAATCAGCGGGCCCCCGGATCAAGTCCGGGGTGACGGGGTTATTGGCCCGCCTTCCTCGCCGCATTATGCGCCGCGGCGGCGCGGATCAGGGCGGTGAAGGCCTTTGCATCCAGCGCATCCCCTTCAAACAGGTCGATGGCGCGGCGGGTGTTGCCGCCGAAGCCGGCATTGAACAACCCCGCCGGATCGTCGAGCGCGGCGCCATGGGCAAAGGTGAATTTCACCTTGTCCTTATAAGTTTCGCCGGTGCAGAGCAGGCCGCGATAGTCCCAGGCGATGACGCCCAGCGGATTGCTGGGCTTGCGCCATTTGATCGCCTCCGCAACCTCGGGCTCCGCCGCGCGGATCAGGGCGCGCGCCTCAGCCAGCATCCCGCCGCGCCAGCCGCCTTTTGCAGCGATATGGTCGGTGACGGGATCATCGGCGCCGCTCATAATTTTTCGCCCGGAAGCGCGCTTGCCTGCCGGACCCAGTCGGCGAACTGCTCCGCGTCGAAATCATCTTCATGGATATGATAATAGCGCGTGTCGCCGCTTTTCGAGGAAACGGGCGGGATGGGCTTTAGCGACTGGCCGCGAAAGAAAGTGATCTTTATATATTTGTCGAAGCAATGATAGCTGAGGAACCAACCTTCGCCTTCGCGGCCATAGAAGGGCGAATTCCATTTCACCGCCTTGGCCACCCCCGGAATTTCGCGCGCGATGATCGCGTCAATCAGTGCGCCAATGGGGCTTTTCCAGCCCGGCATGGCGGCAATATAGGCCTGCACCGGGCCATCCCCCTCGCCCTTCGGGATTTGGGGATTGCCGCCCGAAAGCAATGTCGGTGTCTTGCTCATGGCTCACTCCGCCGCGCGCCGACGGCGCATCGCATAGGGCTGAAAGAAAAGGTAAAGGCCGCTGGCCATGAGCAGGAAAAGCGGTGCGAGAGGAACAAGAAACAACCATTGCGGCGGCTTAATGCCAAAGCCCTGCACCGCAAAAAGCATGATCACCAGCAAGGTGAAGGCCATCGACAGCCAGCGGTGAAACTGGCGAATCCCGTGCGAGATTTTCATTCGTCCTCTTTCCTTTCCCTAAGCAATCAGTCGATGCGCGTCAGCAAGCCGCCCAACGCCTTCAGGAAACGGGGCCAGCCAGCCTTTGCGCCATGATAGGCAAGCTGGTTTTCGGGCGCGAATCCTGTCTGTTCCATTCTCAGATGGGTTCCGCCTTCGGTCGGCGTCAGCGTCCAGGTGACGATGCTGTCGAGTCCCTTACCCGCCCAGCTATAGCAAAGCCGGTGCGGGGGATCGGCCTCCAGCACCTCGCAATCGACATGGCCCCAATCGGCACCAAAGCTGAAACGGTGCCCCGGTGTCGCAGCGACATCGCCCGCCATCAGCCATTCGGCGACCAGATGCGGCTGCGTCAGCGCGCGCCACAATTTCTCGGGCGGATGCGGAAACTGCCGTTCGACGACGACCCGCCGCTGTTCAGGGACCGCGCCGCTCATTGATCCATCCGGTTCAGGAGATCATCCAGCCCGTCGAAACGGCTTTCCCAAAAAGCCTCCATCCGCCGCGTCCAATCGGTGAGCGGGGCCAGCGCCTCGCGCTGCGCGGTATAATGGGTCTGGCGCCCCTCGACGCGCGGCACGACCAGCCCCGCCATTTTGAGAATGGCGAGATGCTTGGAAACGGCGGGCTGCGATATGCCCGCCTGATCGGTCAGCGCGCCCACGCTCGCCGCGCCCTCCTCGCACAGCCGCTCGAACAGCGCGCGCCGGGTCGGATCGGACAGCGCCTTGAAAAGCAGGTCGGGAGCAGCTTGCGTCAATTCATAACCTCCGGGCTATGAATTGACGCATAACTATTTAGTTATGAATGAGTCAAGTCACCTCATAGGCGCGGGCACCATGGGCAACGCTCATGCTGTGCGAGCCCGAGAGCGCGGGGTCATGCGTGCGGATGGTGGCGACATTGTGCCAGCTTGCTGTCATCCGGTCGCGCGTCAGCTTGACCGTGACATATCCGCGATCCTGTGTGTTCGCCCATTGCAACTGCGGCGAGGAAGCGCGGAGCGCGCTGGTGCGGACGCTGTCCGAAATGTCGGGCGTATAGGCATCAAAGCCGGGCGAGGTAACGCTGTGTCCGCCGACCTCGACGCCCGCCGGGCGGCCATCATGCTGCAGGTTGAACGCCCAGGCATTGTGGCTGTCGCCCGCGAGCGAGACGAAATTGGCGCCTGCGCTCTGCGCCGCGCCGAGCAGCCGCTCGCGCGCCGCAGGATAGCCGTCCCAGCTATCCATGTTGAGCGGCAGCCCGGCTTTCGCCGCAAGCTGTGACACTTCGATACGGCGGCGGACATAGTCGGGCTGATCAGCGCCGAACCAGTTGCGCGATTCGGGCGGGCTGAACAGCGACCCCATCAATACCTGCTGCGCGCAAATCTGCCAGCGGGTCCCCGATTGGACCGAGGCGGCGAGCGCATCGAGCAGCCATTTTTCCTGTTGCTGCCCCAAAAGCTGGCGGGCGGGGTCGCGATATTCGCTGTCGGCAAAGGCGCGCAGCGTCGCGGCGACATCGCCCTTGTCCTTTAATATGTCGCCGAGTTCAAAGGGCTTGGCGCGCCCCGAAATGCGCGTTTCGGGAAGGAAGATGGTGGCCAGGTCACCCAGTTGATACTGACGCCAGCGCTGATCCGACACGGGCATCCATTCGCGATAGGCGCGTTCGGCCACCGCGCGGCGGTCGGCCCATTCGCCCTCCCCCTCATTGTGATTTTGCGCGCCGTCGGTCCACGCATCATTGGTGAATTCATGGTCATCCCATTGCGAAATGACCGGGAAAAGCTGGTGCAGCCGCTGCAGATCGGGATCGCTGCGATAGGCGGCATAGCGCAAGCGGTAATCGGCGAGCGCGACAATCTCGTGGCTCGGCTGGATCAGCCGGCCGGGAAGCGCCTGCGCCGCGGAGGGATAATTGCCTACGGGATATTCATAAAGATAATCGCCGACATGGACCGCAAGGTCGATATCCTGCCGCGCGGCGGCATGGCCATAGGCGTTGAACCAGCCAAAAGGCAGGTTCGAGCAGGAGAAAAGCGCGAGGGTGAAATGATCCACCCGGCCCGCTGGCAGGGTGCGGGTGCGCCCCGTGACCGATTTCGTCCCATCCGGCGCGATGAAACGGTAAAAATACCAGCGCCCCGGCGAAAGGCCGTCCACGACGATCTTGGCAATATGGTCGCGCGCGCGCGCCGCGGTCACCTGTCCCCCGGCGAGGATCTTCGCAAAATCGGGTGTGTCGGAAAGCTCGACATCAAGCAGGGCATCGGATGACGCGGCATAGCGCGTCCACAAAAGGACGCTGTCTGTCCCTGGTTCGCCGCTCGCCACGCCATGGGTAAAGCCGCCCGCCATCATCGCGCGCGCGGCGCCGGGAAGCGACAAAGCCGCTAGGCCCCCGGTCCCCAATTGAATCAAGAGGCGGCGGTCGATCTGGTTCCAAAGCTGATGCATCGCGATTCCCTTTGCTGTTTCGCGAGGCACATGCCCCCACTTTGTTACGCTTTTGCGCTACGCCGCCACCCCCATGCCCAGCAGGATCAGCAAAAAGGTGATTGCAGCGAAGAGACTGAAATAAAGCAGCAAATTCATCCGCACAAAGGCGCCGAAACGCGACGAACGATAGGCGCCGCGAAGTTGCCGATACATGTGAAAGGGGATGTACATAATCGCCAGCGCAGTCGCCGCCTGCCCAAAAATCGTCAGATTGACGAGGCGGACGGCGACGAACAGCAGCAGCACGAAACTGATCGAATAGGTCACAAAGACAAAATGATCATAAGTGTGGAAGCGGCGGCTGAACGGATAAAGCATCCACATGAAGGGCAGCGAGAGCGGGATCAGCGCCCACGCGAATTTATACGCATTCGCCTGAAGTTTATAAATGACCAGTCCGGGGTTCGCGACGCCCTTTTTGAGGCTTTTGTCGATAAAGGGGATTCCGGTATCCACCTTGGTCCGGGACAGGAATTCCGCGCCGGTTAAAATCTGGGCGGTGGGATCGTCGAGCACCGGCGGCCCCTTGTCGCGTTCCTCGTCGCTCATCGAGGGGACCATGCCCAGATAGTCCGCGCTTTTATGAAGGGTGGCGCGTCGTTCGACCAGCGCATCGCGCTCCGCCGGTGGCACGCCGGTCGCGGCGAGCCGTTTGTCGATGCGGTCAATCGCTTCCTCAAAACTGGACGTCAGGGCATTGCTGCGTGTCTGTTCCGCCGCCGCGCGCGCGATCTGTTCGCCGATGCCGCCCCCCGGGCCAACCATCGCGAGGACGATATAGGTGAGGAAGACCGCGAACAGAAACAGAGCCAGCGGCGAAATAAACCGCGCGCGCTCGCCATGAATATAACGGCGCGTCAAATCCCCCGGTCGCCATGCAAGCAGCGGGAGCGTGTTCCAGATTTTTCCTTCGAAATGGAAAATGGCGTGAACGAGATCATGGCCGATGGCGCTGAAGCTGCGATGAAGATCGGCCTTTTGCCCGCAATAATGGCAATGCGGACCGGTAAGCAATGTCCCGCAATTGAGGCAGCGTCCGCCCGGCCGCGCGCGGCCCTCCCCATGTCCGGCCTCGACCGCCCGGCCCGCAAGGCCCGCGGTCACCGCCGCCCCCACTGCTTCGATATCCCCGTTCATGTGCCTTGCCTAATCCTGTCGGAAGGACCGCGCAACGGGACTTTCACCGCGCGGGCAAAGCATGATAGGGCGCAGCCATGAACGCCGACCACCCGAACCCCATGCCCCTTGATGCCGACGCCCTGATCGCTGAGATGGGCGCGCGGGCACGCGCATCCGCCAAGCGGCTGGCCGTCACATCGACCGAGGAAAAGGCCGCCGCGCTGCGCGCCGCTGCACGCCAGCTTCGGACGCGGAGCGCGGATATATTGGCGGCCAATGGGCGCGACATGACGGCAGGCGAAAGCGGCGGACTGACCCCCGCAATGCTCGACCGGCTGCGGCTCGACGAAGCGCGACTGGGCGCTATTGCCGATGCGGTTGAGGCGGTCGCCGCCCTGCCCGACCCGGTCGGCGCCGAAATCGACCGCAGCGGACGTCCCAACGGGCTGGCGCTCAGCCGGGTGCGCGTGCCGCTGGGGGTGATCGGCATCATCTATGAAAGCCGCCCCAATGTGACCGCTGACGCTGCCGCGCTGGGCATCATGTCGGGCAATGCCGTCATCCTGCGCGGGGGCAGCGAGGCGGTGCATTCGAACCGCGCCATTCACGCCGCGCTTGCCGCGGGGATGGCCGAAAGCGGACTGCCCGCCGATGCCGTCCAGCTTGTCCCCACGCAGGACCGCGCCGCAGTCGGCGCGCTGCTGCGCGCGCAGGGGCTGGTCGATATTATCATCCCGCGTGGCGGCAAGGGGCTGGTCGCACGGGTGCAGGATGAAGCGCGGGTGCCCGTGCTCGCTCATCTCGACGGCATTTGCCACACCTATATCGACGGGGCGGCGGAACCGGACACGGCGGTCGAGCTGGCGGTCAATGCCAAGATGCGGCGCACCGGCATTTGCGGGGCTACCGAGACGATTCTGATCGACCGCGCCTATCCGGAACCCGCGGCCATCATCGACGCACTGATCACCGCAGGATGCGAAGTGCGCGGCGATGCGGCGATTGCGGCGCTGAGCCCGCATGTCTCCCCCGCCGATGCGAGCGACTGGGACAGCGAATATCTCGACGCCATTGTGTCCATCGCCATGGTCAACGGGGTGGACGGGGCGCTGGCCCATATCGACCGCCACTCCAGCCGCCATACGGACGCCATCGTCACCGAAGATGTCACGGTCGCCGCCCGGTTCCTGAGCGAAGTCGACAGCGCCATCGTCATGCACAATGCCTCCACCCAATTTGCCGACGGCGGCGAATTCGGCTTGGGCGCCGAAATCGGCATCGCCACCGGACGGCTGCACGCGCGCGGACCGGTCGCGCTGGAAGGGCTCACCACCTATAAATGGCTGGTGCGCGGAAGTGGCCAGACGCGCACTTGAATCATTTGTATACAAATGATACATGCAGGGAATGACGAAGCATTCCGTTATTTCTGCGCGCATCGACGCGGAGACGCTTGAACTGGTTGACAAGATTGTTGCCGAGCAGGGGCGCAGCCGCGCGTGGTTTGTTGCGCAGGCCGTTCGGCACGCCGCGGAACAGGAAGCCCGTTTTGCCGCGTTCATCCAGGAGGGCCGCGACGATATCGCTGCGGGCCGGGTCGTCGATCATGCGGATGTGCTGAAAATGATGGACGATATGATTGCTGGCCATGAGGCCCGATGCCCTCAGTAATCTGGTCCGAAAAGGCCGTGGCCGATCTGGTTGCGCTCAACGACTGGCTCACCCGATATCGGGAGCCACAGGAGGCCACCAAATCCATCAAGGCGATCCGCGATCAACTCGCCAATCTGAGCGAATTTCCTGCTGCGGGGTCACCGATCCACGGTGGCACCCGCAAACTGCTGATCAAGAACCACCCCTTTGTCCTTTTATATGAAATGGCAGATGGCAGGCTTATGGTCATTCGCCTCGTACACAATCGCAGCGACTGGCAGTCGCTGCTGTGATCCCCACCGGCCTTCTTGGCGGCAGCTTTAATCCCGCGCATGGCGGACATCGCGCGATCAGCCTTGATGCGATCAAGGCGCTGGAGCTCGACGAGCTCTGGTGGCTGGTATCCCCCGGCAACCCGCTGAAGCCCAGGGCGGGAATGGCGCCGCTGCCCGCGCGGCTGGCGTCGGCGCACCGCATGGCGCGCCGCTCCCCTATACGCGCAACCGCGATCGAGGCCGAGCTGGGGACGCGCTATACCGTCGATACGCTGCGGCGGCTGGTGCGCCGTTATCCGAATCGGCGCTTTATCTGGATCATGGGCGCCGACAATCTGGTTCAACTGCCCCGCTGGCGCGATTGGCGGGAAATCGCGCGATTGATGCCGATTGCGGTTATCGCCCGTCCGGGCTATAATGGCCGCACCCATGCCGCAGAGGCCATGGGCTGGCTGCGGCGCTTTGTCCGGCCCGCGGACCAGAAAGGTCAATGGACAGACTGGAGACCGCCTGCCCTCGTGTTTTTGCGTTTTTCGCCCGATGTGCGATCCGCAACCGCCATACGGCAGGCCAACCCCCGCTGGTTCGAACGCTATGCAGGCCGCGCACTGCGCGACCCGCTGACGCATTCGCGGCTGGCACCATCGTTTAGGAAAGGACGCATTTGATCTCCGCCACCCAGGATGCCGCGCCCGGCGCCGCACCCGCAAACGACAGCGTGGACGCGCTCCACGCGCTGATCCTTCACCAGCTGGACGAAGATCAGGCCCAGGAAGTCATTTCCATCCCCCTTGCCGGCAAAAGCAGCATCGCCGACCATATGGTGATCGCAAGCGGTCGTTCGACGCGCCATGTATCGGCGATCGCCGAAAAGCTGGCACAGCGGATCAAGCAGGAGGCAGGCAACCCCGTCCGCATCGAAGGTCTGTCCAATGCCGATTGGGTGCTGATCGACGCGGGCGATGTGATCATCCACCTGTTCCGGCCCGAGGTTCGCAGCTTCTACAATCTGGAGCGCATGTGGTCCTTCGGCGACGCGCCCCCGGTTACGGCGGCAAATTGACGTTTCTCGCCCGGTCGGACTAAGGTCAATCCCTGAGGGCGGAAGGCGAAGGCCCTTCCTCCTCTTTTGACCGGAAGCGATGGAACGATCCATGTTGCTGCACATCATCGCGCGCGGGCGGATCGGACGCAGCCCCGAAGCCGAACTGGTCACGCGCTATATGAAGCGCGTCAGTTGGGCGCAGAAAATTTCCGAACTTCCCGATACGGGCGGGCGAATGCCTGCGGCGATCGATAACAGCCGCACGATCTTGCTGGACGAGGGCGGCGAGCAGATGTCCTCGCTCGAATTTGCCCGGCTGCTGGAAAAATGGCGCGATTCAGGCGTGCGTGAGGCGCGCTTTTGCCTCGGCGCCGCCGACGGCTTTACCCCCGAGGAACGCAAAGGTGCAGACAAGGTCATCGCCTTTGGCCGCGCGACATGGCCCCACTTGATGGCGCGGGCGATGCTCGCCGAGCAATTGTGGCGCGCGACCAGCATTATCGCGGGCCATCCCTATCACCGCGAGGGACGGCAATGAGGGGGAAGGCAGTCGCACTCGCCCTGATGACTGCAGCACTGACGGCTGCCGGCTGGCTTCATTTTCAGGGCGCCGCCGTCGCACAGAGCGACACCTTCGACCCCAACGCGCTGGCCCAAGAGGAGCGCGCGCAGCTCGTCGCCGCGAAGCGCCAGTCGGCGCAGGCCATGGCGCGCAGCGCACGGCTGGAAGCCGAAGCCAGATCCGCCGCCAGCGAGGCCGAACGCCTGAAAAAGCGCAGCGCCGCCCTCGCCGCGCGCATTCAGTCGGCCGAAGCCGATATCAATGCTGCCGAGGCGCGCGTCACGCTCGTCACCCGGCGGCTGGAGGATCAGAAACAGCGGCTGGCCAAGCGACAGCAGCCGCTGATCGAGTTAACGGCGGTCTTGCAGCAATTAAGTCGTCAGCCCCCGGTCAGCGTGCTCGCCCAGCCCGGATCGCTGACCGACATGGTCCATGCGCGCGCCGTGCTCGACGCGATCATGCCCGAAGTGGAACGGCGCAGCGCCGATGTCCGGCATAGCCTTGAAAAACTGCGTAACGTCCATCGCCAACAGGCCATAGCCCTGCAGGCGCTCAGCGCCAGCAAGGCACAGCTGGCCGAGCGCCGGACCGAACTCGTCAGACTGGAAAATGAAGGGCGGCTGCGCTCGCGCGAACTGATGAGCAGCGCGCGACTGGAAGCGGACCGCGCGCTCGGCCTCGGCGAAAAGGCGCGCGATATTGTCGAGTTGATGGACCAGCTGGAAACCGACAGCGCGGTGCGCGCCGAACTGGCACGGCTGCCCGGCCCCATCCCCCGCCCGGCCGACCCCACCAAGGCGGTGGCCGCCGCCGCCCCTCCGCCCGTGACCGAACAGGGAATTGCTGCCAACGCCTATCGCCTGCCCGCCGTCGGGCGCATCGTGACGGGGCTGGGCGAGGTCAATGACAGCGGCGTGCGTTCGCGCGGCATCACCATCGAGGCGCAGCCCGGCGGCCAAATTGTCGCGCCCGCGCCGGGACGGATCAGCTTTGCGGGCGATTATCGCGGCTATGGAAAGATCGTCATCATCGACCATGGCGGCGGCTGGACCAGCCTGATCACCGGCCTCATCGGCCTGTCCACCAGCGTGGGCGATCAGGTCGAGGCCGGAACGCCGCTGGGACGCGCCGGATCGCAGCAAAGCCGGGTCACCGTTGAACTGCGGCGAGCCGGAACGCCGGTCGATATTGGCGCGATGCTGGGTTAGGGTTCCGCTCCCGACGGCTGGGCGAACGCCGCTTTTTCTGCATCCCCTGGCATCCTTCTGTCTTCCGCGACACTGCTTGACCCGCGCGTAAAGAGATTGGAGGTTAAGCTTTCGCCGATTATAAGGCAGATTGAAGATCCGCGTGACCGAAAGACTCGCATGACCAAAGCAACGCCGACCAACCGCCTTTCCTCCAAACGCCGCTTTGCCTTGTGGCAAGGCGCCGCCGCGCTCAGCACGCTGGCGCTTGTACCGCTGGCGACGGGGGCCATGGCGACGGTCGATGCCTCGACAACCGAGGAAATCTCGCGTTTCATGGACGTGTTTCTGGAAGTGAAGTCCAATTATGTCGAGCCCGTCGCCGACGACAAGCTGATCGAAGGCGCGATCAACGGGATGCTCGCCAGCCTTGATCCGCATTCGGGCTATCTCGATTCGCGCGCCTTTTCGAACCTGCGGACGCAAACCGATGGCGAATATGGCGGGCTGGGCCTGTCGGTCACCATGGAGGATGGCGTCGTCAAGGTGATCGCACCGACCGCGGACACCCCCGCCGACCGTGCGGGCATCAAGGCGGGCGATTATATCACCCATCTCAACAAGGAACTGATTTTCGGCCTGACCCTTGATGAGGCCGTTGAGCAAATGCGCGGGCGCCCCGGCACACAGATCGATATCACCATCGTCCGCGAAGGGCAGGACAAGCCCATCGAGCTGACGCTCACCCGCGAAATCATCGATTTGAAGCCCGTCAAATGGGAATTGAGCGGCGATGTCGGTGTCATCACCGTGTCGAGCTTTTCCGCCGATGCCACCCGCGACATGAAAGCGGCGATGCTGGCAGCGGAAAAGGCGCTGGGCACGCGCCCGCGCGGCTGGGTGCTCGACCTGCGCTCCAACCCCGGCGGGCTGCTGGATGAGGCGGTTGGCATCAGCGACCTGTTCCTTGAGCGCGGCGAAATCGTGTCGCAGCGCGGCCGGAAAAAGGGCGATATCGAACGCTATTTCGCTGAACCCGGCGATGCCGCCCATGGCGCGCCGGTCATCGTGCTGATCGATTCGGGTTCCGCCTCGGCCTCCGAAATTGTCGCGGGCGCCTTGCAGGACCAGCATCGCGCGGTGGTGATGGGCGAGCGCAGCTTTGGCAAGGGATCGGTGCAGACCGTCCTGCCGCTCACCGATACGACCGCGCTGCGTCTGACGACGGCGCGCTATTATACGCCGTCGGGCCGCAGCGTGCAGGAAGGCGGGATCGAGCCCGATATTCGCGTGCCGCAGCTCAGCGACCCCGATTATGCCTCGCGCCCCAAATTCCGCGAAAGCGATTTGCGCCGCCATCTGGTCAATGAAAAGCGCGTCGACAATGCGCTGATTGAAAAGGATGAAAAGCCCGATCCGCGCTTTTCGGCCACCGCCGAAGAGCTGAAGGCCAAGGGCATCGACGATTATCAGCTTTATTATGCGCTCGAAGCCATTGGCCGGATCAAGCCGACGGTACAGATGGCCGAAAAGCGAGCCGCGGCCAAGGCCGCCCGGCGCAACTGAGGGATAGCATCATGGCCCTGTCCTCGCGCTTTGCAGCGCCCGTCCTCGCGCTGCTCGCGCCGATGCTCCTCTATGGCGGGGCGCTGGTGTCACAATATGGCTTTGGCCTTCACCCGTGCGAAATGTGCTATTGGCAGCGCTGGCCGCATCAGGCGGCGATGATCCTCGCCGCGCTCGCGCTGCTGATGCGCCGCAACGCGCGGGCAATGGATATGCTGACCCTGCTCGCGGCGCTGGCGATTGCGATCAGCGCGCTGATCGGCGTCTATCACGCCGGGGTCGAATATGGTTTCTGGGAAGGCATCACCACATGCAGCAGCGGGGCGAGCGGCCCCGTATCGCTCGACAGCATCATGGGCGCGCCGCTGGTGCGCTGTGACGCCGCGCAATGGACGCTGGGCGGTATTTCGCTGGCCGGGTTCAACGCCATCTTCTCGCTCGGCGCGGCGGCGCTTGTCTTGATTTTGCGGCGGCGCGGGCGCACATCGGGGCTATGACCCGTCCTTCCCCCGCCCCTTCCGCCCCTCCGGCCAAGGCCGACCGCGCCGCCGCCTCGATGATCCGGGTCGATCAGGCGGGCGAATATGGGGCGACGCGCATCTATGCGGGGCAGCTCGCCGTCATGGGCGACCGCCACCCGATGGCGCGCGAAATCGCCCATATGGCGGAACAGGAAGAGCGGCACCGCAAATTTTTCGACGATATGATCGTGCGGCGCGGGGTGCGCCCCACCGCGCTCCAACCTTTTTGGAATGTCGCGGGCTTTGCGCTGGGCGCAGTGACGGCCGCAATGGGCCCGCGCGCTGCCATGGCCTGCACCGCTGCGGTCGAGACCGAGATCGACCGCCATTATCAGGAACAACTCGAAGCGCTGGGCGACAGCGATCCCGAACTCAGCGAAGCGGTCGCCGATTTTCGCGCCGAAGAGCTGGAGCATAAGGAAGCCGCCATGGCCGCCGGAGCCGAAAATGCGCCGGGCTATCCGCTGTTGAGCCTGGCCATCCGGGCCGGTTGCCGCGCAGCCATCGCTTTGTCCAAGCGTATTTGATACTGGCACCACTTCGGCGTTCAGCGTCGATGCAGCTTCGCCCTGTCACGCAGGATGAAATGACGAAGGAATTGAAGATGACCCGCCTGCCCTTCCTGTCCCTGCTACTGCTCGGCAGCGCCGCCGCCCTGCCCGCCAATGCTCAGCAAAACCAGGGTCCGGCGGCTGGCGAAAGCGACAAGATCAATCAGGTCATCGTCTATGGTGATGACAAGTGCGAACCGTCGAGCGCCGATGAAATCGTCGTGTGCAGCCGCCTGCCCGAATCCGACCGTTATCGTGTGCCGCCGATGCTGCGCGGCAATCCGCTCGATCCGCGCAACGAAGCCTGGGCCAATCGCGTCGTCGCGCTGGAGCGCGTGGGCCGTTTCGGCACCGATAGCTGTTCGCCCGTGGGCCTCGGCGGCTTTACCGGCTGCACCCAGGATCTGATCGCCGGCGCGCGCGCCGAGCGCAAGGCCGCCGACAAGACCGACTGGCAGGCGATGATCGCCGAAGAACGCGCCAAGCGCCTTGCCGGGATCGACGCTGCCGCCGAAGAGGTCGAAGCCGCCGTAGTCGCCGAGGAAAAGGCGATGGAAGAGCGCCGCCGCGCCGCCGCCGAATTGGAGCGGCAGGCCAATGGCGAAGCCCCCTCCCCGATCCGCGAAGAGGCCGACGTGGACGCCGAGCCGCTGCCCATACCGCCGCAGCCCTAGGCGGCGCCCCTCTATCCGTCGATAAACTTCGCAACTAGATCGGCGACCCGCTCGCTGGCTTCCAGCGTCGGCAGATGACCGGTGTCGGGAATGGTTTCCAGCCGGGCCCCGGGGATGGCGCCCGCAATTTCCTCATGATGGGCGCGGCTGGTGATGCCGTCCTTTTCCCCCCAGATCAGCAGCGTCGGCACCTTGATCTCGCCCAGACGCGGGCGGCTGTCGATGCGCGCCATGATCGCGCGTTGCTGCGCGAGGAAGGTTTCGGCGCCGGTATCGGCCGCCATTTGCCGCGCGATACCGACAAGATGCGGATCGTCGCGCTTTTCTTCGGGGAACAATATGGGGATGCGTTCCTCCACCACCTGATCGAATTTTCCGCTTTCGACGAGGTCGATATAGCCCTGCCTGCGGGCCGTCTGCGCGGGGCCGTCGGCGGAGGCGAGCGTCGAGATCAGCACGAGCTTCGCCACCCGTTCCGGCGCGCGCCGCATCACTTCAAAAGCGATGAACCCGCCCATGGCGTGGGCGATCAGGATGAAACGCGGCGGCGCTTTGTCCAGCAGGCGCCGGGCAAAATCCTCGATGCTGTCGTCGCTCCGATTATCGGCGACGATCATCTCCCGGTCAGGCCAGGCCGCGCGCAGCGGCTGCCACACCGCTTCGGTTAAAAGCTGGCCGGTGATGAGGACGATGGGAAGGGTCATGGGTTCAATCCTGAAATATCGTCATGGCGAGGCGCCGAGGGCGACGCGGCAATCCAGAGACCGGGTAAACCGTCGTGGATTGCTTCGTTCGGCCCGCAGCGACGGGATGTTTCATACGACTTGGTGCAGCAGCGCCTCGCCCGCAGCCAGCCGGCGGCAATTCTCCTCTGCCACCGTCAGGCTGCGCACGAGCGTTTCCGGGGTCAGCCAGGCGATATGCGGGGCGAGCACGGCATTGGAGAGGCCGAGCAGCGGATGATCCTGCGGCAGCGGCTCCTGTGCAAAAACATCCAGCCCCGCCCCGAGCAAATGGCCCGACGCCAGCGCGTCGACCAGTCGCGCCTCATCGACCAGTTCGCCGCGCGCGCAATTGACGAGCAGCGCGCCCTTTTTCATCGCAAAGGGGTCGATAGAGCCGCGCGTTTCCTCGGTCAGCGGCATGTGGAGCGATACAATATCGCTTTGGGCGATCAGCCGGTCGAGCGGTATATAATCATAGGCGACCGGCTTTTCGCTGCGCGCCGTATAGACGACCCGCGCACCCAGCGCTTCGAGCACTGGCGCGAGCCGCTGCGCCGAATGGCCAAAGCCGACGAGTCCGACAGTGCGCCCCGCGATTTCACCGACCGAATCCAGTTCGGACGGATCAGCGCTCCACCCCTCGCCCGCGCGCGTGCGCGCGTCAAAAAAACAGGTCCGGCGCAGCACCGCCATCATCAGCGAGAGCGCCATTTCGGCAACCGCCTGGCTGTTGGTACCGGGCATATTGCACACCGCGACCCCATGATCACGGGCGGCGTCGAGCGCAATGGTGTTCACCCCCACCCCCAGCTTCTGGATCAGTTTCAATTTCGGGGCAGCGGCGATAAACTCCGCCGTCACCGGCGTCAGCACGTGAAGCAGAACGGTAATATCCCCCGCCACACCATCAAGCGCCGCAGCTTCATCGACATGGACGACCACGCCGGGACCAAAGATGGCATCGACGGCTTCGCGAAAACCGGGGCTGGGGCGCGCGTGGAGGACGATCATGCCGCCACCCGCCCGATGGGATCGGCAAAGGCGGTGAAGCCCGCCCATTCGGCGTGGCTTCCTATCGCTTCTTCTATCCGCAGCATTTCATTCCATTTGGCCATGCGTTCGGAGCGCGTGAAGCTGCCGACCTTGAGCTGCCCGGCGTTCCAGCCGGTTGCGAGATGCGCGATAGTGACATCCTCGCTTTCGCCCGACCGCGCCGAGACGATCGCCCCCCAGCCGCGATCGAGCGCCGCGTCGAGCGCTGCCCTGGCCTCAGTCACGGTGCCGACCTGATTGACCTTGATCAGCGCGGCATTGCACACCGCCGCTTCGGCCGCGCGCGCCACCCGCCCGGCATTGGTCACGAGCACATCGTCGCCGATGATTTGCACGCGGTCGCCGATGCGAGCGGTGATAGCGGCCATGGTGGTCCAGTCATCCTGCCCGGCCGGATCCTCAATCGACAGGATCGGATAGCGGCCTGCCCAATCGATGATACGCGCCGCCATTTCCGCGCCCGAGAGGCGCCGGTCGTCGAGCGCCAGCGCATAGCCCGACGCATCGCCAAATTCATTGGCGGCAATGTCGAGCGAAATGAACACATCCTCGCCCGCGCGGTGGCCACTCGCCTCGATGGCCTTGGTCAGCGTGTCCAGCGCATCCTCGTTGGACGAAAAATTGGGCCACCAGCCGCCCTCGTCGGCGACGCCCGAGAGCGGTCCCTTTTCTTCCATCAACCGGCCGGCCGCCCGATAGACATCATCGGTGATTTCGAGCGCGCGGCGAAAGCTGCCTGCATTGGGGCACATGACCATGAAATCCTGGACATCGGTGCGCCGCCCGGCATGAGCGCCGCCGCCGAAAATCTGGATTTCGGGGAGCGGAATGCGAACCTTCCGCCCATCGGCAAGATAGCGCCACAGCGGCGCGCCTGCATCGGCCGCAGCGGCATGAAGCACCGCCATCGACACGGCAACCACGGCATTGGCACCCAGCCGCGCCTTGTTAGCCGTGCCATCGAGGTCGCACAGGATGCGGTCCACCGCCGCCTGATCACGGGCATCGGCCCCGATGAGCGCGCCCGCGATTTCGGCGCCAATCCCCGCGACCGCGCGATTGACGCCAAAGCCGCCATAGGCGCTGCCACCGTCGCGCAGGTCGATCGCCTCATGCGCGCCCCGCGACGCGCCCGCCGGGGCGATCGCGCGCCCAACCGCGCCCGATTCCAGCGTCACTTCGGCTTCGACCGTCGGGCGCCCACGCGAATCCCAAAGCTGGCGCCCGGTGACGGCGGCGATACGCGAACTCATATATTTGTCCTTTTCCACTGGGCGACGAGCGCATCGAGCGGCGCGGGCGCCAACAGGCACGCGCGGGCCTGATCGCGCACAATGCGCCGATGATCGGGGTCGGTTAGATAAGGCGCGGGCGACTTGCCCTCGACCCGCGCCAAAAGCAGCGCGGCAGTGAGTGCGCCCGCCCGCCCCAGCAGCGCCTCGGGCGCTTCCCAGTCGATGACGGCGCAATAGGCCGCGACCATCCCCGCCGCCGCTTCGTTCAGCCGGACGTCGTCGAACCACACGGCTTTGAGCAGCAAATGGGTGGTGCAAAAAGCGAGGTCAAAGGCGGGGTCGCCATAGACGGCGCATTCGGCGTCAAGGAACAGCGGGCCGTCGGCAGTCACCAGAATATTCTTGGGGCTGACGTCGCCATGGACAAGCGCCGTCTGGCGCTGCGCCAGATCCTCGGCAAGCGCGCGCAGTGCAGGCGCGCATTCGGCATCGCGATCCGCGACATAGAGAAGAAAAGGGTCGATCCGCAGCGCGCGAAACATGGCCTGCGTCGAAAAGGCATCGTGGTCGGCAGGGTTGTTCGCCGTGGCGGCATGAACGGCGGCGATGCGCGCGCCCACCGCGGCGGCGAAATCCGTATCGATGCGTCCGGCGATCAGTTCCTCTTTCCACACCGGTGCGTCAGCGAGGAAACGCATCGCAAAGCCATAGCCGGGCAGTTCGGCGAGCACTTCGGGTGCGATGCGCGGGTCAACGCCGCGCGCGCGCCTCAGCCAGCGCACCTCGCTCGCGCCGCGTTCGACGGGGGCATGCCATTCGGCGGCGACGCGGAGTTGTTCGAGCGGGCGTTTGACGACCAGCGGGCCGTCCACGCCCTCCACCTTCCACACATCGCAGGAAACGCCGCCGGTGAGCGGAACAGGCGCCGCCCCGTCCGCCACCGCCAGACCGGCGCGGCCCAGATCGTCGACAATAGCCGTGCCCCCATCAGCCACTTACAGCTTCTCCCGGATCCATGCTCCGACCAGATCGGCGGCATTCTGGCGTTCCTCAATCGAATCCTCGAAATAATGGGCGCCGGTGATGAGTTCGAGGCGCTTGTCCTCGCTGCCCAGAAAGTCGAAAATCTTGCGCGCGTCGCTGGGGAAAACGCCGGTGTCGGCGGTGCCCTGAACGACCAGTGCGGGCGTGTCATGCTTGGCGAGATGCGGCTTGCCCTGACAGGGCGAGGTTTCGAGGCTCCACATGTTGAGCCAGGTCTTAATGCTGTTGGCGCGGCCGATGCTGGGCGAGCGATTGGCGATGGCGGGATCGCCGCGATAGCACCAGTTGGGCTTGCGGTCCGAGGGGTCAATGGCAGGATCAACGCAGCGCAGGTCGCCCCAGCAGCGGAACATCGGGAAGATGCGGTCGGGGATACCCGCGTCATTCAGCCGCTCAAGCTCGGCTTTCGCCCAATCGGTGATGCGCTGGTTGCGTGCGCGCTGGGCGGCGCGATATTTTGCGATGAAGTCGTCCGAATAGGGCGGGCCATTGTCGGGGTTGAAAGGGTCGAGTTCGGGGTCGGTCGCGACCGGGTCATTTTCGTCGATGACCGACGCATCCATCCAGTCGGTGAGTACCTCGGGCCGCCCCTGATGGGCGTTGAAGCTGATATAAAGATCGCCCTTCACAAGGGTCGCAAGCGCATCCTGCCCGGCGGCAGGCAGCCGGTCGGTCAGCGTCGGCGCAATCGCTTCGGCCTGATAGGCGCCCATCAGCGAACCGCCGCCCGAATTGCCGAGGATGACGATGGCCTCCACCCCCGCTTCCTCTTGCAGCCATTTCATGCCGACGCCGATATCGACGATCGCATGTTCCAGAAGAAATTGATCCTCCATCCCGCGATAGCGGGTGTTCCAGCCAAGGAAGCCGAAACCCTGCCGCGCAAAATAAGGGGCGATATAATGTTCGGAGAAATCGACATTATAATGGGTGGCGATGATCGCGACCTTGGGCCGCTTGCCCGCCGCCGTCCAGTAAATGCCCTGACAGGGATGGCCGCCTGCCTGAATACGCGGCGCGGTGGGCGACGCGCGGCCGATAAATTGCGCGTCCAGCCCGTCAATCCCGTTCGGGTCCATCATCATCCTCTCTCCTGATTGTAAAATTGTAGCGCCACACTCGTCACCCCGGACTTGATCCGGGGTCCATTATCTCGACCGGAGTTGAATGGATCTCGGATCAAGTCCGGGATGACGAGTGTGGAGCACATCTTATCGGCTGACCTCGAAAGGCAGTTCATAGCCCTCCAGCCCTGCGCGGATGTTTTTCTTGTCGACCTTGCCGGTCGCGCCGAGGGGGATTTCGTCGACGAAGATGATGTCGTCGGGCATCCACCATTTGGCAATTCGGCCGTCGAGATAGGCGCGAATATCGGCGGCGTCGGCAGTCTTTCCAGGCTTGAGCTGGCACAGCAAAATCGGGCGCTCGTCCCATTTGGGATGGGCAATGCCGACCACCGCCGCGATGGCGACGGCGTCATGGCCGCCGGCGATATTCTCAATCTCGATCGAGCTGATCCACTCGCCGCCCGACTTGACCACATCCTTGGCCCGGTCGGTAATCTGCATATAGCCCTGATCGTCGATGGTGCTGACGTCGCCCGTATCGAAAAAACCCTCTTCGTCGAGCACATCGCCGCCTTCGCCGCCAAAATAGGCGCTGGCGATGGTCGGCCCCTTGATCATCAGGCGGCCCGGCGTTTTTCCGTCATGCGGCAAGCGCTGCCCGGCATCATCAACCAGCTTCATCTCCAGCCCGCAGAGCAGCCGACCCTGTTTGAGCTTATAGGCCATTTGCGCCGCTTCCGGCTGGGCGGCGACCGCGGCATTGGGCACCGATACGGTGCCAAGCGGCGAGGTTTCGGTCATGCCCCAGCCTTGGACGACATCGACGCCATAATCGTCGCGGAAAATGCGGATCAGCGATTCAGGACAAGCCGAGCCGCCGATGGTCACCCGCTCCAGCGTCGTGAAGCGCTTGCCATTATCCTGCATATATTGAAGCAGCATCTGCCATACGGTCGGCACCGCCGCCGAATAGGTAACCCCTTCTTCCTCGATCAGATTATAGATGGATTCGCCGTCCATCCTCTGCCCCGGCAGCACCAGCTTTGCCCCCACCGCCGGCGCCGAATAGACGACGCCCCAGGCATTGGCATGATACATGGGCACAACGAGCAGCACCGTATCGCGCGCCGACAGGGCGAGCGCGTCGCGCTGCAAGGTCATCAGCGCATGGATATAGTTGGAGCGGTGCGAATAGAGCACGCCCTTGGGATTGCCCGTCGTCCCGCTGGTGTAGCAGAGGCCGCAGGCGAGATTCTCGTCAAAATCGCCCCAGTCAAATTCGCTCGAATGCCCCGCGATCCAGTCGTCGAACGCCACCGCCGGATAAGCGGTTTCGGGCAGCGAGGCGGCCTCGCAAAAGAAGATGACTTTCTCGATCGACGGCACTTGCGGCAGCAATTCGGCAACAAGGTCCGCCACCGCGGGATCGGCAATCAACAGCCGGTCCCCGGCATGGTTGGCGATATAGGCAATTTGTTCGAGGAACAGCCGGGGGTTGAGCGTGTGGAGCACCGCCCCCATGCCCGCGGCGCCATACCAGGCGGCCAAATGGCGCGCGCCATTCCAGGCCATGGTGGCGACCCGGTCGCCGGGCTTTATGCCTTCAGCAGCAAGCGCGTTCGACACGCGCTTTGCGTCGGCATGGACGGCGGCATAGCTCGACCGGGTGACGCGGCCCTCGCCATCGCGCGACACAATCTCCCGCCCCCCATGCCAGGCCGCGGCATGATCGAGGATGCGATCGACCGTCAGCGGGACATTTTGCATCAGGCCATGCATGGGGGATTCAACCTTGTTTTGCATCTCAACTCTCACTCATTAGAAAGATAGTATACTAAGTATTTTGGGTTAGCAATATCCCTGTTGCTTGCCTCACCCTTAGCCCTCTTCTAGCCTGCTGTCCCCGGCACATGGCCGGATTCAGGAAGATGCCCGGCCTTTATGCGCACCAATCAATTGATCATCGCGCTGTTTCAGCGCTTTTGCTGGCTCGACGAAGGCTTGCAGGCGCGCCTGCACGCGCGCGGCTGGCCCGACGTCAGCCGGTCGCAATCCATGGTGATGACCAATATCGTCAGCGGAATCGTGCGCCCGTCGGATATCGCCCGCAATCTGGGGGTCAGCCGGCAGGCGATCCACAAGACCATCGCACAGATGGCGGCGCTGAGGATTGTCGATATGGCGCCCGATCCAAAGGACCGCCGCCATATGATTGTATCGCTGACCGAGACGGGCGCACGGATGCGCCGCGACGCGCAGCGCGCGATGGATACGCTGACCGCGCAGCTTGCCGAGCGGCTGGGACAGGATCGTTTCGATGCGCTGCTCGAAACGCTCGAAGCCGATTGGGGCGACAATATCGAGCGGTAAAAGAGTCAGGCTGCGAGCGCACCCGCGACGGCGACGAGGCGGTTTGCGGTCATCTGGACGAGCGAGGCGGGAAGCGCCTCGGTCAAATTCCCCGCTGCATCAAATGCCTGATGCGCGTTGGGCACGAGCACTTGTTCAGGGATCACCAGAGTCTGGATGGTCGAGAGTATCTGCCGCAGATGAAGCAGCCCGCGCAGCCCGCCAAAGGGGCTAATCGACGCCGACATCACTGCGCTCGCCTTGCCGCGATAGGCCGAAAGCGCGATCAGCGATTCCTCACCCGTCGGGCGCGACGCCCAGTCGATGGCATTTTTCAGGAGCGGGGGCACCGATCCATTATATTCGGGCGAGACGAAGAGCAGCCCGTCCTGCGCGGCGAAGAGGCTCTTCAGCCGCTGGGCATCCGCGGGAAAAGCATTGGCCTCAATCGCCGCCGAATAAAGCGGCAGATCAAATGTCGCGAGGTCGACATCGGTGACATTCGCCCCGGCTTCCTTGAGCGCAGCTATCGCGGCATTGCCGAGCAGACGGTTAAAGGAACCTTCGCGCGTACTTCCCACGATAACGGCAATGTTGGTCACAAATCCCTCCCGGCCCATATAGTTAGAATACTAACCTATTGGTCGGAGAGGCGGGCGTCAATTGCCCGGGCGCAAGAAATTACCCAGGTGAGAAATCCTATGCCTTGACGTCCGAAAGAACCGCCAGATTGGCGGTTTCCTCCGCCAGATTGTCGATCACCCGCCGCATCAGCGCCTGAAGCGTCTCCACTTCCTTGTCCGTCATGCCGCGCGTCGCCACTTCATGCACTTCGGCATTCATCGGCGCGAGGATAAGCTCGAGCTTCCTGGCGTGCGGGGTGAGATAAATATAGGTTTTGCGTCGATCCTCCTCGGTCTTCTTGCGGGTGATGAAGCCCGCTTTTTCCAGACCCTTGAGCGCGACCACGGTGGTCGGTTCGCGCATTCCCACCCTTTCGCTCAGCTCGCGCTGGGTGATGCCGTCCTCGCGCCAGAGCTGGCGCAGGAAGCGCCATTGTCCCGCCGACACATCATGGGTGAGCGTCTTGCGTTCGAGCAGCCGCGAGAAGGAACGAAAGACGATCCGCGCGAGATAGCCGATGCTGTTTTCCGGATGCGTGTAATATTCCGCCGAATGGCGAAAGCTTTGCGTCTTGCTGGCCAATGATGTTCCCCTTTCCGCGAACCTTAGAGCCCTAGGGATCAAGCGGCAATATCCATGACAGATACTCCAGCTCGCTATCGTTGCACAACAGGCAGCAATGATATACTTAGAATACTATCTTTCAGCAAAGGGGTGACATGCAGAAGTTTATCCGGTTGACGGGCGTGGCCGCGCCCCTCGCGCTCGCCAATATCGACACCGACATGATCATCCCCGCTACCTATATGAAGGCCCTGACCCGCGAAGGATTAGGCAAGCATCTGTTTCAGGCGCTGCGCTATGCCGAGGATGGCTGCGAGCGGGCGGAGTTCATCCTCAACCGCCCACCCTGCCGCGACGCCACCATCCTGATCGGCGAGCGCAATTTCGGCTGCGGCTCATCGCGCGAACATGCGGTGTGGGCGCTTGCCGATTTCGGGATCCGCTGCATCATCGCGCCGAGCTTCGGCGATATATTCGCCAATAATGCGCGCAAGAACGGCCTGCTGCTTATCCGCCTGCCTGCGGAGACCTGCGCGCGGCTGCGCGGGGAAGCGGCCCGGACGCAATTTGCGCCGATGACCGTCGATCTGGCCGAGAGGCAGATCAGCCTCTCCTCAGGCGAGAAAATCGGCTTTTCGGTCGACCCGCATGATCGCCGCGTGCTGATGGAGGGGTTGGACGATATTGCGCGCACCCTGCGCTATGCCGGGGCAATTGCGGCCTTTGAAGCCGCGCTTTCCTGACCGGCGGGCCAGTCTCAGCCCATATCCGCCGGAGCCGCGATACAGCCCGCAAGGGCGCTGGCGGCGGCAAGCGCGGGGCTCATCAAATGGGTGCGCCCGCCCCGTCCCTGCCGGTTTTCGAAATTACGGTTCGACGTCGCCGCGCAGCGTTCACCGGGCACGAGCCGGTCGGGGTTCATGCCCACGCACATCGAACAACCGGGTTCACGCCAGTCGAATCCGGCGGCGATCAGCGTGTCGGCGACGCCCTCCTCCTCGGCCTGCCGCTTGACCAGCCCTGACCCCGGCACGACCATGGCGCGGACATGATCCGCCACCCGGCGCCCGCGCACGATATCGGCGGCAACCCGCAAATCCTCGATCCGGCTGTTGGTACAACTGCCGATGAAAATGCGGTCGAGCCGCAGCCCCGCAATCGGCGCACCCGGCGCCAGATCCATATAGGCCAGCGCGCGCTCGGCCACGGCGCGGGCATGGGGGTCGGCAAAACTCGCAGGATCGGGAATGCGGCCATCCACCCCCACCACCTGTGACGGATTGGTGCCCCAGCTCACCATCGGCGCCACATCGGCGGCGTCGATCCGCACCGCGCGGTCGAACCGGGCGTCGGGGTCGCTGGCAAGGGCGCGCCAGCGTGCCAGCGCCGCGTCCCAGGCGGCGCCTGACGGGCTGGCAGGACGCCCACGCAAATAGGCAAAGGTCCGCTCATCAGGCGCAACCAGCCCCGCGCGCGCGCCCATTTCGATGCTGAGATTGCAAAGCGTCATCCGCCCTTCCATCGACAGCGCGGCGACAGCCGGCCCGGCATATTCGATGACATGGCCCGTGGCGCCATCGACGCCAATCGTCGCCAGCAGGTGCAGCGCCAGATCCTTGGCATGGACATGCGGCGGCAACTGGCCATCGACCCATATCCGCATATTGCGCGACTTGCGCTGACGGATCGTCTGGGTGGCAAGGACATGCTCCACTTCCGACGTGCCAATGCCAAAGGCGAGCGCGCCAAAAGCGCCATGGGTTGAGGTGTGGCTGTCGCCGCAAACGATGGTCATGCCCGGCTGTGATCGTCCCTGTTCGGGGCCGACGACATGGACGATGCCGCCGCGCGGATCGCCCATCGGATAAGCCTCTATGCCAAAGCGGCGTACATTGTCGGCGAGGGTTTGAAGCTGCGCGCGCGCCTGATCGTCGGCGACCCCCGCGGTTCCTTTCGCCTGCCCGCGCGTCGGAACATTATGGTCCGAAAGCGCAAGCGCGCGTTCGGGACGGAGCACCGCGCGCCCCGCCGCCCGCAAGCCCGCAAAAGCCTGCGGCGAGGTGACTTCGTGAAGCAGATGCAGGTCGATATAGAGCAGAGTCTCGCCATCATCCTCGGCAACGGCATGCGCCTCCCATATCCGGTCGTATAATGTTTTCGGATCGGCTCTCGTCATCCCGCCTGCGGCTCCGCTTCCCAATATGCTTAGAATGCTAACTTATAGGGAGAGCCGAAGGTATAGGGCAAGGCCTTTGTCCCTGCCCCTGCCCCGCCAATCTCCCAGCCCCACTCCTTGGGGGCGCTGATCCTAGAGGCGTCCCAGCGTTTCGCGGCGTGGCCCCAAATATCCGAAAAGATAGGCGGCGACCTTTCGCATCTGTATCTCTTCCGCCCCTTCGGTAATGCGATAGCGGCGATGGTGGCGATAGATATGCTCAAAGGGCTTGTGCCGCGAATAGCCGATGCCGCCATGCACCTGCATCGCGCGGTCGGCGGCCTTGCAGACGAGGCGGTTCGCCCAGTAATTGCACATGCTCACCTTGTCTGACAGGCGATGTTCGATCTCCCGGTGCGGTATCTGGTCCATGTCCCACGCCGTCTTGCGGATGAGCAGGCGCAGCATTTCGGCCTGTGTGGCAAGTTCAACCAGCGGAAACTGGATCGCCTGATTTTTGGCCAGCGCTTCGCCAAAGGGCTTGCGCGTCCGGGCATAGCGCACGCTTTCCTCGATGCAGTAAACCGCCGCGCCCAGCGACGAGGCCGCCTGGCGGATGCGGTTCTGGTGGACGAAGCTTTGCGCGATCGACAGCCCGCCGCCTTCCGGTCCCAGCCGCGCGCTGTCGGGCACCCAGACCCCGGTAAAGCTGACGCGCGGATGATCGGTGGGCATGTTGAAAGTCCACAGATATTCCTCGATTTTGAGCCCCGGAGAAGGATTGGGGACGAGCAGGCAGCTAATGCCCTTCGCCTCGCCATCTGCGCCGCTGGTGCGGCAAAAGGTCGCGCAATGGGTGGCGGCGTGCATCCCCGTCGTCCACATTTTCTCGCCATCGATGCGCCAGCCCGGCACGCCATCGCGCGTCTCGGGCACCGCGCGGGTTTTCATATGGGTGGCGTCCGATCCATGCTCGGGTTCGGTCAGGCCAAAGGCGGTGCGGCGCGTGCCTTCAAAGCCGCCGAGGATGAACTCGGCCTTTTGCGCGTCGCTGATGCCAAATTGTTCGAACATTTCGACAAAGGGGAAATTGCCGACAATGCTGTGCTCATTTTGCAGATCATTATGCAGGCCCAGCCCCTTGGCGGCAAAATGCTCGCGGATGACCGCCATCCACAAATTGCTGCCGCCGCGCCCGCCATATTTTTCAGGTGCGGAAAAGCGCCAGTGGCCCGCCGCATCGGCCCGGCGCGTCGCCTCGCGCAGCAGCGCCTCCCACTCCTCGCGCGGCAGACCCTGATTGTCCCAGTCGGTCCGGCTATGCTCGCGCCGATGGTCGAAAAAGCGGATATTGTCATCCGCGGCCTCAAGCGGCTTGATCTCGGTCTCGATAAAGGTGTCGAGTTCCTCAAGATAGGCCTGAAGCTCGGCGGGAATGCTGAAGTCCATAAATCCCCCTCTTATCTTTCCCATTGCGCGCGGGCCCACTGTGCGCGGGCACGAGCGAGCGCGGCATATTTGGGGCTGTCGACCGCACATTTGTCGAGCGCGGCGCGGCGGAGGCGACCCAGCAACCCCGGCTCGGCGAGGCTGCGCGCGCCGCTGAGCAGATCATCGGCCAGCGCACGATCCTCGGCGCGGACGGCAGCGTCGAGGTCGCGCATGACGATACCGAGCGCATTCATTGCGACGACCACCTCGAATTTCGCATGGCCTTCGGCGTCGCGCTTGATCGACTGATCGAGCCAGTCGCGTACCGCTGACAGAATTTCGCCATTGGTCGGCTCCCCCGCGGGTGATCCGGAGGGAGATAGCGAGGGCGGCAGGGGCTGCATTTTCTCTGCATCCGGAGCGTCATTTTCCAGCAGCGCAAGCAGGTCCAGCTCCTGTTCGGCGGTGCGGCGCCCGATCACGACACGCTCGACGGTGCGATCGGCGCCGCTGCGCCACATCTGCCCCATTTGCAGGCAGCCCAGCGCCCACCAGAGCGTGCGATAAACGAGCCAGTAATGGAAACGGTCGCGATCGACCGGGGCGCCGCCCGCTGCTTCATAAGCGGCAAAATAGTCATCAAGACTGCCAAGCCCCAGCGCGGGCCGGTCGAGCATACCAAAGCGCCAGACGGTCATGCATCCAAAGGCCAGATCCTCATGACGGTCGCCGCGATGCGCCAGTTCCCAGTCGAGCACCGCGCGCAGCCCTTCCGGCCCGACCATCATATTACCCATGCGATAATCACCATGGACCAGCACCGGATCGACCGGCGCGGGCCGATGCGCCTCGCACCAGCGGATTGCAAGCGCAATGATCGGCCGGTCGCCGCCATAGCTTTCAAATTGTGCCTTCAGCGCCGCCAACGCATCGCCATAGTCCATCACCGGAATGGCATCGGGAAGGGCGGACGCCGGCAGGGCATGGATCCGCGCCAGTTCGCGGCCCATATCGGCAAGCAAAGTCGGCGGCGGATCGGCCAATATCTTTGCAGGCGCGACCTCGCCCATGATCCGCCGCATGACATAGCCGGTGCCCAGCCCGTCGCCCTCTTCCAGCACGCCGACCACCTCCGGCGCCATCACCCCGCCTGCACGCGCGGTGCGGACCAGCGCGGCCTCTGTTTCATGGCCAAAGGGGCGGTCCGCCATATATTTGGCCGAGGGCGCGCGGCGCAGCACAAAGCCCCCGCCTGCCCAGTCAAAGGACCAGCTTTCCATATTGGCGCCGCCCGACAGCCGCGCCAGACCGGCCACCTCCCCCGGCCCCGCAAGGCGTGTCATCAGGGCAGCGAGCTTATGGTCAAAATCGTTCATGGCATCCCATGGAGCCGCTTCGCCCCGCCCATATCTCTCCCCCTTCTCCATTGCCGCTTTAATACTTAGTATGCTAATTACATAGAGCAAGCCCGATCATGGGGCAATGGGGGAGAAAGGCCAATTTTTGGAAATCACCGCTTTTGATCGCCCGGCCGGGCAGGGGATGGCGAGACAAGCGCCGCCCCTCATTTCCTTGACAGCATATGCGAGCGAGCAGGCATGAACCTTATCTGGCTGCCCGCCGCGCTGATGGGCGGGCTGTTTCAGGCGTGGCGCACCGCAAGTCAGGAACGGCTGCGCGGCACGATGAGCGTCAGCGGCGCGGGGCTGGTGCGCTATCTCTATGGCCTGCCCTTTGCCCTGCTGTTCGCGGGTCTGTGGCTCGGATGGCACGCGACGCCGCTTCCGGCGTTGACCGCCGCCTTCCTCGCGCTGGCGGCGGCCGGGGGCCTCTGCCAGATGATCGGCACCCTCTGCCTGATCCTTGCCTTTTCGCATCGCGGCTTCGTGGTCGGCACTGCCTTTTCCAAGACCGAGGCGATTCAGGCCGCCCTTTTTACGGCACTTTTCTTCCGGCAGAATTTTTCACTCCTGGTCTGGACGGGCATCGGGCTGGGGGTCCTGGGGGTGCTGACCCTCGCCTTGGGAGGACAGGGGATGAAGGCGCGTCACATCTGGCCGGCGATGCGCCAGCCCGCCGCCCTCTATGGGCTGGGTGCGGGCGCCATGTTTGCCTTCGCCGCCATCGCCATCAAATTTGCGACCGCACAGCTTTCGGGGGTCGATCTGGTCGGATCAGCGCTGGTCACGCTGGTCGTGGTGATGGCGATGCAAAGCGCGCTGCACATCGGCTGGGCGGCGGCGCGTGACCGTGCAACATTGATCGCGGTGCTGCGTCAATATCGCCCCTCGGCAGAAATCGGCCTCTTGTCGGCGCTTGGCTCGGCCTGCTGGTATGTCGGGTTTGCCGCTGCCCCCGCCGCGCTGGTGCGGATCGTCGGGCAGGTCGAGGTGATCTTCACCATCGCTTTTGCCCATTTCTATCTGCGCCAGCCTGTCCGCTGGCACGAAGCTCAGGGGTTGGCGCTGGTGGCGACCGGCGTATTGCTTGCGCTGGCCGCCAGCCTTTAGTCCGGATCCGGATCCGGGTCCGCGTCGTCCAGCGTCAGGGGATTGGGCATGGTGGCAAGATCATCGACATAAATCTGCACCGCGTCCCCGGTCAGGGTGGATTTGAACAGCACCGCCCCCTGATTGTCGCTCATCACGATGCGCGGATACTGGTTTCCGGCATTGCCGACATTGATCGCCTGCTCTTCTTTCAGCGAATAGAAATCGGAATTGAAGCGGTTGACGAAAATCCCCTTGGCCGCCGCGCTCCAGCACAGCAGAAATTCCGCCGGCCCCTCGTCCGGGGCCACAGCGCAGACAAAAGGAAAAGAACAGCTGTTCAAAGCCTCATTCAACCGGATCGGCGCCAATATTTCTCCCTCTGGTCCAGTAACGGGCTGCGCTTTCCAGCTTTCTCCCGACCGGAATAGTTGCAGCTTTTCGCCATAGATATAATCGCTCGCACCAACGAAAACGAGCATGATACGGTTATTCACCGGATCGAAAGCCGTGTGAAATTTCTTGAGGCTGCTGTCGGAATAGCTGGTGAGCAAGGTCACGGTTGAATTGCCTGCCTGCGGCGCCCCTATCCGATAAAAGTTTATCTTCGACGCCGCTTCCTGAAGCGCGACGATGACGCCATCGCCATGGTTCATCAGGACGATATTCACGTCGGTCGCCAAATTGGCTTCCACGGCTCCATAGGCTTTCAGAAATGTGCCGTGCAGCCGATCCGTGACCATGATCGGATAGGAAGCGGTTGCGAAACCATGACGCCGAAACCACAGCCCCTGCAACTGCTTGTCCGCCTGACTGATCCAGCAGGCAAAAATCAGGTCCTTTTCCGGGTTATGGATGATGCGGGGACAGACATATTCACCGTCGGACTGGCTGACCTGAATTTCGGGGTAGCAGGCGGCGATGCCGCGCTGGGTCACATCATATTCACGGGCATAGATGCGGTTTTGCCCCGAAGGATATTCGCTTGCCCAGGTCGCTATAAATTCATCGGTACCTTTTACGGTGGTCGCTGACACATCCTTTTGAATCCTTTCCGAATAGACCGTCATGCGGTCCATCGGAAAACGCACCCCCTTGCCCGTACGCAACCGGCCCAAAATCATGCGGGTATGAGGTGCAGCTGCCGAAGAGAAAAAGCCGACAAGATGGGCGCTTAACTCGGTACTGATCGCCGTACCAAAGGTTTCATGCCCCGTCCCGTCGTAAAAAATGTCGAGCCCGCGGCCCCAATTACTGTTCATGAAATACTCCCTGGCTGAAGGGCGATAGAAAAGTCAGTCCTCCAAGGAGGGGCGGCTGTGGCGCCGCCCCTTCCAGGTCAATCGTTCGCTGGGGCGGTCGCACCATCATCCTCGACCGTTCGCTCGAAAAAGACGTTGACCGATGCCACGTTGGACAGCACGCCCTCGCTGCGCAGCGTGACGCCGTCGATATGGGTCGAATGAAACATGAAGGCGATCTGGTTTTCGCTCGCCGCCAACTCACCGGGCCCGCACACCGCGCCGCGATTCACCTCCTTCTCTCGACCCAAGCGATTGAAAAACATATCAAATTTTGAGAAGTACACAGGGTCCACCCGGGGACCGGGGACTGGAGTCGGGGGGACTTCGCACCAGGACACCAGAAATTCATGCTCTCCATTTTTTTCGGAAAGAATAATGATGTTCGGGGTCCGCATATTTTTGGCGTGCATGTTCAATTGCACGGGAGCGAGAATATGCCCCCCTCTTCCCCGACTGGGGCGCGCATACCATCGACCCCGTCGATTAAACACGCGCAGCCGCATTCCCAATACGCCGTTCACGCCTCCTGTCGGGGCAATGAATACCAGCATGATATGGCTGCTCAGAGGATCGTAAACAGCCGCAAAACGCCCCATTGAAGCATGTGAATAGGAAAGCATGAGGTTAACCGCCGATCCGCCCATCACAGGCCGCCCGACGCGGAAGAAATTGATCTTCGAGGCGGCTTCCTGAAGGGCGACGATGACGCCATCGCCATGGTTCATCAGGACGATGCGCTGCGTCACATTTTCATCAATTTCGGCCGTGTAATTCAGGAAATTCGTATAAAGCGCCGAAGTGATAGTGACCGGGTAGCTCGCAGCAGAAAATGTGTTGCCATTCAGGGACATCCATATTCCCTGCAAGGTCTTTTCCTTTATGCTGATCCAGCAGGCAAAGAAAAGCTGCGCCTCTTCATTATAGATAATGCGCGGGCAGATATAATGATTATCTGATCCACTAAGCTGTTGCTCGGAATTGAAATATTGGATGCCTTGGCGTCCATCCACCATATATTTTCGGACATAAATGCGGTAATTGCCCCCCTGCTGATTGCTCGACCAAATGCCGGCAAAGTCATTGCTCTCCGGTATGGGAGCGGGTTGGAAATCCTTGTCGATCCCTGGAGCCTGGGGGGTCAATACGGTGGGCGGCAGGGTGAGCCCGGTCGCGCTGTGCACTCGTCCATAAATGCGTCGGTTGCTCCCTTCAATCGATTGATACACACCAACCAAATGTTGGTTTGCGCTGGTTTTGTCGCAATGTTTCAGCAAATTGCGGTAGGTGTCATCGAAGAGGATATTCAGCCCGGGCAACCAATAGGTATTTCCCGACTGCACGTCCGCCACGACAGCCTGTCGCTCGATGAGCTGGCTCTCGAAGCTCAGCCCCGCGAAACGCGGCTCGACACATTGATTTTGGTAGCAAACTCCATAGGCTTTAGGCGTGGCAACAGTGCGGTGATTTCCCGGAAAAGACAGGCTATCGACGGAATATTCCGTGCTGGTCGGTTCGAAATTGGGCGTAAATTCGGCAAAGCGCACACTTGTTTCCCCTTCCCAGGAAACAAGATAGGTCCCCTCCCCGCCCGCATCCGAAGGGATGTGGGAAATTTCGGGGCGATAATATTTCCCTGGCCGCACATTCAGCTGCACAAATTGAGGCAATGCCGGAAAGGCAAAGGAAACGGCATCTTCTTCGGCGGCATTTCCGGTGAAAATGGGCTGCGAATAGCCCAGAACAGGCTGTTGCCCATCGCGGACCGAATAGACCGAGAAACAGGTCACCAGCCGCGAACGGACCGGATCATAAAGGGTGGCATGATAGCCGATATCGTCATGCGCGACCGAATAAAGCCGTTGATAGCCCACGGCGCCCCCCTGTTCCGGAGGGCTCAGCCGATAGGTTTCGATATGCCCCATATCGTTGACCAGCTGGAGGAAGGCACCCCCCGCATAGTCGGGAACGAGCGTCAGGTTGCGCGCGAACTGCCGCTCCTCGGGCGTGCTGTAAGAGGCCGAAACCTTTACATCCATCTCGGTTACCCGCGATGTGGGCTCGAGGCTGTTGATATCCAGCGTGGCGAGACAGAAGCTCCACGGAAGGTCGCTTCGGGCATCGACACAGGCGAAGTAGAAATGATCGCCCGACGGAACCAGTCGCACCATCAAGGGGGCGATGACATTGGGGAAGGAGATTGGCAGGGGGTCGGAAATTGTAACCCCTTTCTTCCCTTCCTCGACGCGGGCGAAATAGGCTTCATGCCGTCCGTTGGTTTTATAGAACCAGACGACCGCCAGAATATTATAATCAGGGTCGGTGACCAGATTGGCGCTAAGGATACGGCGCCCTTTCTGATTTTCGGCCACCACCAGATCGGTAAAGGTCTGATCCGTATCATGGTGGCGCAGCACAAGCTCGTCGCCATCGACATTATATTTGTGGATATAGAGGAAAGCGGGCGCGTTTTTTACAAGCCCCTCATCAAGAGCTTCGAAGAAATCGCGACCATGAAGCAGTTCCGATCCCGGAGCCTCATACAAAATTTCCTCGTCTTCTTCCTCCTCCCCCCCATGCTCATCGCCTTCGTCGGGGCCGCAGGGAGGCAATGCGTCTGCCCTGGCGCCTCCCTTGTTCTTGTCGGCACCATGACCGCGGGGGCCGGTTTCCTTGGAAAATTTAGACATTGTCATTCCCTTCATTCAGCATGTTGAAATTTCTGAAAAAAATGGGGGATACGCCGCGCGACGATCAGATGATCGAGACGCGATATTCATTGGACCGCGGCTCCAGTCCCGCGACATCCTGCACCTGGTAGCGGTGCAGCCCTCCCCCTTGTGCGGCCATGATCCGCGCCCAGATGCCGTTGGCATCGCAGGTTGCACGAAGCGGCGGATTGCCGCTGGCAAAGATGACATATTGCGTTCCCGGCGTGCCGGTGCCGCGGATATAGAGAGTCGAGACCATGGTGCGGCCACCGTTGGGAACGACCTTTCCGTCGGCATCGCGCTCCCGAACTTCGGCAATGGCGCTCGGCGTCCAGTCGAGATCGATATGGTAGGAGCGTTCCGGAAACAGGACCGCGCTGCCCTCGTCGGACCTTTTATCGAACGCCACCTTGAACTCGATGTCGAGATCGCTGTCATCGCGCAGCCCCTTGAGATCCGAAAGCGACGCCGGGCGTGCAATACCGGTCCCTACCTCGGCGCTAGCCACCGGGGCATCGAGCAGCAACTCGTCCAGATAAGGGGTGCCATCCGCCTTGATCCCGCGCAGACGCATCCAGACGCGCTGGCCCGCCGCAATCAAGGGCCAGGGGGCGACTGTCACATCGGGGTCGCCGGTGAGCGTGGAGACCCGCAGATCATCGCCCACCGCTTGGGGGATACGCGGGCGAGGAAGCGCCTCGACCGGCAACTCTCCGACGGCCAGATCAAGCTCGTCCGAAGAGCGGCTTACCCCGTCGCGATTGACCATATAATGCACGGTCACGCCCTGCCCCAAGGCAAAGGCCGTCAGGGAAGTCGGAAGAGCGACAGCCAAAGCCTGCCCTCCGCCGACGGGAATGGGAGCCGTGGTGTAGGAAGCCTCCCACGGAGCGCCGGCAGGGCCAGTCCAGGTCACGCTGACGAGATCGCCTGCACCCATATCCGAATAGGTGATGATTGCGGTGAGGCTGGCCTGGGCGGCCAGCGGATCGAGTGTCGCACCATCCGCTTCATTGATTTTCGGCGCAGGAAGGTCAGCCGGGACCGATCCTATGTTAAGCAGCAGACGTTGGGACGAGCGAAGCGTATCATCGGATAGCACCGTGTAATAAGCGCGAACGCTGTGCCCATCATTGGCGGTGACATAATATTTATCGAGCGGAAACGGCACTTCGCGATGGCCCCAGCTTGTGCCAATCACAAAATGGTCGGAATAGCTGCTTTGAGCATCGCGGCCGTCCCAATAAAGATCGATACGGTCACCAGCAGCCATGCCCAAATAGGGAGGGACGCGCACAATCGTGCCGCTGGGCGGAACCGCATCGGGGTTCAGCCAATCGCCATCGGCATAATCAACCGTGGGTGCGTTGAGGCTCGCTTCACCCAGAATTTGCAGCGCGGAATGAGGCGATTCCATCAAACTGCCCGTGACCGGCTGCACCATATAATAAAGATCGAGCGAGCCACCGGCGAGCAGGCTTACCTCTGCCGAAGGAACGATGAAGCTGATGATTTTACCGTGATTATTGCCGGTAACGACAGCCGATGCGCGGTACAGTGTCGGTGAGCCGCTGGCGCTCGTTCCCTGCCACCACAACAGAATCTCGTCTCCCGTCGACATGCTGTCCCAGGGAAGAATATCGACCGTCGCGCCTTCCTGCGTGGCCGCAGGGTCGAGCACCCCGCCCGATGCTTCGCGAACAGTGGGCGGCGCGAGGACAGGCTGTAGCTCTCCCTTGACCTCTACCGAGACGCGCCGCGAAGGGCGTACCGGTCCCCCGGCCGCGGGATGGACATGATAGCGCACAACGGCATGCCCCTGCGCGATGGCGCGCACGAGGCTGTTGCGAATGAAAAAGGTCAGAAAAGAGGTGCCCGGGGCCACCTCCATTTCCTGAATATCGTCAACGGGCTTGCCGTCAAACGCCACCCCCGCCCAGACGAGCTGGACGCGGTCGCCCGTTGCCATTTCCGGATAAGCAAGAACGAGGACCGATACGTCGCGTCCATCCAGCGCATCAAGGTCGATCACCCCACCAGGCGCATCGACCACAAGGGGCGCTGGCAGGCTGCCCCCGCCCGCCTCAACAGCGACCGTGGATTTTACCGACCAGAGCGACCAATTATTCACCTCGTCGCGTATTTCATAGCGCACGACAATTGCGTCGCCGTCCCCGCCGGCGATGATCGTATCGCGGTCGATGAACAGCTTGACCGGCTCTCCAACGACCAACGGATCGGTAACGCGCAGACGCTGCGTCCCCCAGGAAAGGGTCAGCCGGTCTCTTTCCGTCATGTTCAGCCAGGGCGGAATGGTGACAATGACACCCTTCTCCGCTTGCTCTTCGTCGATCACCTCATCGGGAATCTGAGGCGGGGCAAGATTTTCATTTTGATAGGGAGTGGCAGGATCGCTGTCCGGGCCGCCGGGGATGGAAAATTTGACCAGGACCCACGCCTCGGGCGACTTTTCCGGCGCCCCGCCAAAAGCAGAGACTACCTCGTAAAAGACCCTGGTCAGGCCTTCGGATGCAATGGCCGATACCGGAACATCGAGAGTGAAGATGGATACGCCAAGATTATCGACCGTATAATGGGCCACAGGCATGTTGGGATCGCCCCAAAAAAGGCTGATCTGATCGCCCTCCACCACATGTCGGTAAGGAATGACCAAGACCTTCACGCTTTTCGTGGGATCAAAGACGTCTGCCCAGCCGATTCCTCCATTGATTTCGGCTAGCGGAATCTGGGGGATGAGAAGATCCAAAGACCGCCCGGGCCGCCTATAGGAAAAAGCAGGCCGACGACCCGAAATATTGACCACGTCATAGCGCATAAATATTTCCTCTGTTGATTAGGGAAACACGGCATGGGGCACCGAGCCCACCCGAAGCGGCGCGGAGAGCGGGCGACGTCCGGCCAATCGGTCGTCCACAGAAGGCAGCTGCCGTCGCTCGCCCTTTCGTGGGCAACGCGAAGCTTCGTGACTGGAAAAGGCCTTTGTTCATGATCCTGCCCCTTCTTCTGCTCGCGGGCGGATGCCACGCGAATTGGTAGGGACTATTTGCCTTCCCCGGCGGATTGGCCACGCAGGTTGCATCCGGAGCGGACGGGATATTGATCCTTGAGGAATTTCCAGCCCGCCCAGGCATCCGGGGCCTCGGCAACATCGACGTGGTGGCAGGCCGACAGGCGCCGGAATCCCGAACGGCGGCAGCACCGCGGCTGGATCACTCCAGTCTCACCTGAATTTCCTCCAATGCCGATACAGCCGCCACCGCGCCGGCGAAGCGAAGAGCAAGGATCGACGACTCGCTACGGAATTTTCCTTCGCTGACAGGCGCAAGGGGGTTGGCGCGGCCGTCCGGCTCCATTTGCGAAGCCTTGCGCTGTATCTGTCGAACGATGCTTGTCATCGCCCCGACACGCTGATACAGGCGCCGTCCATTGCCGCTTTAGCTCAGTTGGTAGAGCACATCATTCGTAATGATGGGGTCACAGGTTCGAGTCCTGTAAGCGGCACCATTTTCCTGAAATCCCCCTGTGCAGAACAGCCCGACTAGCCCATGCGTTGCTGGGCGGGAAAACCGCGGCGCGCGCGGGCGCCCTTCCGCAACCATTATGACGCGACCAGACCCCGGCCGCCCGGAGCGGTGGGTCGTTGATATGTGCAGGAAAAAATGGTGCCAGAAGAGGACTAACGCCCCAGCACCTGAAAACCGTAGAAAACCTATGGCTTTTCAGACCACACCTGTAACAGTTGGTATATCCACATGTAACAGCTGACGCAAGCAGGAAGCGGCGTTGATACGCTTCCTGCCCGCGACGGCTAAGCGAAAGGCAACTCAAACGCCGCTGCGGTCTATTTGCCGACGAAGCCCGACGCCAGAACGCCTATCATGTCGGCTATATCGGGATGCAGATCATAACCAACGATGGCGCGCTTGCCGTAGCCCACGACGCCCGGCTTCCTGCCGTCCTTACACGCAAACCTGCCAGATTTACCGTCCACTAGTATCGCGCGCGCAAATACAGCTATGTTCGTAGGCAGAGCTTCGCGCTCCTTTCCTACTTGATACGTTCCGTTGATCCGGTCGGGGTATCGATAGTCCCCGTCAGTATCAATCAAAGCAAAGCGCGTGTCATATTTCATATTTGCCTCCTTAACGGTGTGAGGCGAAACCATCTACCGGTACAAGGCCGCAATGACCAATGGCAAATGGAAGGGCGTAGATGTCGATTAATATTTTTGGCCCCCCTTTCGACTGGGCGGCAACGGGATCAATGGTCCAAGGGGTCGCAACGCTAGTCGGGGCAATCGCAGTTCTGGGAGCCGCAAAGATGGGAGCCGACACATTCGAGGCATGGCGTCGGCAAAAGGTCACAGAGCGCCACATTGAACAAGCAGAGAGAATACTTACGGCAGCATACAAAGCGCGCCGCGCCCTGAAATATGTGCGGTCGCCATTAGTTGATGGCTGGGAGCTTGCGGCGGCAGAAGAGCATTTTAAAGATAATCACGGGGCAGATTGGGAAAATCGGGCAGGCGAAAATCAGCAGCGCCTTAAGACTGTTCGAGCATTACAAAACCGCCTCATAAAAACGGCTGACGAATGGAGCGAGCTGAATGAGGTTCTTCCGGCAGCGCGGGCGCTATTTGGCCCTGATCTGGAAGATGCTGTGGAAAAGCTCGCTCGCCAGTTCATCGACGTTAACATCATGCTCGAAGCTCACATGGATGATCGCGGAGCCGATCCAGATTATACTCGCGAAGTGAAAGCCGCGATTTATGATGTGGCACCGCATGGCAGCGTTAACGCTGTGACGGCTGTTATCAACGAGGCGGTTGCTGAAATCGAAACCATTTGCCTGCCCACTATACGACTTGAAGGACCAAAAACGTCCGTAATCAAAAAATAGCATAGCCGTGCGAGGGGCCAAATCTGACCTCACACGCTGCGGCTTCCCCCCGTGGGGGGTGCCCGGCTCTACACAGCGCGCGCCGGATGATCGCCCGGCACCCTGTCCAGCCCTGCCATCCCGGATAGGATCATAGGTTATAAGCTACGCGCTAGGCTCACAACATATGTTGACGTCCCCAATGAGCCACCATATGAGCCACCTCCGAGAAAGGCATATCTTTTGAGCCAAGGAGGCACCATGAGCCATCGCGTTGCATATTACCGAGTATCGACCGGGGACCAAAACATTGAAGCCCAGCGCGCCGCAATGGGCGGCAGCTTCGATCAAGAGTTCAGCGACACAGGGGTAAGCGGCGGGACGCTAGCCGCCGACCGCCCCGGCTTCGCTAAGTTGCTACAGGCCATCCGCAAGGGCGATACGCTCTGTGTCTATGCCGTGGACCGGCTGGGGCGCGATGCTCTGGACGTACAAGGTACAGTGCAGACCCTGATTGATCGCGGCGTCATTGTGGACGTTCACGGGCTGGGAAAGATTGAGGGCGACATCGGCAAGCTGATATTGGCGGTGCTGGCACAGGTCGCAGAAATGGAACGCAACCGGATAACCGAACGGTGCAACGCTGGCCGAGAGGCGGCGCGCGCCTCGTTGGCTGCTACCGGTAGAACGCACAAGGGCAAGCATGGCCTCGGTCGGAAGCCCGTCTACCTTGCCAATGAGAAGGCCATCGGAACCCCCGATAAGATCGCCGCTTGGCGCAGAGCCAACAACGCCAGCATCGCCGACACCGCCCGCCACTTTGGCGTCAGCACCGCGACTGTTAAGCGCTACTGCGCTGCCAGCTAGAGCACCGGTGCGCCGTAACCGGTGATTCTTCACAGGTCGCCGTGCAACGCCTACAGTTCTGCGGCCCGACATTCGGGTGGGAGGGGCCTCCGCCTCAGGCCTCGCGCGCAGGAGTTTCCGATGACCGATCACCCCTCCTTGACCACCCCGGCCCGCCTCGCCGAACGCTGGGAGGTCAATACGACGCTGATATACGACCTGCTCAACTCGGGAGAGCTTCCGGGCTTCAAGCTGGGCGGCAAGCTGTGGCGCATCAAGATGATAGACGTGGAGGCTTACGAGTGCCGTTCATCGGTCGGGTGATTTGGGACCGCCCTAACAGCCCCAGTTCGAGTGACCTTCCGGCGCGCCCTGCGTAGCCTAGGCACTCCCCGACCTATTTCCATAGTCCCCATGCGCGGCTTTTCCGTTGATCGCGCCGGGATTTCCTTGCGGGGTTGCTTCCCCCTCGGTCTGTCGGCCCTCGCCTTTTCACGCACCGGTTTTTGTTGTCCTCGGGTGCGAACTGGCGGGGGCCGCTTCACCTGCGCTGTCCGTGCTGGGTTGACCAAGGCTGCACGTCCCTGCCCCTTACCTGTCTCGTGTGATTGTCACTTCATAAACTCGAAAGGAACCCGATGACCAACCCGGGCACATTGCCCATTTCATCCGCTGGATTTGACGCCTTGCGGAACAACACCGACCTCGCCGACTATTTCACTCGCAATGGCAACCGCATCGCAGCCTGTCGCGCCATGCTCGACCTGCTCGGTATTCCCTACCCCGATTGGGCGCGACGGGACGCCAGCGGGCGCGCAGCCCAGCACAAGGCGATGGTCGCCGCCTTCCGTGCGGACAACCCCCATGCCCGTTGACACAGACCCAGCCGCAGACGCCGCCGCTTTGGTAGCGGTCGCCGCCAAGCTCGATCTAACGCTCGACAAGTCGCCCCGCTGGGGAGACTGGAACATCACCGGCCCAGCCTCAGAGCACCGGGCCATGCTGGCGCGCTTCCGCGCCGATCATCCGATGGAGAATCTCCCTTGGGGCTATTGCCCTCCATGACGACCGACACCGGGCTTGTACCGGAGGGCATTGGCCACGACCCAGACCTGTCAGGGATGACGGCCCCGGAACGCCGGAAACACCACACCCAGGAACTTCGCGGTATCGCCAAGTGGCAGGGTCTCGACGGAGTGAAGGCTTACAAAGCCCGATGGCCGGAGGCTGCCGACATCCGCGTTGACAGCGAGCCGCGCGCCTACGCCCCTAAGCCCGCTGGATACAAGGCCGCAATCATGGCGATGGTCGGCCTCTGGTTCGACAGCAATGTCGCCTTGGCAGCGAGCAATCGCGATGACGTAAGGCGGCTCAACGCCAAGCTGGGGGCAACCTTCGACCCCGATCGCTTCCTAAGCCGCCCGCTGTCTCCGTCGCTCCTACAGGCGATCGCTGGTGAGTTCGAGCGGCGGGGTAAACATCTCGACACCGCGAAGGCCAAGAGCCTCTCACAGGTGCGGCAGGCCGTGCGCTCCGCCAAAGCCAAGGCCGCGCCGGAAGGCAAGCCCTTCGCCGGTATTGGCACCCGCACCGCGAAGGCTCTGACAATCGGGCAACGGACGTTCGCCATTGAAACGCACAAGGGCCGCGAGTGCGTCCGGGTTTCCACAGGCGGGGCACGGCAGCGCATATACCTCGACTTTGTGCAGGAGCTTCTTGCTGGATTGCCACAGGGTGAAGCCAGGGAAGGCCCCCTCCCTACTATATTACAATATACGGGGGAACTGGCCCCCAGCGACGAGCCAGACCCGTTGGCCGACATTCCGCCAACCCCGGGGACCAACTCCCACAATAATCCCACTTTGTCTCCCGGGGAACTGGCCCCCAGCCTGTCCGACAAGGTGAGGTCATTGAAGGCTGACCGTCTCGCCAAGCAATCTGCCGCAGACGAACGGACGGCAGCATTGCAAGCCAAGGCCGACGAGCTGGGCTGCGACATCCTCGAACTCGACGACCTGTGATCCGGTGCGCCCAGCGCACTTCACGACCGAAATCCAAGCAACCGACGCGAGGCGACACGCCCGCGCAACCACAAGGAACCCGGTGAAAGCGCCACCGCCACCGCGCCGAAAGACTTCGCAGACTAGTGCTACAGCGCCGAAACGGGGGCGGGAGAGAAAACACCCTGCCCGCCCTCCGCGTGTCCCTGCGGTGCTGAAAATCGCCCTCAGGGGGCTACAGCCTAAATGCCGGGATTTTCCCAAGTTCACGATAGACCACGTCGATTTCGTTTTCGCCGTATCGTCGGTTCATCTTACCCGACGAGTGCCCGGTCATCGCGTCCACGGCGCGCTCGGATAGTCCGTATCGTTCGCCCAGCGTGACGAACCTGTGCCGCCATGCGTGATTGGGTTGCGGGGCACCCACACCCAGCGACCGCACCCATTCTGCCAGCTTGGACCCCAGCCGGTTCGCTTGCCGATTGATCGCGCTCTCACTCCGCCGCTTGTCGGGGCTGAAGAACAGTGGCCCGGCCCGGCGCTTCGCGACGAAAGTTAGGAAGCCCTGTGCAATCAGGTCCGGGTGCAGCGGCACGACACGGGCCAACTTGTTTTTGACGCTGCCCGCGTCCGGGGTGATGCGAATAGCGTGGACCTCGCCCAGCTTCACCACGTCAGCCTTGCGAAGCTGGGTAATCTCGGTCACCCGCGCCCCGGTGTAGCAGAGGAGCCACGGCACCCACCGCTTGGCGTTCACAAAGTCATCACCCTCTTTCCCTTCCCGGCCCTTCCGGGTTGCAAGGAGCACCTTGCGGGCCTCGTCATCGGACAGCGACCGGCTCCGGGTCTGCGGCTGTTTGGGCAACTGCACGGGCTTCACATCGCGCGCGGGGTTGCTGTCCAACAGCCCGTCATCAACAGCCCAACCCAGCACGACATTGACCGCAGCCAAATAGCTGCCGTTGATCGTCTTGGCGGACAGGCGCTTGCCCCGATAGGTTTCCACATCGCGAAGATGGTTGCGCCAGTCGATAAGGTGCCGCGTGGTCAACCGGGTGGCATCATCAATCCCGGTGAAGGCGATCAGCTTTTGGACATACGGACGCCATTGGGCAATCGTCTTGGCGTTCCTGCCGGGCACGGACGCATACCGCTCAAACAGGTCCATGAGGGCTACCTTGCGCGCGTCCCGTTCCTCTCGCGCCAACTCGCGGGCAAACTCAATATCCTGCCGCTCCCTATCAAGGCGAGTTGCGGCGGCCCGCAGAGCTTGCTGGGCAGCGAAGGCAGGGTCAGCCTCGGCCCGGGCCTCAACATCATCCCAGTGCGCCCGAGCAAGCTCGGCAGCTTCGACGGAGGCTAACTCCATGTCGTCTATGACAGCCTGCGATCGCCGCATGGCTTCGACGCCTGCCGCCACAGGCGGGTCAGCTCTGAGGACAGCACCGCCCCGGCGCGCGGCGTCGATAAGCTTGTCTGTGACCTCGGCCCACTTCCGAATCTTCGGGGCGGCCTCCCGGCGGTCTTTAGTTTTGAGAGAATATTTCCACTCTATGCGAGGTTTGCCGGTCGCGGTGCGGAAATGGCCGATCAAATCGGGCGGGACGACACGGCGGAAATAATAGGTTGCCCCGACCTTGGTTTCGTACTCTCGCATAGCGTTTTCCATTGTTACACATGTAACAGGCAGGTGAGAAAAACGCGAGGATTTCCAGTTACTTCTAGCTTTTTCAAGAGCTTAGAAGGTAATGGTGCCCAGAAGAGGACTCGAACCTCCACGACCTTGCGATCGCCAGCACCTGAAGCTGGTGCGTCTACCAATTCCGCCATCTGGGCACGGGGTAGGTGCGGGCGCTTAGCGGGGGGGTGCGCGGCTTGTCAACTGTGGTGGCGCCATCGAGGCGAAATTTATTGCGGCGCCCACGCATTTGCGCCCCGCGCGGCCCCATGCCCCTTGCCCCGGCGGGCGCTTCGCGGCATGGGGGCGGGGCGCGGCCTCGCTTTGGCTGCATGAGAGAATCGATCAACCGGATACAGGCGGACGCAATGCAGAGACTCGATGGGCAATTGATCACCGTGATAGGCGGCGGCGGCTTTGTCGGCCGCTATGTCGTGCAGCGCCTTTTGAGCCGCGGCGCGCGGGTGCGGGTTGCCCAGCGCCAGCCGCGGCAGGCCACTTTTCTGAAGCCGCTCGGCGGGCTGGGCCAGACGCAGTTCGTCGCTGTCGATGTGCGCGATGCAGCCAGCGTCGCGCGCGCGGTGGCGGGTAGCGATGCCGTCATCAACCTGGCGGGCAGCTTTGACGATATGATCGCGGTGCAGGCCGAAGGCGCCAAGCATGTCGCCGAAGCCGCGGCGGCGGCGGGCGTGCGCGCACTGGTGCATTTGTCGGCCATTGGCGCCGACAGCGAGAGCCCCTCGCGCTATGGTCGCAGCAAGGGCGATGGCGAAGCCGCGGTGCGCGCAGCCTTTCCGGGCGCCGTTATCCTGCGCCCCTCGATCATTTTCGGGCGCGAGGACCAGTTCATCAATCGTTTCGCCGGGATGATCCGTATCGCGCCCGTCGTGCCGGTCGTCGCCCCGAATACGAGGTTGCAGCCCGTCTATGTCGGCGATGTTGCCGATGCCGTGGTGGCGTCGCTGGAGCCCCAGGCAGCGGGCAAGCTGTTCGAACTGGGCGGGCCGCAGCAGATGACGATGGCGGCGCTGCTGCGCTGGATCGCCGAGGCGACGGGACGCAAGCGGCTGTTCGTCGAGCTGCCCGATGCGGTGGCATCGGCGCTGGCGACAGGGCTGGGCTGGGCGCCGGGCGCACCGATCACCCGCGACCAGTGGCTGATGCTGCAGCGGGACAATGTCGTGGTCGAGGGCGCCGAAGGATTGCACGCGCTGGGGATTGGCGCGACGTCGCTGCCCGCAGTCGCCGACGGCTGGCTGGTGCAATATAAGCGCAACGGGCGCTTTGCCGAAATTACCGATGCGGTCGAAAGTGCCGCGCAATAAGGGCTGGCGACGCTTTGGGTTGCAAATGCGACTGGAAAAAAGCGGCGCTTCTGCCTAGGCATCAATCAAGGACAAGGGGCGTCCGGCGGTGGTCGGGCGCTCTTTTCTTGTCACCCTTTGCCATCGCAGCCACAGAAACGGGATCCCTATGCCAAGTGCCCTTCCCCACCCCGACGACCACGGCCAAAATGGGGGCGCGGCATGAGCATGTGGCTGACCGCCGTCCTGCTGGGCATTATCGAGGGGCTGACCGAATTTCTGCCCGTGTCCTCGACCGGGCATTTGATCCTTGCGAGCGAATTGCTGGGATTCAAGGGCGAAGGATCGGCGGCGTTCAAGATCGCCATCCAGCTGGGCGCGATTCTGGCGGTGCTGGTGGCTTATCGCGCGCGCTTCTGGGCGGTCAGCCAGGGACTGCTGCGCCGCGAAGCGCCCGCCATCGCCTTTACCCGCAACATCCTGATCGGCTTTCTGCCCGCGATGCTGATCGGCGCGGTCGCCTATGAAGGGATTCGCGTCCTGCTGCAGTCGCCGACGACGGTGGCGGTGGCGCTGGTGCTGGGCGGCATCGCGATCCTGCTGATCGAACGCATGGTCAAGACGGTGAAGGTCGAAAGCGTCGAGACCATGCCCGTCCGCACCGCCATCGGCATCGGCATCGTCCAGTGCATCGCGATGATCCCCGGCGTCAGCCGGTCAGGCGCATCGATCATGGGCGCGCTGTTGATGGGGGTCGAACGCAAGACCGCGGCCGAGTTCAGCTTTTTCCTGGCCGTGCCGACGATGATGGGGGCGACCGTCTATTCGCTGTGGAAGGACCGCGCGATCCTGACCTTTGACGATGTGAGCGCGATTGCCATCGGGCTGGTGACCGCCTTTCTGGTCGCGCTGGTCGTGGTGAAGGCCTTTGTCGCCGTGGTGGGCCGCTATGGTTTTGCGCCCTTTGCCTGGTATCGGATCGTGATCGGCAGCATCGCCCTGATCTGGCTTGCCATGAGTTAGGTCCGAAGCCGCCCTAAATAATGTAAGATAATTACAGGGGCGCTTTCGAGCGGTAAAATGGCAAGGAATTTAGGTCAGTTATACTGCCCTGAATAGCAATTCACTGATGACAAGCCGGTGAGCAGGCTGCATTTCCCCCTTCAACAAAGGGGATTGCACCGATGGCTGCCGATAAGATGCTCAAATTTGTCGAGCGCGAACAAAATTATCCGGACAAGAGGTCCGCCGAGGAGCGCGCGCGCGATTTTCAGGAAATCGCCGAACGCTATGCTCCGCCGGAGGCCGATGCACAGGCAGCGCGCTGTTCGCAATGCGGCGTGCCCTATTGCTCGGTCCACTGCCCGCTGCACAATCATATTCCCGACTGGCTGCGCCTGACCGCCGAAGGGCGGCTGCGTGAAGCCTATGAATTGTCGAACGCGACATCGACCATGCCCGAAATATGCGGTCGCATCTGTCCGCAGGATCGCCTGTGCGAAGGCAATTGCGTGATCGAATTTTCGGGCCATGGCGCGGTGACCATCGGCAGCGTCGAAAAATATATCACCGACACGGCCTGGGCCGAAGGCTGGGTCGAGCCGCTGCAGGCCGGGCCCGCGACGGGGCAATCGGTCGGCATCATCGGCGCGGGGCCTGCCGGGCTGACCGCGGCTGAATATTTGCGCGCCGAAGGGCATGAGGTGCATGTTTACGACCGGCACGACCGCGCGGGCGGGCTGCTGACCTATGGCATTCCGGGTTTCAAGCTGGAAAAGCCCGTGGTGATGCGCCGTATCGAGCGGCTGGAAGCGGGCGGCATCCACTTCCATCTGGGCTTTGAGGTTGGCGGCGATGCGACGCTGGATGAATTGCGCCGCAAGCATGACGCGATTCTGGTCGCGACCGGTGTTTACAAGCCGCGCGAGATTAATGTCGCGGGCAATGACGCCCAAGGGGTGATCCGCGCGCTCGACTATCTGATTGCGTCCAACCGCAAGAGCTTTGGCGACGATGTTCCCGCTTTTGACGACGGGCGGCTCGATGCCAAGGGCAAGCATGTCGTCGTCATCGGCGGCGGCGACACGGCGATGGACTGTGTCCGCACCGCCGTGCGTCAGGGCGCGAAATCGGTGAAATGCCTCTATCGCCGCGACCGGGAGAATATGCCGGGATCGCAGCGCGAAGTTGCCAATGCCGAGGAAGAAGGCGTCGAGTTCGTCTGGCTGTCGGCCCCCGAAAGCTTCACCGCCGACAAGGCCGTGAAAGAAGTGGCGGTCGCGGGAATGCGGCTGGGCGCGCCCGATGCCAGCGGTCGCCGCAGCCCCGAGCCCGACCCGAGCCGCAAATTCGACGTGCCCGCCGACATGGTGATCAAGGCGCTGGGCTTTGATGCCGAGGATCTGCCGCAATTGTTCGGATCGCCCGATCTGAGCGTCACCCGCTGGGGCACGCTGCGCGTTGATCATCAGACGATGATGACCAGCCTGCCCGGCGTTTTTGCCGCCGGGGACATTGTGCGCGGCGCCAGCCTGGTCGTCTGGGGCATTCGCGACGGCCGCGATGTCAGCGAACAAATGTCGAAATGGTTGAAGCAGCGGCAAAAGGCGGAGAGAAAGGCCGCCTGACCATCAGGAAAAGGAATTTCTTCATGTCGATCCGTTCTGCCTTCATCTTTTTGGGTGCGCTTTGTGCGGCGCCTGCCTATGCACAGGCCGCCCCGGCTCCCGCCGCCGCGCCCGCCGTCGACGCGCCGGCACCCGAGCGGGTGGCGGCGGCGACAAAGCTGCTGGAAGTGATGATGCCGCCTTCGCAGCGCGAGGCGATGATGGGGCAGATTGTCGGTGCGACCATGTCCAACATCATGGGCGGTTTCAACCAGCAGCCGGGATTGCAGGAGGCGCTGAAAAACCCCAAGGTCAAGGCAGTGTTCGACCGCTTTATCGCGCGGCAGCAGCAATTGGCGGTCGCCGATGTGAAACAGCAGCTTCCCGGCCTGTTCGATGCCATGGCGCGTGCCTATGCGCGGCGCTTTACCGTCGCGGAAATGGGCGAGGTCGAGGCCTTTTTCGCTACCCCCACCGGGCAGAAATATGCCGTTGAATCGGTGCAGGTGATGAACGACCCCGATGTGGCCGCGTGGCAGGCGCAATCGGTCGCCAAGTCGATGGAACGCCTGCCCGCCGAGCTGCAACGCTTTCGCGAGGAGCTGCAAGCCGCGGGCGCGGCGAGCGGGTCGAAATAGGAGCGGATGACCATGACCAGGATCTGGACTCGCCCCCCCCTGCTCGCGGCCACAGCCGCCGCCGCGCTGGTCGCCGCGCCGCTGCCCGCCGCCGCCCTTGTGGCCGATGCGCCCGAGGAATGGACGATCGCGAAAGATGAGGAGCCGGGCGAGGCGGCGGCCCTCGACCTGGCGAAGGCCAAGCTGCAACAGCAGATGGACGAGGCGATCGCCTTTCTCGAAAAGCTGTTCGACATGAGCAAATTGCCTCCGGTCGAGCCCGCGCGGCTGGCGCTGGCCGAGACGACGACGGCAGCGCTGATCCCGCCGGGCAGTCTGGAGAAAATGGTCGACCGGCTTTATGGCCCGATCATCGACATGGCGATGGCGGAGATGGACAAGCCCTCTGCCGCAACGCTGTCGGCAAAAACCGGGATCGAAAGCGAGCAGATCGCCGAGTTGGACGAGGCGACGCAGGCCCAGATTGCCCAGATGTTCGATCCGAGGCGCAAGGAGCGCGAAGAGAAGATTCTGGCGGTGCTGCGTCCGTTGCTGAGCGAGGCGCTGTCCGACATGGAAGCGCCGATGCGCGCCGGGCTCGCCCGCGCCTATGCCCGCGAATATTCGGCCGCGCAGCTTGAGGACATCAACGCCTTTTTCGCCACCCCCACGGGCCGCAGCTTTGCGGGCGAAACGATGGTGCTGCAATCCGACCCCGAACTGATCCTCGCCATGGTGCGCGGGCTGCCACCGATGCTGAACAAGTTCATCGACCGGGCGCCCACGCTGGAAGCCGAATTCAAGGATATTCCAACGCCGCGCACCCTCGCCGATCTCGACAAGGCCGAGATGAAGCGGCTCGCCAAATTGCTGAAGGTCGATGTGAAAAGGCTGACGACCTATCGCGATACGCTGGACGCGCCGCTGGGCGAGGACGGCGAAGCGATGCTGGACGCCTATGACCGCGCAAACTGGTCCGAGGCGGACCTCGCCGAGGTCGAAGCGCTGGAACAGGCCGCTTATGAGGCCGAGCAAAAGGCCATTGCCAATGCGCTGAAATCAAAAGGCGCGCCGACGGATTCCGCCGAAGAAACCACCGAATAGGCCCTGCCCTTTCGCATCAGGAAAATAGAATGACCCATTATCCCACCCCCGATCATGCCCGCCTTGCCGAAACCGGCATGTATCGCCCCGACATGGAATCCGATGCCTGCGGCGTCGGCATGGTCGCGGCGACCGATGGCAAGGCTTCGCGCCGGGTGGTCGAGGCGGCGATCGAGGCGCTGCGCGCAGTATGGCACCGCGGGGCGGTCGATGCGGATGGCATGACCGGGGATGGCGCGGGCATTCACGTCGATTTGCCGATCCGCTTTTTCGACGATGCCATTGCCGCATCGGGGCATGTGGTGCGCCCCAACCGGCTGGCGGTCGGCATGATCTTTCTGCCGCGCACTGACTTGAACGCGCAGGAGGAATGCCGCACCATCGTCGAATCCGAAATCATCGACGCGGGCTTTACCATCTATGGCTGGCGGCAGGTGCCGGTCGATGTGTCGGTGATCGGCGACAAGGCGCAGCGCACGCGCCCCGAGATCGAGCAGATCATGATCGCCGGCCCCTTGCCCGAGGACCAGTCGATCGACGAATTTGAAAAGCAGCTTTACCTCGTCCGCCGCCGGATCGAGAAAAAGGTGGTCGCAGCGCAGATCCATGATTTTTATATCTGCAGCCTGTCGGCGCGCTCGATCATCTACAAGGGGCTGTTCCTCGCCGAAAGCCTCGCCGATTTCTATCCGGACCTTACCAACAAGGCGTTTGAAAGCCGGGTCGCGATTTTCCACCAGCGCTATTCAACCAATACATTTCCGCAATGGTGGCTGGCCCAGCCGTTCCGTTGCCTCGCCCATAATGGCGAGGTGAATACGGTTCGCGGTAACAAGAACTGGATGAAAAGCCACGAGATCAAGATGGCGAGCCTCGCCTTTGGTGAGCATTCGGAAGATATCAAGCCGGTGATCCCGGCGGGCGCCTCGGACACCGCTGCGCTCGATGCCGTGTTCGAGGCGCTATGCCGCGCGGGGCGCGACGCGCCAACCGCCAAGCTGATCCTGGTTCCCGAAGCCTGGGGCGGCGACAGCGACCTGCCCGAAAGCCACCGGGCGATGTACAGTTTTCTGGCGAGCGTGATGGAGCCATGGGACGGCCCCGCCGCGCTGGCGATGACCGATGGCCGCTGGGCCGTCGCCGGGATGGACCGCAATGCGCTGCGCCCGCTGCGCTATTCGTTGACCGCCGACAATCTGCTCGTCGTCGGATCGGAAAGCGGCATGGTGCTGCTGCCCGAGGCGAGCCTGCGCAAAAAGGGCCGGCTGGGGCCGGGCCAGATGATTGCGGTCGACCTGGAAAATGGCCGGGTTTACGAGGATCGCGAGATCAAGGACGAAGTTGCCGGGCGGCAGGATTATGGCGCGCGGGTCAAGGGCTTTCGCACCATGGCCGACCTGCCCGCCGCCGGGAAAACCAGCGTTGGCGACTGGGACCGCGACGAATTGCTGCGCCGCCAGGTCGCCGCCGGGCTGACGATGGAGGATATGGAGCTGATCCTGTCCCCCATGGTCGAGGATGCCAAGGAAGCCATTGGCTCGATGGGCGATGATACGCCGCTCGCAGTGATTTCGGACAAGCCGCGCCATGTCGCGCAATTTTTCCGGCAGAATTTCAGCCAGGTCACCAATCCACCGATCGACAGCTTGCGCGAGCGGCATGTGATGAGCCTGAAAACGCGCTTTTCCAACCTCGCCAACATCCTCGACGAACAGGGGCAGAGCGAACATGTTCTGGTGATCGATTCGCCCGTGCTCGTGGGCGATGACTGGGACCGGCTGCGCGCTTATTTCGGCGATGCGGTCGCCGATATCGACTGCACTTTCCCTGCGGGAAGCGACCCTGCCGCGCTGCGCGAAGCCATCACCCGCATCCGCCGGGAGGCCGAGGATGCGGTGCGCGCGGGACGCAGCGAGCTGTTCCTGAGCGACGAGAAGATCGGCAAGGACCGCGTCGGCATGGCGATGGTGCTGGCCGCTGCGGCGGTGCACACCCACCTCGTGCGCAAGGGGCTACGCAGCTATGCCTCGATCAATGTGCGGTCGGCCGAAGTGCTCGACACCCACGGTTTTGCGGTGCTGGTCGGGGTCGGCGCGACGACGGTTCACGCCTATCTGGCCGAAGCCGCCATCGCCGACCGCCATGCGCGCGGCCTGTTCGGCCGCGAATTGCCGCTGATCGAATGCCGCCAGCGTTTCCGCAAGGCGATTGACGACGGCCTTCTCAAAATCCTTGCGAAGATGGGGATCGCCGTCATCTCCAGCTATCGCGGCGGCTATAATTTCGAGGCGGTGGGGCTGAGCCGCGCGCTGGTCAACGACCTGTTCCCCGGAATGCCCGCGAAAATTTCGGGCGAAGGCTATCAGTCGCTGTTCATCAATGCGACCGACAAGCATAGCGCGGCCTTTGACAGCCGGGTCACCACCCTCCCCATCGGCGGTTTCTATCGCCAGCGCGCGGGCGGCGAGGCGCATGCCTATTCGGCGCAGCTGATGCACCTGCTCCAGACAGCGGTCGCGACCGACAGCTATTCGACCTATTTGCAATTTTCGCGCGGGGTCGCCGACCTGCCGCCCGTTTATCTGCGCGATCTGATGGAGTTCAACTATCCCCAGCAAGGCGTGCCGCTGGAAAGCGTCGAGGCGATTACCGAGATCCGCAAGCGCTTTGTCACCCCCGGCATGTCGCTGGGCGCGCTGTCGCCCGAAGCGCATGAAACGCTGGCGATTGCGATGAACCGCATCGGCGCCAAGGCGGTGTCGGGCGAAGGCGGCGAGGACAGCGCGCGCTATCAGCCCTATGCCAATGGCGATAATGCCAACAGCAATATCAAGCAGGTCGCCTCGGGACGCTTTGGCGTGACCGCCGAATATCTGGGCGCGTGCGACGAGATTGAGATCAAGGTGGCCCAAGGCGCCAAGCCCGGCGAAGGCGGGCAGCTTCCCGGTTTCAAGGTCACCGAGTTTATCGCGCGGCTGCGCCATTCGACGCCGGGGGTGACGCTGATCAGCCCGCCGCCGCACCATGATATCTACTCGATCGAGGATCTGGCGCAGTTGATCTATGACCTGAAGCAGATCAACCCCAAGGCGCGGGTGTGCGTGAAGCTGGTCAGTTCAGCCGGCATCGGCACCGTCGCCGCCGGGGTCGCCAAGGCGCACGCCGACGTCATTCTGGTGGCGGGCAATACGGGCGGCACCGGCGCCAGCCCGCAGACGAGCATCAAATATGCGGGCACCCCGTGGGAAATGGGATTGTCCGAGGTCAATCAGGTGCTGACCCTCAACCGCCTGCGCCACCGCGTGCGGCTGCGCACCGACGGCGGGCTGAAGACCGGGCGCGATATCGTCATCGCCGCGATTTTGGGGGCCGAGGAGTTCGGCATCGGCACGCTGAGCCTGGTGGCCATGGGCTGCATCATGGTGCGCCAATGCCATTCGAACACCTGCCCCGTGGGCGTGTGCACGCAGGATGAGAAGCTGCGCGCCAAATTCACCGGATCGCCTGAAAAGGTCGTCAATCTGATGACCTTCATCGCCGAGGAGGTGCGCGAAATTCTCGCCAAGCTGGGATACCGCAGCCTTGATGAAGTGATCGGCCGCACCGAATTGCTGCGGCAGGTCAGCCGCGGGGCCGAGCATCTCGACGATCTCGACCTCAACCCGCTGCTCGCCAAGGTCGATGCACCCGACGATCAGCGCCGTTCGCAAGGACCTCATTTCCGCAATCCGGTGCCCGACAGCCTGGACGCACAGATTTTGGTCGATGCCAAGCCGCTGTTCGAGCGCGGCGAGCGGATGCAGCTGACCTATAATGTTCGCAACACCCACCGTGCGGTCGGCACCCGCCTGTCGGCGGAAGTGACCCAGCGCTTCGGGATGCGGAGCCTGGCCGACGACCATGTGCAGGTGCGGCTGCGCGGGACGGCGGGCCAGTCGCTGGGCGCCTTTCTGTGCCAGGGCATTACGCTGGAAGTGTTCGGCGACGCCAATGACTATGTCGGCAAGGGCCTGTCAGGCGGGCGGATCATCGTGCGCCCCACCGTGTCGAGCCCGCTGGTCAGCCAGCATAACAGCATCGTCGGTAACACCGTCCTCTATGGCGCGACGGCGGGCACGCTGCTCGCCGCTGGACAGGCGGGCGAGCGCTTCGCGGTCCGCAATTCGGGCGCCAATGTCGTCGTCGAAGGATGCGGCGCCAATGGCTGTGAATATATGACCGGCGGAACGGCGGTGATATTGGGTCCGGTGGGGTCCAACTTTGGCGCGGGCATGACGGGCGGCATGGCTTTCGTCCTCGACAGCGACGACAGTTTTGAACGCCACGCCAACCCCGAATCGATCGTCTGGCAACGGCTGGACAGCGCCCATTGGGAAGGCGTGCTGAAGACGCTGGTCGCCGACCATGCCAAGGCGACGGGCAGCCGCTGGTCCGCCGAAATATTGGCCGACTGGGACCGCTGGCGGATGCGTTTCTGGCAAATCTGCCCCAAGGAAATGCTGAGCCGTATCGCGCATCCGCTGAGCGATGCCGAAGCCGAGGTGGTTGCGGCGGAATAGGCCGCAAGCCGCTGCGTCCGGTAAGAGCGCGGGCTGGAGATGGCTTCGCCCGGCTTTGCCGGGCTCGCCATGACGGTGGTTTAACCGACGCAAAAAAGGGGCCCGCATATGCGGACCCCTTTTCGCTGGCGGCTACGCGACTTTAAGAGAAAGTCGGATATGCAGCGCCAGATAGCCAAGGGCTAAGCCTCAACAATTGTTATTTTTCCGTGCCGGGCTCGCCCGTCTTGGGAAGCTTGCCGTCTTCGATCCGGCCTTCGTTGCGAAAGTCGCGGCCTTCCTGCGCCTTGCGCTTTGCTTCAGGGGAATCGCCATGTTCATAGGACTCTTCCTTCATATAGCCTGCAGCTTCTTTCATCTTTCCTTCGATACTCATCTTCATTCTCCTTTCGTCTTTATCATTTCTATCCGATCAACCGACGACATCGGATGGAGTTGCGCGGTTCGTCGCAATTTTATCTTTTGCGTGACGCGCAACTTCCGCCGCGACTGGGGGTTTGGGGCGGATGACAGCCACCCCCTCTGCCACCGAGCACCGCGACCTTCGCACCGGGCGCTCACTGTGGCTTGACCGGCGGCGTCCTCCGCTGGTGATCGAAACGCTGGACAAGGCGCTGTCGTGCGAATTGCTGGTGATTGGCGCGGGCATTTCCGGCGCGCTGATCGCCGAGCAGATGAGCGATGCGGGGCTGGACGTTGCCATCGTTGACCGGCGCGGGCCGGTGAAGGGATCGACCGCCGCCTCCACGGCCATGCTGCAATATGAGCTGGACACGCCGCTGTCGCTGATGAGCGCGCGCATCGGGCGCGCCCGCGCCGAGGCGATATGGAAACGCTCGCGGCTGGCCGTCGATGCGCTGCGCGAACGCACCGAGCGACTGGGGCTGGCCGATATGGTCGAGGGGGCGACCCGGCCCTCCCTTTATCTGGACGGGACGATATTGGACGCGCGCGGGCTGGCCAAAGAGGCTGATGCGCGCCGCCGCGCAGGTTTCGATGTCGCGCTATTGCCCCCGGCCGAGGTGGAAGCGCGCTTTGGTATCAGGGGACGCCATGCACTCCTCGGCGACGGCAATTATACGGCGGACCCGCGCCAGATGGCCGCGGCTTTTTTGCAGGTCGCCCAAAAGCGCGGTGCTCGGCTGTTCGCGCCCGTCGACATTATCGATATTCGCCCCGATGCCCACGGTGTAACGCTGGCCACCGGAGGCAGGCCAGATATCCGCGCGCGGCATGTCATTGTCGCCACCGGTTATGAGAGGCTGAAATCCATCCCGCGCAAGGGCAACCGCATCATTTCAAGCTGGTCGATTGCGACGCGCCCGCAGCCCGGCGCGATATGGCCCGGCGCGGCGCTGATCTGGGAAGCGTCGGACCCCTATCTTTATATTCGCACCACCCCCCACGGGACGATCATCTGTGGCGGCGAGGATGAGGAATTTGCCGATGAAGCGCGACGCGACGCGCTGATCGACGAGAAGGCCGCGCGCCTGTCGGAAAAGCTGGCGGCGCTGTTGCCGCAGATTGACGCCGCGCCCACCTATGCCTGGGCGGGAAGTTTCGGCAACAGCCCGGTGGGAACGCCGACCGTCGGGCGTATCCCGCGCCTGCCCCATTGCTATGCCGCCATGGGTTATGGCGGCAATGGCATCACCTTTTCGATGATGGCAGCGCAGATATTGCGCGGGGCGATTATGGGTTATGGCGACAGCGATGCGCCGTTGTTCAGCTTTCACCGGAAATTCTAAAGCCGGGTTTAAAGTCCCAGCCGTTTCCAGAAGTCGGAAGCCGACAAGGCGCGCGGCGCGCGGCGGTGGGCATGGCCATGCGACCAGCTCGGGTGCGGCAAGGGCGGGATGGCCAAAGGGCGCGGCTGCTTTTTGGGAGAGGAATTTTTCATGGGATTTGGTCCTTTTCGAACCCCAACCCCATGATATGCCCAAGGTTCCAGCGCGCCCGTGCCGGTCGTCGCATCGCTGCGCCCGGTCGTCGCCGGGGCGCATTCCGCATGGGTCAGCCCTTGAAACCGTCCGCGCGGTAGATTTCCTGCCCGCGGCGATAGACCACCAGTTTTTTGAGCGTCACGGGGTGAAAAAAGGCCTCAATCGCCTGTCCATTGTCGGTGCGGGCATAGACTTCATAGCAATCGCCCGCGACCTGCATCTTGAGCAGGCTCCAGCCTTCGAGCCAGACCTGCTTTTTGAGCTTGTCGATCTTTTGCCATTTGGCGGGCGGGCCGCTTTCGCATTTCACATTGCCGTCGGCATGGGCCGGGGCCGAAAGGCCGAGCGCAAACGCGGCGGCAACACAGGCAAGGCGGCGGGGTGTGATCAGGCGGGTCATGTCATCCTCCCTTTGGTGGTGCGCCCATAAAGGCGCAGGCCCCAGGCAGCAAGAAGCGGGGCGAGATAAAGAAGCGCCGGCACCCAATCCCAAGCGAGCAGCAGCCAATGGATGATCGCTAGCGCAAAGGCGGGGTAAACGAGGCGCTGCATTTGCTTCCACCGGCGGGCAAGGGCGCGCATCGCTCGGTCCGAGCTGATCGCGGCGGGGACGAGCAGCAGAAGCAGCGCGAGCCAGCCGGTCCATATGCCGGGGAGCGCCAGTTCATCCAGCATCGGCGCAAGCGCCCCCATGTCGGCGATATAGAAAATCAGGTGCAGCGAGGCATAGCCAAAGCCTGCGACGCCAAGATTGCGCCGGATCGAAAGCCACGCGCGGAAGAAGCGGTTGACGCCGAAAAAGGCGCTGAGCGGCCCCGGCAAAAGCGCGAGCAGCATCAGCCGCACCGCCATTTCGCCGCTGGGGTGATAAAGCTCCATCGCCAGCGCCGCGCCCGACCACCAGGCCCGCAGCATGAAGGCCGCAGGCACAGCGAGCAGCAGCCAGAGGAGGACGCGCTGCCGCGGCTTCATGGATGCGCCCAGCGCCGCACCAGATTATGATAGACGTGGATCAGTCGGTCGATCTCCGGATCATCCTTTGCCCGGCCCGGCGCCAGCGCGCGGATCGACTGATCGAGATCATAGAGAAGCGCGCGCGCCGAGGCGTCGGCTATGGCGCTTTGTATCCAGCTGATGGCACAGACGCGTTGCCCCCGTGTCACCGGCGCAACCTGATGCAGGCTGCCCGAGGGGTAGAGGACCATATCGCCCGCCGCGAGCTTCACCGCCTGCGCGCCATAGGGTTGCTCGATGATCAGTTCCCCACCGTCATAGCTGTCCGGATCGCTGAGGAAGAGGGTGGCGGAAAGGTCCGAGCGGATCGTCAGATCGGCCTCGGGGAGCCGCATCAGCGCGGCGTCCGAATGGGTGCCATAATGGCCGCCATCCTGATAGAGATTGAAAACCGGCGGCCAGATTCTCTCTGCCAGCGATGCCGAGACAAATTCGGCATGGCGGCCAAGCTGGCCAAGGATGATGGCGCCCAATTTTTGCGCCACCGGATCGCTGCGGCCAAGCTGCAGATTCTGCTTTACCGCGACCGAGCGTGTGCCCGCGCTTGCCGCGCCATCGCGCCAGTCGGCCCCGGCGAGCGCGGTGCGAAACTCGGCGATTTGCGCTTCATCGAGCACGGCTTCGCAAATGATCAGCATCGCATCGGGCCTGTGTCTGCGGGACGGGGCGGGAGGAGAGGAAGCCCCCCTCCCCCCGCGCCATCAATCGGGCTTAGAATTTGCCGGTCAAGGTCAGGGTCGCCCGGCGCTCATCCCCCTTATAGAGGAAATGGCCGCTGCGGTAACCGGCAACATAATAATCCTTGTTGCCGATGTTGGTGACATTGACGCGCGCGCCGATGTGGCGGTTGATGTCGACGCTGGCGAAGGCATCGAAGGTCCAATAATCGGGCACGCGATAGGCATAGACCTGAAGCGCGTCGTCATAGGAGGCCGCATCGTCGGGCTGGCCGGTGAACGTCTGCCCCTTGTAGGTCGCGGTTCCGCCAAAGGCGACAGCATCGGTCAGCTGATAGCGAAGCTGGCCGCTGAACTGGGTATTGGCGAAATTGCTAAGCCGCCGGCCGACCTTGGCGGGATCGTTGGAGGCGAGGATTTCGGAATCCATCAGCGTGAAAGCCGCCTGCGCGAGCAGTTTCGGCGTGATATTGCCGACGAGGCCCAGCTCGATCCCGCGCACGCGGTTCTTGCCCGTGTTGAGCGAGCCGCCGGTTTCATAGCCGCTGCCGGCCGATTCAAACACGTCATCCTTGGTGATCTGGAACGCCGCCGCGGTGAACATGAAACGGTCGTCAAACAGATCGGCCTTCAGCCCCAGCTCATAGCTTTCAGTCGCCTCCGGGCTGCCGTCGCCAATGTCGGTGCCGTCGCCGACGCAAACGCCGCCATAGCCGCAATTGCCCCCGAGGTCGGATTCGCCGCCATTGATGTCCTTGGCCGTGCCATAGTTGAAGTAGAGATAGACTTCCTCCATCGGCTTCACCCCGACGCCGCCATGGGCGTTCCACAGCGTGTCGCTGTAGCGATAGGGGGTCAGCGTCCCGCCCGAGAGGATGATATTGCTGTAGCTGAAGGCGTCCATACGCACGCCGCCATGGACCGAGAGCCAGTCGGTGAAGTCGATGGTGTCCATCGCATAAACCGACAGGGTTTCGACCTTCCAGTCGCTGTCGACGGGGCCGCGCGTAATCTCGCGCTGGATCAGATTGTGGATCTGGTCCTGCCCGAACAGCAGGTTGCGGTTGGCGTCGGTGATGCAATAGGCCGGCGCGGGGCCGCCACGACCGGCAACGACGCAGTTGGTCGCGCCTTTGGCGGCGAGATTATAGGTGCCGTTCGCAACCTTCAGGTTCGAATATTCGGTGCCGACGATCACATTATGCGTGAAGGCGCCCGCGGTGAATTCGCCAATCAGGTTGAACTGGTTGACGAAATATTTGACGTCCTGATTGCCCTGATGCGTGCTGAGCGTCAGCGGGCCATAGGTGTCGGTCGCGGGTTCATAAGCGCCGCCGCGAAGACCGGTGAGGACATAGCCGTTCGACGTGGTGCCATAGCGCGTCGAATTGACCAGCGTGAAACCCTCGAACGGGGTGATGTAGATGCGGCCCGTGACGGCATCGACCTTGCTGTCGAGGAAATCTTCTTCCTGGGCATAGTTGGGCACATCGTTCCAGGGCTTGTGGACGACAACATCATTGGGACCGGTGCCGGTCGGGCGCGGCATATAGCCGCCAAGGTCGGGCATGTCCTTGGCCGTCAGATGATAATAATCGACGACGACTTCGATCACGTCGCTGGGCTTGAAGGCGGCGGAAAGCGCGGCGCCATAGCGTTTGCGGTCCGAGAAATTGCGGTTCGGCGCTTCATTATAGCCATAGAGCAGATTGGCGCGTACCGCGAGCGTGTCCGTCAGCGGCACATTGCCGTCGAGCGTCACGCGATAATAATCATCGGTGCCGATCCCGGCGTCGATGCGGCCGAACATATAGTCGGTGCTGGCCTTTTTGGTGATCGAGTTGACCGCGCCGCCGGTCGATCCGCGCCCCGCAAAGGTCGAGCTGGGGCCCTTGGTGATTTCGATCTGGTCGACGGCAAATGTTTCGCGGGTCGTCATGCCGGGATCACGAAGCCCGTCGACGAACACGTCGCTGCGCGCTTCATGGCCGCGAATGATATAGCGGTCGCCAAAGGCATTGCCATTTTCGCCGGTGCCGATGGTGACGCCGGGGACATTGTCGAGCACATCCTTGAGATCGGTCGCGCCCTGCTCCGCAATCTGGGTTTGGGTAATCACCTGGATCGTCTGCGGCGTTTCCGACAGGGGCTTTACGCGGCGGATGTCACCCGAAATGCGCGCCTTATAGGGGGAGCCCGGCTGGACATAGGGATTCACGTCCGCCGTCGCATCCTCGATCGTCAGCGTGTCGAGTGTGACCTCCTCGCTCGCGCTCGCCTGCTGGGCCTGGGCGGGCATGGCCGCGAGCGCGACGCCGAGGCCCGCGACGCCGGCAGCGGCGGCAAAGCGCGACTGCCGCAGGCTGAGCGGACGAATGACCCCTGTTGCGTGCTTCTTCATCAATTATCCTTTCGTTGTTTCATTTCGTGCGGAGGGAGTAGTCGATGGGCAGCGAGAGGGTGACGCTGTCCTTGTTCATGGATTTGGGAAAACGCGGGAGCGGCGCGACCCGCTGAAGCAGGTCGAGCGTCGCCTGATCGAGCAGCGCATGGCCGCTGCTGCGCTTGATCGACGCGCCGCTGATCGCCCCGTCGCTGTGGACGGTGAAGCGCACCGTGACGACGCCTTGCTGGCGCGCCTTCTTCGCCTCTGACGGATAGGTTTTCTTGCGGTTAAGATGCCCGCTGAGGAGCGAGAAATAATCGGCTTCTTCCTTACGCGCCCGGGGATCATTGCCGGGCGTCGCGGACGGATCCCCCACCCTGTCGGCGGGGGCGGGCGGCGCAGCAATGGAAGGCGCGGGGGCAGCAGCCGCAGCGAACGTCGGGGGCGCCAGCGGGACCGGCGCGCGCATCGGCACGGGTCGCGGCGCGGCAGCGACGACTTCGCGCGGGAGGGGGGCCGCAACCGGCGGCGCTTCGACGCGGGGAAGCATTTGCGGGGTCGGCGTGGGCAGGCTGGGGCTGGGCGTCGCCGGAGCCGCGGCGGGGGCCACAGCGGGGGCAGCGAGCGGCGGCAGTTCGACCAGAACGACCGGTTCCAGTTCGACCGGCGGGGGCGCATCGGAATGAGCCGCCAGTATGAGGCCGCCCACCAGCACATGCCCTGTCAGCGCCGCCGCGCCGCCCATAAGCCAATGGCCGGGGATACGGGGCGCTGCCACCATGGCCATCAGCGCGGCGCCTCTGCTCCGGTCGCCGATTCCGCGCCGACCAGCGCGACCTGGACATAGCCAGCCGCACGCAGCGCATTCATCGCCTGCATCACTTCGTCATAGCTGGTGACCTTGTCGGCGCGCAGGAAGATGCGCTGCTCGCGGTCTTCCCCGGTCGCGCGCACCACCTCCATGCCCAGCGTGTCGAGCCGCACTTCCTCTTCATTCACCAAAATCCGGCCATCGGCCTGGATCGAGAGATAGACGGGATTGTCGGGCTTGGCCGCCGGCCTGGCGTTGGAAACGGGCAAGTCGACCTTGACATCAACGGTGGCCAGCGGGGCGGCGACCATGAAGATGATCAGCAGCACGAGCATGACGTCAATGAACGGCGTCACGTTAATCTCGTGCGCGACCGCCAGATCTTCGCTGTCGGAGGCGAGCCGGAGCGCCATGATTTACGCCTTTCCCGCGCCGAGCGTGCCGCGGCTGAGATCACGCGAGACGAGGCGGAGCAGCGCGGCGGCGCTGTCGGCCACTACAGCGCGGTGGGCGGCAATCTGGCGCGCGAAGTGATTATAGATGACGACGGCGGGAATGGCGGCGACGAGGCCCAGCGCCGTTGCGAGCAGCGCCTCTGCAATCCCCGGTGCGACGACGGCAAGATTGGTCGTCTGTTTTTCGGCAATGCCGATAAAGCTGTTCATAATGCCCCAGACGGTCCCGAACAGGCCGACAAAGGGTGCCGTGGCGCCGATGGTGGCGAGGATGGTCACGCCCTGCGTCGCCTTGCGCGCCCAGCGCGCTTCATAACGGTCGAGTCGCGAAACGAGCCGTTCCTTCAGCCCTTCGGGGTCGCCCAGCGCATCGGCAGACTGGGCAATCTCTGCCTCTGCCTCACGCAGCAGCGGGCTGGAGCGAAGCGGTGCAGCCACATCATCAAGCGACGCTGCCCCTTCGAGCGCGGCGCGGGTCGCCTCCACATCGCGGCGCGCGCGCGCCAGTTCGAAATGTTTGGCGACCAGCACGGTCCAGGTGATGATCGACGCGATCAGCAGGCCGATCATCACCAGTTTTACCACCCAGTCCGCCTGAGCGAACATGCCCCAGACGCTGAGATCATGCGGGATGGCAGGCGCGGCCATGTCGACGGGGGCGGGTGCGGCAGCCCATGCGGCGCCAAACGGAACCAGCGGTGCGAGTGTAAAAAGGGCGCGAAGAGGCGGCTTCATTCGGGCGATTCTTTCCTGTTGCGGTGGAGCGCGCGATATGCGTGCGCCGACGCTAATGCAAGTGATTTGCAATTATAAAAGTAGCGGAAAGTGAATTTTCCGGTCGCTGTTGCCGCAAAGTCGCGGTGTGAAGCCCGGCATAAGGGGGAGGCTGTTCAGCGCAGCGAAAGCGTCCGCCGCCTATCCCCTCGGCGAATACACCGCGCCGAACCCGTGCGATTCGCGCTCTCGCGAGTCGCTTTGCCTGTCGCGAAGTGAAGGATGATGCTCATGCCCCGTTGGACGCTTGCTGCCCTGCCTCTGGTTGCGCTTGCCGCGCCGCTTCCCGCTGTGGCCGCCGAACCCGGCCTTGAACGCGCCGCAGAGACGCTGAACGACCCCGCGACGCAAGACCGCATCGCCGACGCGATGGGGACATTGGTCGGAGCATTGATGCAGGTGAATATCGGTCCGCTCGCCGAAGCGGTCGCGAAAATCGACCCCGATTCCGATGCCGCCTATCTGCCCGCCGATGCGACGCTGGGCGAAATGGCCGGGCGCGACGCGCATGATGCGGAACGCACCGCCGATCAGGTGCGCCAAGGCGCCCGTGTGGCCGGACAGGCTGCGGCAACGCTGGTGACCTATGCTCCCATTTTGAAAGAGATGGCGAGCGACATGATCGCACAAATGGCCCGGCAGACCGCCGCGCCGCGCGATTAAGCCAACAGAGTAACGAAAGAATCCCCTGCTCCGCCGCGCAGCCCCGCTATAGGCGTTGCGCGCGCGGGGTGGGCCTCCTATGCCCAATCCATGTGGCAGCTTTATCAATTCCCCCTCTGTCCTTTTTCCCGCAAAATCCGGCTCCTTCTTGGCGAGAAGGGCGTGGGTTACGAACTGCTGCGCGAATCGCCCTGGGAACGGCGCGACGAATATATCGCGCTGAATCCCGCCGGCCGCACGCCGGTGATGGTGGATGATACGCGCGGGCAAGTGCTGATCGACAGCAATGCCATCGCCGAATATTTCGAAGAAACGGTCGATGCCAAGGCGATGATCAACGGCACGGCGGTGCAGCGCGCCGAAATTCGCCGCCTGGTCGCATGGTTCGACCAGGAATTTTATTATGAAGTCACCGGGCCGCTGCTGTTCGAACGGATGCAGAAGCGGATTGTCCACCGTCAGCCCCCCGACGCGGGCGCGCTGCGGGAGGCGATGCGCGCGGCGAACCAGCATCTCGACTATATCGACTATCTGATCGACCACCGCACTTGGTTGGCGGGCGCGACGATGAGCCTCGCGGATCTGGCCGCCGCCGCGCATATTTCGGTCGCCGATTATCTGGGCGGGATCGACTGGACGGGGCATGAGCAGACCAAGGGCTGGTATTCCGGGTTGAAGTCGCGGCCCAGCTTCCGGCCCCTGCTCGGCGAGCGGATGGAATTGATCGCGCCGCCCTCCTACTATGAAGATGTGGATTTTTGACGCGCCACGGAAAGTAAAACTTTCCGAAGCGTCATCCCCCGCCTTCGCGGCGGCGACAGGGACTTGGCAGCTTCAGCCGTGGCGCGCGGCGATCAGATAGTTGAGCGCCTGACTGCCGCCGAGTTTGAAACCCCGGCTGGCCGAAGGCGCAAGGCCGGTGCGGTCGATGACCCTCAGACCGACCTCCTCCATCAACGCCTCCAACTCTTCGGGGCGGAGGAACTTGTCCCAGTCATGCGTGCCGCGCGGCACCGCGCCGAAGCGCTCAGCAGCCTCGACAAGCAGGATTTTGGACGCCGCCGTGCGATTGGGGGTCGAGAGGATCATCAGCCCGTCCGGCCCGAGGCGCGCCGCGAGGCCCGCCAGAAAAGCCGCGGGATCGGCGACATGTTCGATCACTTCCATCGAGGTGACGAGGTCGAAGGTCGCGCTTTCGCCCCCCTCTGTATCGAGATCAGCCAATTCGCCTGCGAAATAGTCGATGGCGAGCCCCTGCCCCGCGGCATGGGCGCGCGCCGCGCCGATATTTTCGGGCGCCGCATCGACCCCGGTGACCGCCGCGCCCATACGCGCCAAGGGCTCGGTAAGCAGCCCGGCGCCGCAGCCGACATCGAGCGCGCTTTTCCCCGCAAGTGGATGACGTTCACGCGCGTCGATATGCCAATGGGCGTCAATCTGTTCGCGAATATAGGAAAGCCGCACCGGATTCAGCCGATGCAGCATCGCCGACGAGCCCTTCGGGTCCCACCAGTCGGCAGCGAGCGCGCCAAAATGAGCGGCTTCATTCGGATTGATCGTCGCGATATTCATAACATAATCCGTGCCACTCCCGGCCCCGGCGCGCAAGAAATTTGCGCCGCATACGTCAGCGCGCTTGCCAACCCCCTTGCCCTTCCCTAACAGCCGATCGCCGCAGAATCCTAAGGAAAGTTGCGGCGGAAACCAGTTTGAAGAGGCAGGGCGCATGGCACGGATCGTGATGAAATTCGGGGGCACGTCAATGGCGGGCACCGAGCGGATTCGCACCGTGGCGAAACTGGTCGCGCGCGAAGTCGCCGCCGGCAATGAGGTGGCGGTGGTCGTGTCGGCCATGGCGGGCGAGACCGACCGGCTGGTGGGTTTCTGCCGCGAGGCCAATCCGCGTTATGACCCGGCCGAATATGATGTGGTCGTCGCATCGGGCGAACAGGTAACATCGGGGCTGCTCGCGCTGACCTTGCAGGCGATGGGGGTCCCCGCGCGCAGTTGGCTCGGCTGGCAATTGCCGATCCGCACCGAAGAGGCCCACGCCCGCGCACGCATCATCGACATTGATACGGGTGCGCTGTCGGCGGCAATGGCCAAGGGCGAGGTGGCGGTCATCCCCGGCTTTCAGGGGCTGATGGACGATGGCCGGGTCGCGACGCTGGGCCGGGGCGGGTCGGACACCAGCGCGGTTGCCGTTGCGGCAGCCGTTAAAGCCGACCGCTGCGACATTTATACCGATGTCGATGGCGTTTATACCACCGACCCGCGCATCGTCGCCCGCGCGCAAAAGCTCGATTATGTCACCTATGAAGAAATGCTCGAACTGGCGAGTGTCGGGGCCAAGGTACTTCAGACCCGTTCGGTCGGGCTGGCCATGAAGGAAGGCGTGCGCGTGCAGGTGCTTTCCAGCTTTGTCGAAGGCGACGAAGCCCCGAAAAAAGGCACGATGATCGTCAGCGACGAGGAAATTGAGGAACATCAGATGGAACGGCAGCTCATCACCGGCATCGCTCATGACAAGAATGAAGCGAAAATCATCGTTACCCGTGTGCCCGACCGGCCGGGCGGCGTTGCCAATATTTTTGGCCCACTGGCCGCTGCCGGCATCAATGTCGATATGATCATCCAGAATGTCGGCCGCGACAAGGGCGAGACCGACGTGACCTTTACGGTTCCCGCCGCCGACCTGATCCGGTCCATCGACATGCTGGAAGCGGCAAAGGAAAAGATCGGGTTCAACCGCGTAATCAGCGACGACAAGGTCGCGAAGATTAGCGTTGTAGGCGTCGGCATGAAGAGCCATGCCGGGGTGGCGAGCACCATGTTCCGCGCGCTGGCCGATCGCGGCATCAATATTCAGGCGATTTCCACGAGCGAGATCAAGGTCAGCGTCCTGATCGACGAGGATGAAACCGAACTCGCGGTGCGCGTGCTCCACACTGCCTATGGGCTGGACGCCGACTGAGGATCAGGACATAGCGGTAACGGGCGATAGCCGACAGGCGTCGCCCCGGGGGAGCCGCATTTGCCTGCCCTGTATTGCTCGTGTAATACGGCCTCAGGCATGACCGCATCCGACCACCCCCTGTTCCGCGATCCCCCGCCGCCAGCCGAGGAAGTGCCGCTGGCCCAGGCCGGGATGGACGGTGCGTCCATTCCACCGGCCGAATCGCGCTGGCGCAAGCGGATGCGCTGGGTCGGGCGCGGCTTTGCGGCGCTGGCAATATTGCTGATCTTGCTGATCGGCTGGCTGGCGGTAACCGCGCCGTTGTCCAAATCGCTGGAGCCGATCGCACCGCCACAGATCACGCTGCTCGCCGCCGATGGTACCCCCATTGCTCGGCGAGGGGCGATTGTCGAAAAGCCGGTCGAGGAGGCCAAGCTGCCGCCCCATGTCAAACAGGCGTTTCTGGCAATCGAGGATCGGCGCTTTTACAGCCATTGGGGCATTGACCCGCGCAGCATCGGGCGGGCGCTGTGGAGCAATGTGACGGGCGGGCCGACCCAGGGCGGCAGCACCATCACCCAGCAGCTCGCCAAATTCACCTTTTTAAGCCCCAAACGCACATTGGGGCGCAAGGCGCGCGAGGCAATGATCGCGCTGTGGCTCGAGGCGTGGCTGACCAAGGACGAAATCCTCGAACGCTATTTATCCAACGCCTATTTCGGCGATAATACTTATGGCCTGCGCGCGGCGTCGCTGCATTATTTCTATCGCCAACCCGAAAATCTGACCCGCGCGCAGGCAGCGATGCTGGCCGGGCTGGTGCAGGCGCCATCGCGCCTTGCGCCCACCAAAAATCCCAAACTAGCCGAGCAACGGATGAAGCTGGTGCTCAACGCGATGGTGGCGACCGGCGCGATGACCGCTGCCGAAGCGCGCGCGACGCGCACCCCGGCGATTGATGTGCGGCGGCGCAGCGACCTGCCCACCGGCACCTATTTTGCCGACTGGGCGCTGCCCGAAGCACGCAAGCTGAGCGATGTCGGCTATTCGCGCCAGACGATCCGCACCACGCTCGACAGCCGGTTGCAGGGCATTGCCCGGCGCGTCACCGCACGCGCACCGCTGGGCAAGGCGCAGGTGGCGCTGGTCGCCATGCGCCCCGATGGCGAAGTGGTGGCGATGATCGGCGGGCGCGATTATGCCAAATCGCCCTTCAACCGCGCGACGCAGGCGAAACGCCAGCCGGGATCGACCTTCAAGCTGTTCGTCTATCTCGCGGCGCTGCGCGAAGGGTGGAAGCCCGAGGACCGCATCGACAATCGCACGATTGAAGTCGGCGGCTATCGCCCCAAAAATGCCGGCGGGCGCTATTCGCCGTCGATCTCGATGGAAGATGCCTTTGCCCAGTCGAGCAATGTCGCCGCCGTGCGCCTGTTCCGCGATATCGGCGATGAAGCCGTGATCCGCGCGGCGCGCGATCTGGGCGTAACATCAAAGCTGCCCAAGGGCGATCCGAGTATGGCGCTGGGCACATCGACGATGACGCTGATGGAGCTGACCGCTGCCTATGCGGCCGTCGCCGCCAATGCCTATCCGGTCGAACCGCGCGCCTTTGAAGCCGAGCGTAAAAACTGGTTCGAGCGGGTCTTTTCCGGCCCCGACAGCTTTGGGCGCCGCGAGCATCAGGCGATGGAGCGCATGCTGCGCGCCGCCGTCAATCGCGGTACGGGGCGCGCGGCGCGCCTGTCGGTGCCCAATTATGGCAAGACGGGGACGACGCAGGATAATCGCGATGCCCTGTTCGTAGGCTATGCCAATGGGCTGGTCGTCGGCGTGTGGATCGGCAATGACGATAACAGCCCGCTGAAAGGCATTTCGGGCGGCGGCCTGCCCGCGCGCATCTGGCGCGATTTCATGACCGAGGCGTCCGGGCGGGCCCGGCCCAGCGCGCCCAAGCCCGCGGCCAATCCGCGCGGTCCGGTTCAGCCGCTCGACGTGCCGGACGTCAGCGACATTCCCATCGGCGACAACAGCAGCATCGGCATACGCGATGGCGAGGCGGTGCTACGCGCCGAGATTGGCGGGACGCAGATCGACCTGCGCCTGCCGGTCGATGGTCAGGCCGCGCGGGCGGGAGGCGCGGGAAGCGGAACGCCCGCGCCCAACCCCTCCCCCGCGCCGATCGTGACGGTAACCCCCGGCCCGGCGACGCGGAACGAGTGAAATTTCGCTGTTCTCTCGTCCGTCGCCGCGATAGTTTGGCGGCGATGACTCTTCTGCTTTTCCGGCCTTGTCTGCCGTTTCGCCTGTCTGAGCCGCTTCATGCTTTTGCCAAGGCTGCGCCATGCTAAGCGTCGAAGCCCATGAAGCACAGCCCTGGCCTGCCGACCAAGACTGGACCGCGCTCGCCGACGAAGCGGTGGCGGTTGCGCTCGGCCTCACCCCCTATGCCGACCTCGCCCATGCTGCGCCGCTGGTCGAAGTTTCGGTGCGGCTGAGCGATGATGCCGAGGTGCAGGCGCTCAACCGCAATTTTCGCGGCAAGGACAAGCCCACCAATGTCCTGTCTTTTCCGCAAGTGCAGGATGATCTGCTCGAAAGCCTGTCGAACAGCGACGATGGCGAGATATTGCTGGGCGATATCGTGCTGGCGCGCGAGACCTGCGCCCGCGAGGCAGAGGAAAAGGGCATAAGTCTCGTCGATCATGCCGTGCATCTGATGGTGCATGGCACGCTGCATCTGGTCGGTTATGATCATCAGGACGAAGTCAGCGCGGCAGCGATGGAAGCTTTGGAAGTGAAAGCACTTGCATCGCTGGGCATCGCCAATCCATATGAGCGACTGGATTGATCAAGGAAACCATAGCATCATGCCCGACGACCAAGGGTCTTCGAACCGATCGGAAGAGGACAGTAGTAGAAGCGGCCTTTTCGCCAGCCTGAAAACACTGCTGTTCCGCACCAATGGCGAACCCTCGCTGCGCGAGCAGATTGAGGACGTCATCGACGAAGCCGAGGATGAAGAAAGCACACCCCGGCGCAAAAACAATCTGGTCGGCGACCTGTCCCCCATCGAACGCAAGATGGTTCGCAACCTTCTGCACTTTGGCGAGCAAACGGTTGATGATGTTGCGGTGCCGCGCGGCGAGATTATCGCCGTGCCGGAAACCGCCAGCTTTGCCGAAATCGCCGCCCTGTTTGTCGAGGCCGGCCATAGCCGCTTTCCCGTCTATCGCGAGACGCTGGACGAAGTAATCGGCATGATCCACGTCAAGGATGTGTTCGCGGTGCTAACCGAGGGGCGCGAGCCCCCGCCGCTTCTCGACCTGTTGCGTCAGCCGCTTTACGTTCCCGAATCGATGGGCGTGCTCGACCTGCTCGCTGAAATGCGAGCGAAACGCACGCATCTGGCCATCGTCATCGACGAATATTCGGGCACCGAAGGGCTGGTGACGTTCGAGGATCTGGTCGAGGAAATCGTCGGCGAGGTAGAAGACGAGCATGATGATGAGCCAACCGCGCTGTTCACCGCGATGGACAATGGCTGCTGGGAAGCCGATGCACGCGCCGAACTCGACGATATCGGCGAAGCCATCGACGCGCGGCTGGCCGAGGTGGAGGAAGATGTCGAAACCTTGGGCGGCCTCGCCGCCGTGCTAGCGGGCCATGTGCCGCAGGTGGGCGAATGGCTGAAACATCCAAGCGGCTGGCGCATCGAGGTGACCGAAGCCGATGAGCGGCGGGTCCACCATCTGCGCCTGCATCCGCCGGTCGAGGTCGATCCTGAAGCGCCGATCGAGCGCCCCGAGGGCTTTTGACGCGATTGCCTTTGCTGGGCCAAGCGATTAGCGAGGCTTCAATGGACATCACCGATCTGCGCATCGCCCTGTTCAGCGGCAATTATAATATGACCGTCGATGGCGCGAACAAGGCGCTGAATCGCCTTGTCGGCTATTTGCTGGCCAAGGGCGCTTCGGTGCGCGTCTATTCGCCCACCGTCGACGACCCCGATTTCGAACCCACGGGCGATCTGGTGAGCGTGCCCTCGGTCGCCATTCCGGGGCGCAGTGAATATCGCATTCCCCTGTCGCTATCGTCGCGAGTACGCGAGGATCTGGCGCGCTTTGCGCCCAATATTGTGCATATTTCCAGCCCCGACCGCGTGTCGCGGCAGGCCGCTGCCTGGGCGCGGCGGCGCCATGTTCCGGTCGCCTGTTCGGTGCACACGCGCTTTGAAACCTATTTCCGCTATTATAATCTGTCTTTCCTTGAGCCGCTGTGCGTCGCCTGGCTGCGGCGTCTTTATCGCCGCTGCGACGCGCTGATCGCGCCGTCGGAAAGCTTTGCGCAGGTGCTGCGCGAACAGCGGATGAATTATGACATCGGCATCTGGACGCGCGGGGTCGAGCGCGACATTTTCCGTCCCGACCGGCGCGACACAAGCTGGCGGCGTAGCTGGGGCCTCGCCGACGACACCCCCGTCATCGCCTTTCTGGGGCGGCTGGTGATGGAAAAGGGGCTCGACGTTTTCGCCGACAGCATCGAGGCGCTCGAACGGCGCGGCGTGCCCCATGATGTGGTCGTCATCGGCGAAGGCCCGGCGGGCGACTGGTTCGAATCGCGCCTGCCCCGCGCCAAATTTGTCGGCTTTCAGGGCGGCGAAAATCTCGCCCGCGCGCTCGCCTCCTGCGACATGCTGTTCAACCCGTCGGTCACCGAAACCTTTGGCAATGTCACGCTGGAGGCCATGGCGTGCGGCCTGCCGGTCGTCGCCGCGCGCGCGACGGGCAGCGCGAGCATCGTCAAACATGGCCAGACGGGCTTTCTGGTCGAGCCGGGTTCCATCTCCGCCTTTGCCGATGATCTGGAGCTTTATTGCCGCGACACCGCACTGCGCCACAAACATGGCGCGGCGGCGCGCGAGGAAAGCGCCGCCTATCAATGGGATGCGATTAACCAGGCGGTTGCCGACACTTATTTGCGGTTGATCCGGCAAAAACAGCGGCGCGGCTGATCATGGCCGGCGACCTGTTCGCTGACGATCCCGTCCCGCCGGCCTCCGAAACCGGCGATGGCGCCATGCCGCTCGCCGAGCGGCTGCGCCCGCGCCGCCTTGCCGATGTGGTCGGGCAGGAACATCTGACGGGCGATGAAGGCGCCATCGGGCGCATGGTCGCGGCGGGGCAATTATCCTCGATGATCCTGTGGGGTCCGCCGGGCACCGGAAAGACCACTATCGCACGCCTGCTCGCCGAAGCGGTGGGGATGCGCTTTGCGCCCCTGTCGGCGGTTTTCTCCGGCGTCGCCGACCTCAAGAAAGCCTTTGCCGAGGCGGAGAAAATGGCAAGCGCAGGCAAGCGCACGCTCTTGTTCGTCGACGAGATTCACCGCTTCAATCGCGCGCAACAGGATGGCTTTCTGCCCTATGTCGAGCGCGGCACCGTGGTGCTGGTGGGGGCGACCACCGAAAATCCCAGCTTCGCGCTCAACGCCGCGCTGCTCAGCCGCGCACAGGTGCTGGTGCTCCACCGGTTGGGCGAGAAGGCGCTGTCCACTTTGGTCGCGCGCGCCGAGGCCGAGGTCGACCGCCCCCTGCCCGTCACCGATGCGGCGCGCGAGGCGCTGGTCGCCAGCGCCGATGGCGATGGCCGCTTTCTGCTCAACCAGGTCGAGACACTGTTCGCCGCCGCCATAGAAGAACCGCTCGACGCCCCCGCGCTCGCGCAATTTCTCCACCGGCGCATGCCCGTTTACGACAAGGATCGCGACGGTCATTATAATCTGATCTCCGCTTTTCATAAGGCGCTGCGCGGATCGGACCCGCAGGCGACGCTTTACTGGCTGGCGCGGATGCTGGTGGCGGGGGAAGACCCGCTTTATCTGGTGCGCCGTCTGGTGCGGATCGCCAGCGAGGATATCGGCCTCGCCGACCCGCAGGCGCTCGTCCAATGCCTCGCCGCCAAGGATGCCTATCAATTTCTCGGCTCGCCCGAAGGCGAATTGGCGATTGTGCAGGCCTGTCTTTATTGCGCCACCGCCCCCAAATCCAATGGCATCTATGTCGCGCAGAAAGAGGCGTGGAAGGCCGCGCGCGAAACGGGATCGCTGTCACCCCCCGCCCATATATTGAACGCGCCCACCGGGCTGATGAAGGATTTGGGTTATGGCGCGGGCTATCGCTATGACCATGATGCGCCCGACGGATTTTCGGGCGATGATTATTGGCCCGAGGAAATGGACGCGCGGGAATTTTACCGCCCGGTCGATCGCGGCTTTGAAAAAAGGGTCGCCGAACGGCTCGCCTGGTGGGAAGAACGGCGGCAGGAACGACGCGCCGAACGCGAGCGATAACCAGCAGGGGGAGATGAGAAGATGGCGCAGCGCATGAAAGAACCGAACAGGCGCAAGGCCGCACACGGTTTGGCAAAGCTCAGCGGCATAGCCGCCTTGCTTTTCGCCCTGTCCCCCGCCCCGCCGCTGGCCGCCGCCGAGATTGATCCGGCCCTCGCGCGCGCCTGGGCGGCGGGCTATCGCGCCGCTTTCACCTGCTCCTCGCTCTGGAATGGCGCGGGCAAGCCGCTCGCGGCCATCGAGCGCGACGAGCTGACGCATATCTATCCCGAAATCGAAGCGCCGATGCGTGAGCTGAAGGCCGAGGTTGACGCGACGAAGCACCGGGTGACGGTGCGCTATCGCGCCGACATGCCGCCGCGTATCGCGCAGTGGACCGGCGATGAAGGCTGCGTCACCTTCCCCATCGGGACGAGCATCGACGCCGTCGATCCGCGGGCGATCGAGGCGAAGCCGGTGTCGCGCGCGCGGATCAACACGCATCGCTGGCCGATGGGCGATGCCGATGCGTTCGCGGACATGGTGGGCCCCCATTCCCCCTTTGCCCTGCTTGGCGATGATGTCGCAGCTTTTGGCGGACGCACCAGCTCGCTCTTGATCGTCAAGGACAGGAAGATCGTGCTGGAGCGCTATTATAATGGCCATGGCCCCTATGTGGCGCAGCGTACCTTCTCGGTCGCCAAGTCGATGGCCGCGACGCTCGTCGGCCATGCCGTGGATCGCGGTCAGTTCGATGTGAAGGCCCCCGCGCTGATTGCCGAGTGGCAGGCGCCGGGCGACCCGCGCGCCGCGATCACCACCGAGCAATTGCTGCGTATGGCGAGCGGGCTTACCAGCGATACGGCGGGCAACCGCACCGACGCCATTTACATGGGCGGCGCATCGGTGCGGCAATGGACGACGCAATGGCCGCTTCTGAACCCGCCGGGCAGCGAGTATCGCTATGCCAATAATGACACATTGCTCGCGACCCTGTCGTTAAAGGCCGGGCTTGCGCGCGCTGGTCAGCGCCTTGACCCCGCAGCCTTTTTTGACCGGCTGGGGATGACGCGCACCTTTGTCGAGGCGGACGCGCAGGGCGATTATATCCTGTCGAGCCAGGTATGGACGACCGCCCGCGATCTCGCGCGGCTCGGCCTCCTCTATCAGAATGACGGGCTGTGGCGGGGTGAACGCTTGCTGCCCCCCGGATGGCGCGATTTTGTGACGGCGCCCATCGGACCGCAGCCCGATGGCCCCTTTGGCTATGGCGCCGGTTTCTGGCTGCTTAACGCTTCGCCCGGCATTCCCGCCGATGCGTTCGGGGCCTTTGGCAATCGCGGCCAATATATGGTCGTCATCCCCTCGCGCCGCCTGATCGTCGTGCGGCAAGGCTATGATGATAGCAAAGAACGGCTCGACATCGCCGCCCTCGTCCGCGCGGCGGTCGAGGCCGATGCGGGCGTCGCCAATCAGCCTGCCGGATAGCGTTCGAAGCTGGGCATATCGCCCAGCTTTTCCATCCAGCCGATGCGCTCGGCGGTCTGTATCTGTACCCTTGCCGGGATCAGGTCGGGATCGTCGAGCGTCGCCGTTTGAACGTCGATCATGCCGGGGAAGATCACGTCATTGGTATAGAAAAGCCCGGTGCCGCAATCGCCGCAGAAATGGCGGCGGCCATCGGCGGAGGATTCATAAATGCGCGGCGTCCCTTCTACCTCAAGCACATCCTGGCTGACGAGGCCCCAGCCGACCATCGGCGCGCCGGCATGGCGGCGACAGTCGGTGCAATGGCACAGCGCATGATGTTCCACCGTCACCGGCATGGAATAGCGGATTTTTCCACAATGGCATTGGCCGCTGGCGCGCTCGCTCGAATCATTCATCACCATTCTCCCTGCTTAGAAAGAGAACATAATGGAAACATCGAGCAAAAAGCAATTACCTTGGACGTAAGATATTTCAGTCGCCCAGATCGACGCCCTTGCGTTCGGCCCAGGCCTGATATTGACCGCGCGGGTCGCTGGTCGGATGCGCCAGCATCGAAGGCATGGCCGCGCGCAACTCGCCAAGGTGAAGCGAGCGGATCATCGCCTTGACCGGACCGACCCCGGCGGGGGTGATCGACAACCGGTCGATCCCGACGCCGAGCAGCGCCATCGCCTCCAGCGGACGCCCCCCCATTTCGCCGCAGACGCCAAGCTGAACCCGGCTGCCCGCCACCAGCTTCACCACCCGCGCGATATAACGCATCACGATGGGCGACAGCCAATCATAGCGTTCGGCCAGGCGCGGATGAGCGCGGTCGGCGGCAAACAGAAATTGCGTCAGATCATTGGTGCCGATCGAAAGGAAGTCGAGATGCGGCAGCATCAGGTCGAGCGTTTCGATCAGCCCCGGCACCTCCAGCATTGCGCCATAGCGCACCGCGATGGGCAATTTCTTATTATGCTGTTGCAGCCATTCGCGCTGGCGCACGAACAGAGCGCGCGCGGCTTCATATTCCCAGGGTTCGGAGACCATGGGGAACATGACGTTGAGCGTGCGGCCCGCCGCCGCTTCCATCAGCGCGCGCGCCTGAACCTTCAGCAGTCCTTCGCGTTCCAGAGCGAGACGCAGCGCGCGCCAGCCCATGGCGGGGTTTTCTTCGTGTTCGGCATTTTCCACCTTCATATAGGGGAGCGCCTTGTCCCCCCCGATATCGACGGTGCGAAAGATAACGGGGCGCTCACCCGCCGCGTCGAGAACGTCGCGATAGAGCCGCTGCTGCCGTTCGCGCTGCGGCAGCGTCGCCGACACAAGAAACTGAAATTCGGTGCGGAACAGGCCGATACCGCGCGCGCCGGTGAGGTCGAGCGCCGACACATCCTCGCGCAGCCCGGCGTTGATCATCAATTCGATCTGAATGCCGTCCTGGGTAACCGCTGGCAAATCGCGCAAGCTGGCCAGGCTGGCGCGCCGTTTTTGCGAGGCCTGATGCTTGGCCTCGAACGCATCCTGCACCGCCTGGGCCGGGCGAACATGCAGCGTGCCCGCCGACGCGTCGAGCAGCAGCAAATCGCCCTCGCGGATCGAGGTGCGCACCGACCGGACACGTCCCAGCACCGGCACGCCCATCGCGCGCGCGACGATGATGACATGGGCGGTGAGCGAGCCTTCCTCCAGCACCACGCCTTTCAGGCGCCGCCGATCATATTCGAGCAGTTCGGCGGGGCCGAGGTTGCGGGCGATCAGGATCGAATCCTGCCGCAGTCCCATTTGCGCCGCCGTGCCCATCTGGCCCGAGACGATGCGGATCAGCCGGTTCGACAAATCCTCCAGATCGTGCATCCGGTCGCGCAGCAGCGGATCGTCAATCTGGCGCATCCGCATGCGGGTGCGCTGCTGTACGCGCTCAATCGCTGCCTCTGCCGTCAGGCCGCTGTCGATCGCCTCGTTGATGCGGCGCGACCAGCCTTCGTCATAGGCAAACATCTTGTAGGTTTCGAGAACCTCCTCATGCTCGCCGCCGACGCCGAATTCGGCCTGGCTCGCCATGCGGTCAATCTGTTCGCGCATCTTGTCAAAGGCGGCATAGACGCGGTGGCGTTCGGCTTCGACATCGTCGGCGACCGTATGTTCGATGGTGATGCGCGGCTGATGAAAAACAGCGATGCCCGCGCCCATGCCATCGACCAGCTTCTGCCCGCTCAACCGCTGTGCCGACTGGTCCGCCGCCGCCGCATCGAGCCGCGCCGCATCGTCCACCAGATCGGCATTGGCAATGAGTTCGGAGAGAACCATCGCCACCGTCTGAAGGGTTTCTATCTCGATATCGTCATAGCGGCGCGGGTCGGTGTGCTGGACGCAGAGCACCCCCACCGCCCGTTCGCGCCGGATGATCGGCACCCCCGCAAAGCTGTGGAACAGGTCCTCGCCGGTTTCGGGGCGATAGGAAAAGTCCGGGTGGGCGGCGGCCTCATCGAGGTTCAGCGTTTCAATCTGGTCGGCGATCGTCCCGACCAGCCCCTCGCCGAGCGCCAGCCGGGTGACGTGCACCGCCTCCTGATTGAGGCCGCGCGTCGCGAACAACTCCAGCGCCCCTTCGCGAAGGAGATAGATGGAACAGACCTCGGTATTGAGGCATTCGCCGATGATTCCGACGACCTGGTTGAGCTTTCCCTGCGCATTGGTGCGCGAAGCCATAACCTCGTGCAGGCGCGTCAAAATGGTGCGCGCCGACTGGGCGGCAGTGGTGGGAGGAGGTGGCGGGCTGCTCATCGTCAGCAACCGCTAACAGATGCAAGGGAGCAACGCTATTCCCGCCACAAAATTCTTCCCCTGTCGATCGCCCGCCTTAACCTTCGTTGGGTGAAGCCGTGCCTTCGGCTGCCGCGCTTGCGCCCGCAGGATCGACCGGACCCGCGGCACCGGTCGGCAGCGTCGCCCCCATGCCCGCCGGCAGGGCGGTGCCAGTCGAAGGTGTCGCATATTGCCCATATAGCGCACCATATTTGGTGTCCCAAGCGACCACATCGGCCTGATATTTGGCATAGGCTTCATAAAAATCGTGGAAAGGCTCGTCGAGCCGCGCCAGCAGGGCAGGCGCCTGTTCCACAATCTGCGCTGCCGGGGTTGTCGAGACAAGCTGGGCGATCTCATTGGCGCGCGGACAAAAGGCGCGCTGCGCCGGCGGCTGAGCGAAATAGTTGAACAATTGCGTCGACATACGGTCGCGCGCGGCCACCCCATTGGTGCCGGTTTCCTTGCTCAACTGGCTGATGACCGCCTTTTCGGTCGCGCGGATCGTCTTTGCATGATTTTTGATAATATCATTATAGGCCGCGACCAGCGTTGGCTCTTCCACGCCGCGACAGCCGATGGCCGCGACATTCAAGCCAATCTTGAGCTGCCAATAGGCGCGGTCACCCGTCACATTGCTGTTGGCCGTGACAAAACGACCCTCGACATCACGCGCGGGCAGAATTTGCGTTAAGGAGGCATTGCCGGGCGGCAGAGGCCGGGGCGGAATCACCTCGGGCTCCGGCGGCGGCGGGGGTGGCGGCGGCGGCGGCTTGGGCGCACAGGCGGCGACCGTGGCCAGCAGGCCTGCAATGATGATTTTGCGCGACAAATTCATGATCTTCTCCCCAAGCGCTTTACCATGCGCCCTCAGCCTCGTGCGTGCAACGCCGCTTCGGCCTGTTGCACCAAAGTTGCGATGATCTCTGCAGCGGATTCTTCCTGCGTTACCATGCCGACAGATTGCCCTGCCATTAACGAGCCATTTTCGACGTCGCCGTCGATCACCGCGCGCCGCAGGGCGCCCGCCCAATAATGTTCGATTTCAAGCTGCGCTTCGCCCATATCGACTTGACCGCTGTCCAGCATATTGGCGACTTCGCGCTGCTTGGCAGTAAAAGCCTCGGTGCCCGCATTTTTGAGCGCGCGCACCGGAATGACCGGCAGGCGCGGGTCGATCTGGACACTCGCCACCGCTTCGCGCGCCGAGGCCCGCATGAAGGCTCTTTTGAAATTGGGATGGGCGATGCTTTCGGTCGCACAAACAAAACGAGTGCCCAGTTGAACCCCTGAGGCTCCCATTTCGAGATAGCCCGCAATGGCCTCACCCCGGCCGATGCCGCCCGCTACGAAAACAGGGACGTCACCGGCAAGTACCGGCAATATTTCCTGCGCCAATACGCTGGTCGAAACGGGGCCGATATGACCGCCCGCTTCCATGCCCTCGATCACCAGCGCATCGACGCCCGAGCGCACCAGTTTTTTGGCGAGCGCCAGCGTGGGCGCGAAACAAATGACCTTGGCGCCCGATTGCTTGATCGCTTCGAGACTCCCCTTGGGAGGCAAGCCACCCGCGAGCACGACATGGCCGACGCCATGTTTGGCGCAAATGGCGATCAGATCGAAAAGCTGGGGGTGCATGGTGATTAGATTGACGCCAAAAGGACGGCTGGTCAGCGCCTTGGTCCCGGCAATCTCCGCATCCAGCAATTCAGGTGTCATCGCGCCGCACGCAATCACCCCGAAACCGCCCGCATTGCTGATCGCACTGACCAGATTTCGCTCCGAAACCCAGCTCATCGCCCCGCACAATATGGCATATTCGCTGCCGAGAAGCTCAGTTCCCCGCGCCATGAGTTCGTTCATCTTTGTCATCACCTTGCGCCTTTGCCAGCAGAGGCGCGCGCGCGCAATCCATTGCCGCCGCGCTTTGTCGCAAGCGGGTCGTTTCGGCGGCTCTGGATCGGCGCCCGGAGCACAAGACAAAGGAAAAGGGCCACCCAGAACCGGGCAGCCCTTCCTTATCGGCGACAATGAAGCCGCCTTATCAGATCGCTTGTCAGCGCTGATAGCTTTGGTCGTCGCGATCCTCACGCGCTTCGCCGTTCGCGCCTTGCTGACGCGCTTCGTCCTGCTCGTCACGCTCGGCTTCTTCGCGCTCCCGGTCGCTCTCGCTGCGTTGGCGCTGTTCCTGCTGCATATTTTCAGCCGCATCATTGGGCTGGCGTTCGCGATTCTGGTCGAAATTCTGTTCGGGGTTATTCGCCATTGCTCTTCTCCTTGTCATCACGGAAAGGGGGGACCGTGATAGAAGAGGAACCCCTTGGCTGGTCGGCATGTTTCCTAAGCAGAGAGGCATTAGCGCCGGAGCGTGTGCCATTTGCGACAGCCATTTAGTAATCGCCCCAGTCGATGACTGACTTCAGCATAATTGGTTATGCCGATTTCAACGAAGGGTCTAACCTGCCTCTACCAACGAAAGGATGGACGTGCGACAATATCAGACGTTCATGGAGCCCTTTGCCCTCGCCAATTCTGGCAGCGCGCGCCGCTCCTTTATCCTTTCCAGCATTTCGGACGAAGGGAGAGACTGAATGAACGTCGAAAGCAAATGCCCCTTTTCAGGGACCGAGGTCCGTTCCTTTTGGGGACGGCAAAATCGCGACTGGTGGCCCGACACGCTCGACCTTTCGGTTTTGCAGAGCGGCAGCCGCTCGATCGACCCGATGGGGGCCGATTTTGACTATGCCCAGGCTTTCAAGTCGCTGGACTATGCCGCGCTGAAAGCTGACATCAAGGCGCTGATGACCGACAGCCAGGATTGGTGGCCTGCCGATTATGGGCATTATGGCCCCTTTTTCATCCGCATGGCATGGCACGCAGCAGGCACCTATCGCACCGGCGACGGGCGCGGTGGTTCGTCGAGCGGACAGCAGCGTTTCGCGCCGCTGAACTCATGGCCCGACAATGGCAATCTCGACAAGGCGCGGCGCCTTTTATGGCCGATCAAGCAGAAATATGGCGACAAGATCAGCTGGGCCGATTTGTTCATCCTGACCGGCAATGTCGCGATTGAATCGATGGGCGGCCCGGTGCTGGGTTTCGGTGGCGGCCGCAAGGACGTTTATGAGCCCGAAACCGTCTATTGGGGCACCGAGGAGCTGTGGGTCGACCAGGGCGTCGAAACGCGCATCATTCCCGATGAGGGCAAGGCGCTCGAAAATCCGCTCGCCGCGATCCAGATGGGGCTGATCTATGTCAATCCCGAAGGGCCGGGCGGCAACCCCGACCCGCTGCAATCGGCACGCGACATGAAGGAAACCTTCGCGCGCATGGCGATGAATGACGAGGAAACCGTCGCCTTGACTGCGGGCGGCCACGCCTTTGGCAAATGCCATGGCGCAAAGCCGGCGGAGAATTTCGGCTCCGGCCCCGAAGCGTCGGCGCTGGAACTGATGGGTTTCGGCTGGCTGACCGACAAGGATGAGATCGGCCATGGCCATATCACCACATCGGGGCTGGAAGGAAGCTGGACCCCCAATCCGACCCAATGGGGCGGCGACTATTTCCGCCTGCTCTTCAAATATGACTATGAGCTGGTGAAGAGCCCCGCGGGCGCGCAGCAGTGGCAGCCCGTCAATCCTGATCCCGAGGATATGGCCCCCGACGCGCGCGATCCGTCGAAAAAAGTGCCGACGATGATGACCACCGCCGACATGGCGCTGAAGATGGACCCCGATTATCGCAAGATTTCGGAACGCTTCCGCGACGATCAGGCGGCGCTCGACGATGCCTTTGCCCGCGCCTGGTTCAAGCTGACCCACCGCGACATGGGACCCAAGGTCCGCTACCTCGGTCCCGAAGTGCCCGATGAAGTGATGATCTGGCAGGACCCCGTTCCCGCGGGAAGCAAGCCGTCGGACAGCGCGGTCGCCGATTACAAGGCGAAGGTGCTCGACAGCGGCCTCACCGTTGCGGAACTGGTCAAGGCAGCCTGGGCCTCGGCCTCCACCTATCGCAATTCGGACCATCGCGGCGGCGCCAATGGCGGGCGCGTCCGGCTGGCGCCCCAAAAGGACTGGGCGGTCAATGATCCGGCTGAACTCGCCAAGGTGCTGGGCAAGCTCGATACGCTGCGCGGGGACCTGTCGATGGCCGACGCCATCGTTCTTGCCGGGGCGGCGGCAATTGAAAAGGCGGCTAAGGCGGGCGGCTATGATGTCAGCATCGCCATATCGACCGGGCGCGGCGACGCGAGCGAGGCCGATACCGACGCCGAAAGCTTTGAGCCGCTGGAACCCTTTGCCGATGGTTTCCGCAATTACCTCAAGACCAAGGCACAGGTGAAGACCGAGGAAATGCTGGTGGACCGGGCCGACCTGCTGGGCCTCACCATCCCCGAAATGACCGCGCTTCTGGGCGGGATGCGGGTGCTGGGCGCGGTCACCGGGAACAAGGATCATGGCGTCCTGACCGACCGGCCGGGCACATTGTCGAACGATTTCTTCGTCAACCTGCTCGACATGGGCACCGAATGGAAGGTGGTCGATGAAAGCGGCGATGAGGAATTTCTCGGCACCTGCCGCAAGACCGGCGAAAAGAAATGGCATGCCACGCGCACCGACCTGGTCTTTGGCGCCAATTCGCAGCTTCGCGCCATTTCCGAAGTCTTTGCCGAAAGCAGCGGCGCACAGCGCTTTGTCGACACCTTCGTCCGCGCCTGGACCAAGGTGATGGACGCCGACCGCTTCGATCTCGCCTGACGCCATAGCCCCCTTGCGCGCGATCTTGCCGTTCGCGAGGGGGCTTTTCCGCCCTGTTGGCGGGCTCCCCGGCCCGTCCCCGGCGTGACATGGACCGGGGGCGGGCCGCTTTATTTGCGCGGGCGGCCCATGCCCCGGCGCCACGCTAATGCAAATGTTTCAGCTTGTCGGGATTACGCATCACATAGATAGCGACCACCCGCCCTTCCTCTATATCGAGCGCGGTGGTCTGCAATTCGCCATCGGCCTCTCTGGTGACAAAGCCCGGCAAGCCGTTGATCAGCCCCATATGCAGCAGGGTCGAGGGATATTTGCGGAGCAGCACGGCGATGCTGCGCTGCACCTTCAGCACCAGCTTCTTGCCCAGCACGGGCACCACGGCCGCCGAACGCTTGCCGCCACCATCGGACCAGAGGCCGACATCATCGGCGAGCATCGCGCCCAGCAATTCGGTATCGCCGCTGCGCGATGCCTCGAAAAAGGCGCGGGCGATATCCAGCCCCCGCTGCTTTTCGAGCCGGTAGCGCGGGCGGGCTTCGCGGACATGCGCGCGGGCGCGCGACGCAAGTTGCCGCGCTGCCGCCGCGTCGCGCCCGATCGTCGCCGCCACTTCGTCAAAACCCACCCCGAACACATCGTGGAGGAGGAAGGCCGCGCGCTCCAGGGGGGAGAGCCGTTCGAGCGCGAGCATCAGTGGCAAGGTGACGTCGGCTTCCTCCTCCACCGCCGCCCCGTCCTCGACCATCGGGTCGGGCAGCCACGGACCGATATAGGTCTCGCGCCGCACCCGCGCCGATTTCAGCTGGTCAAGGCACAGGCGGGTGACGGTGCGCCGCAGATAGGCGGCGGGAACATCGACCGCCGCGCGGTCGGCAGACAGCCAGCGCAAAAAGGCCTCCTGCACCACATCCTCCGCATCGGCGACCGAACCCAGCATGCGATAGGCGAGGCGGGTCAGCATCGGGCGCAGCGGATCGAAGCTGTCCGCCGCATCAACGCCATCCCCCCGCGCGCGCTCCATCATCAAGCCGCCTTGGCCGCGGGCATGTCATACCAAAGGCCAAAGGCCGCAACGAGGCGGTTCCAGCCGTTGATGATATTGATCAACATGGTGAGCGCCACCTGCTCCTGCGGTGTGAAATGGGCGTCGAGGTCGGCCTTTGCCGCGCTCTGTGTGTGGCCTTGCGACAGCCGGGTCAAGGCATCGGTCCAGGCGAGCGCCGCGCGCTCGCGCGGGGTAAAGACCGGCGCCTCGCGCCACGCGGCGAGCAGATAGAGGCGCTGTTCGCTTTCGCCATGTGCGTGCGCGTCGATACTGTGCATGTTGATGCAATTGGCGCAGCCATTGATTTGCGACGCGCGGATCTTCACCAGTTCGGCGAGGCTCTTTTCGAGCCCCTGCTCGGCGGCATCGGCTGCCGCTTTCCATTGCTGCATCAGCGCGGGGGCGGCGGCGAAAGGGTCCATCTTCTCGGTCATCATCATTCTCCTGCAAGGGATGCGACAATGACGAGCCAGCGATGGCGGATGTGACATGAGCGTCAAAATATTTCGTTATGGCGCGGGAATGGAGTAGCTTTGCTCTACTCATTCACCGGGGAGGACGGGGCTTATGATGAATTTCTTCGCGCGTTATCAGGAGCAAAGCTATGCGTTGCTCCGCATCGTCGCAGGATTGCTGTTCCTGGCACATGGCATTCACAAATTCTGCGATTTTCCTGCCGATTTTCCTTATCCGCTCACCAGCATGCTTGTCGGCGCGGGCGCCATTGAACTGGTTGCCGGCGGGATGATTGCACTCGGCCTGCTCACCCGCCCTGCCGCCTTTATCGCCAGCGGCATGTCGGCGGTGGGCTATTGGACGGTGCACGGCATGGCCAGCCCCTTCCCCATTGCGAATGGCGGGGAGACCATCGCGCTTTACGCCTTCATCTTCCTGTTCATCGCCGCGCGCGGCGCCGGGATCTGGAGCATCGACGCGCTGTGGCAGGACGATAAGGACGCACCGCCCGCGGCCTGAAGAAAAGGGCGGCCTCTTTTCGAAAGGCCGCCCAGTTACAGGCTTCACGCAGGTGAAGAGAAGCGCGCGGCGCTGTATCAAAGCGCGCGCGTATGGGTCTCGATCAGCTTCGTCGCCTCGGCAATCGCCTTGGCGGTGCTCATCTTTCCATCCTGAATTTCATCAGCAATGGTCAGCAGCCGCCCGCTGATCACCGTGCCGGTTTCGGCCTTTTCCTCGATGGCAATGCCGCCCTTGGTCGCCGCGACCCGGTCCCAGGCCGCGCGCACCGCCGCCCAATAATCCTTTGTCGCGGCCCAATAATCATCGGCGGCCTTCACATCATAATCGTCAAAGCGCGTATAGCTGTTGAGGACATATTCCTGGACGATGGGGACGAGCTTTCCGTCCTTCGACGCCATTTTCATATTGTCCTGCCAGTGAATCCAGCCGTCGGGGCCATTCTGGTGGCGGTTGATCGCATAATAGCGGTCGTAAACCGGGTTGCGCACGGCATCGCGGCGGGCGAGCGGGCGCCAGGTCCAATTGGAGCGCCAGCGGCGAATGCCGCCTTGCGTTTCAAACTGGCCCCAGCCGCCATAGCGGGGGCTGTCGTCAACCTGCCACACCGTCTGCGACCAGCGGCCGGTGCGCATCCGTTCAGGCACATCCTCCCACTCCCAGCGATTGGTGTCGGCATAGACGAGCAGGCGTTCGGGCTCATATTCCCAATCCTGCCGCCAATGTTTGATGATGTGCGTCTTTCCTTCATGTTCGATGACGAGCAGATGCTGCAGCACAATCTTGCGGCCACTATCCTCGATCACCCGCACCACTTCATGCCCGCCCGATGTCTTGGCGGCGAGCGGCGTATAATCGCCTGCCCAGCGCGTCGTTTCCTGCATATCGAACCGCACCTTGTAATTGCCCGCCATCGCCAGAATGTCGGCGCGGTCCTGCTCGAAATTGGCCGCAGCCTGTTCGGCGGCAATGGGTGGGTGCGCGCTGGCGGCAACGGGCAGCGCGGCGGAGACGAACAGCGCGGCGGCAAGGCTTTTCACATAATCCATAAGGGCAGTCCTTTGTCGGTTCAGAAACGATAGCTCAGCGACGCGCTCGCATTGCGGCCCGGCTGGGTAAAAGCGTCGGTGATGGTGGAGGCGGCGGACAGGCCGCGGACATCGCTCCACCAGCTGTATTTCGTATCGAGAATATTGAAGACACCGGCGCGCAGGCTCAGCCCTTCGGCCAGCCGGACAAAGGCGGTGGCATCCAATATGGTAAAACCATCGGGGCGATAGCAGGCCGGGGTGCACAGCCCCTCGGTGCGTGACGCTTCCTTGCGCGCGCTGTGGGTCATGATGATCTGCCCGCCGAAGCGCCCGCTTTGCGGCTCGCGATAGCCGACGCCCACGACCAGCTTGAGCGGATCGACGGTCGAAAGCGGCACGCGCGACCCGTCGGGCAAAATCTCGTCGCCCTTGGCATAGGAAAGGGCGAGCGTCGTATACAGGCCGGACGACGCTCGCCCCTCGAACCGCGCTTCGGCGCCTTTGACGCGGGCACGGTCGAGATTGATGAATTGATAGACGGCAGGGTCGGCGGGCGTGAAGCTGCCGTCCACCACTTCCTGGCTGATAAAATCCGTGTAGCGCGCCGAAAAGGCGGTGAGGTCAAGGCCGATATGGTCGCCCGAAAAGCGCAGCCCCCCTTCAAGGCTTTCACTGCGTTCGGGCTTCAGGTCGGGATTGGGACGCGAAGTATAGCCAAAGGCCAGATTTTCGAAAAACTGGTTCACCTGCCCCGGCTCGGGCGCCTTGAACCCGGTCGCATAATTGGCGAAAATCCGCACGCTGTCGGTGATCTTGAGCAGCGCGCCAAATTTGGGAGACACGCGCGATCCGTCCTGGCTGGCGCCCGAAAATTCGGGCAGCAGCGGATCATCCTGCGGCGACAGATCGTAAAAATCGAAGCGCAGCGCGGGATGGAGGATCAGCCGGCCACCCGCAGCACTGATTTCATCGCCCGCGAACAATCCGCCGCGCGTGAAGTCGGTTTCGGGAAAGGCGCGCGTCGGAAAGGTTTCGCCAAAGGGCGGGACGGTACCATCGCGCAGGCCGCGCTGGCGCGTCTTGCTGATGTCGCCGCCAAAGACGAGCCGGTGGGCGATGGCGCCGGCCGCAAAATCGGCGCGCGCATCGGCGGACAGGCCGAACACGCGATTTTCAAATGTGTTGAGGCGGGTGCGGTCGGCGGAGGGCGTGCGATCCTCTTCGGTATATTGGCGATCCTCGCCATCCTGCCAGTAAAGCGCGACGCGGGCGAAATCGATCACCCCCTCGCCTTCCCAGCTCCAGTCGAGCGACACGCGCTTGCGCTCCCCGCTGTCCCAGGCTTCGAGCCGGTCGACCGAGGCGCCGAAACTGCCCGGCCCCACGCCGGTCAGGCCATTGGTGTAAAGACCGGTATCCAGATATTCGCCCGTCAAGCGAAGCTTGTGGCCATTGGCCGGATCATAGACGAGACGCGCCAGCGCGGCGTTTGAATGACCGTCCTGAGGGTTGGGCCGGGTGCGCGCCGATCCGGTGCCGCCAACCCTCCCCTGATTGCCCAGCTCCTTCCAGTCGCGGTGCGTATAGGCGGCCATCCCCGACCAGTCGCCGCTTTGCCCGGCCAATATGGCGGTGCCGCCCACTTCCTCGTCGGCGCTGGCATAGGCGGCGCGGGCAAGCCCGCCGACATTGCGCCCATCTTTCAGAAAATCGACCGGATCGGCGGTGATAAAGCTCACCGCGCCCGCCAGCCCGTCGCTGCCATAGAGCGCCGAGGATGGCCCGCGCAAAATCTCCACCGATTTGATGAGGCCCAGATCGACATAGTCGCCCCGCCCCGCCGCCTGCGCGCCAAAGGCAAAGCCGTCGGGGACGCGCACGCCATCGACCTGGATCAGCACGCGATTGCCGCCGATCCCGCGAATGTTGAAACTGTCATTGCCCGCGCGGCCCGTCGATCCCAGCGCGGCGCCAAAGCGCGCAGGCTGGCGCTGAACGCTGACCCCCGGCTCGAAACGGACGAGGTCGCGAATATCGGTCACCAGCTCATCGGCCATTTGTTCGGCGCTGATCACCGAGACGGTGACAGGCAGATCCTCGGCCCGCGTCGGCGTGCGGGTGGCGGTGACGACAATCTGGTTTTTGCGCGCAAGCCAATAGGCGCCGTCATTATCCTGTGCCCAGGCCCTTTGTTCCCCCGCGACCCCCGCGCCAAGCGCCAGCGCACCGAGGACAAGCCGCGAGGCCGAAGCGGCGCCGAAGGACGAAATGCGACCGGTCAATATTCTTCCCCTTTTTGAGATTGCGATTGATTCGCAATAGCGTGTCCTTAGGGGCACCGAAATCAGGGGTCAAGATTTTTGATAATAGGAATCATTCTTAATAATGTCGCAAAAGTGAGAAGCGCGAGCGGCCCCCCTATCTGCGGGCAGCGCTTCCGGGCTCAGTTCAGAAAATCGAGAACATCCACCTGCCCCTCTGCGGGGCGCGCAATCACGCTCAACGAGCCATCGGTTTCCAGCACAACCGCGGCCACCTCCGCCGTCCGCGCAATCCCCTGTCCGCGGATCGCCGAATAGACCTCGGCCCGCGTCACCCGCTCATCGCGCAGGGCGTCGGCACAGATTTCGCCGTCGCGCATCAACAGCCGGGGTTTGGCGCGGGTGATCTGCTGGACAAAATCCGAGTGGATCGACAATTTCGCGACGAGCCATTGCAGCAGCGCGAGCATAGCAAAGGCGAGCGCCCCTTCGGCAAAGGCGATATCGCCCGACAGCAGCACGGTCGAAAGGGTGGAGCCGAGCGCCACCGTCACGACCAGATCAAAGGCGTTGAGCTTTGACAAGGCGCGCTTTCCCGCCGCGCGCAGGATCAGGATGAGTGCGGTATAAGCTGTGATCGAGATAACCACGACGCGCAGCAGCCCGAAAAGATTGTCATAGAACATGGGAAAGCAACGCATCAGCGCCGCCGCATGTTGCCTCCTTGGAGGGAGCGCGACACTCTATCGCTTGCGTCCGAAGCTGCGCCGCACATCAAATCGCTGAAGCTGCGGTGCATCAGGGCCGCTGCGCGGTGCGCGCGCACGAACCTCGAACTGCCCCCCGATCCCTTCGGCCATTCCGCGTTTCTGCCGCCATTCCTCGGCCAGCTTCTGCCGCTCGTCGGGACTTGAAGGCATCAGTTCATCGGGAAGGGTGCGATCGTCGAATACCCGTTCGCGCGGGACATAGTCCGCCGCCTGAAAAGCATATTCGCGGTGCATCAGCGGCTCGATTTCATAAAACGCCGCGTCCTCCTCCCTCGCCTCGATATGGCGCACCCGATAGGCCTCGCTATGGTCGTCGGGCCCGAAAATATCATTGTCGGGAATGACATAGCCACCTGCCATGGTCGCAACCTTCAGGAAACGCAGTATCGCGGCATAACTCGCCATCCACGGCAGTTCGGTCGGGGCAATGCGAATTTCACGCCCCACAAAATGCGCCGCGCCATAAGTCTGTATCCCGGCCAGCGCCTTGCCCGCGGCATTTTCTCCCCCGCCATAGAGAAAGGGGTGGACGTGAAGGGGCCCCGGCACATTGGCCGATGCCCCCGATGCCAAAGTTTCAAACATGTCGCCGGAAAGCAGCTGGTCGCTTTGCGTCCAGTGGACGGCGCTGGCCCCTGCCTCATCCATCAAGACGCGCGCCAATGTCGCGCATATCTCTATCCGCCGCAGCCATTGGGCCGATGTCTCGCCGGGGTCCTGATAGCCGATTTCGGACAGAAACTGATCGATGCCCGGCGACGAAAGCCGGGCGCCATTCATCACCCCGACCAGAATATGGCTTTTGTGACGCAGCAGCCTTTCGGGGATGTCGGAGCAATAAAGGCGCGTGACCGCCGAACTCATGGCGGGCCGGAATATTTCCGGCTTGGCCGGTCCCGCCACATATTCCAGCGTGATCATCAAACCGCCGGGGCCAGCCAGCCGATAAAAGACGCCTGGCTTCGATTCCATGATATGATAGCCGACGCCGGTTCGCGCCGTCTCGATATGAATAAAATTGCGCAGCGCCGCGTCGAGAATATCAACCGGGGTTTCGAACAATAGCGCGGACTGAATCTGATGAGGGAAAGGCATGGCTGGCTCACGATCAAGAATCGACGCGCGCCTTCTCTCATCTTTATCTGTGATTTCCGTTAATCTTGCGGCGCCGGCCTTCCCAACCCCGTTCAGCCACCCCTGATGTCGAGCAGCCAGATTGCGGCGACCAGTGCGAGCGCGCCCAGCGAAAACATCACCGCGACCAGCCGCAACTTCATGCCCTTCAGCGGTTCGGCCTGATGCGCGCTCAGCCGCGCGTGGGTCGCGCATCCGTGCCGCTGCGCCGCCCAGAAGATAAACACCCCCATCAGGATGAAGAGCGTCGCAATGGCGCGCGGCACCCAATCGGGCTCCAGCCGCCCGAACAGGGCGTTAAAGCCAAGGCCAATGCCGACCGCCGCCATGCCCGTCCGCATCCAGCCCGCGAAGGTGCGCTCATTGGCCATCAGCGTGCGGTCTTCGGCCCAGGCGGTGCGTTCCTCGGCCAGGTCGGTGCGGTCGGCCTTGTCCTCCTTATCCTGTTCCTGCGCTTCGGCGTCGCTCAACTACCGGGACCTTCATAGGCTTCGACGATGCGCCCGACGATCGGGTGGCGCACCACATCGGCGCTGGTGAAACGGCTGACGTTGATGCCTTCGAGCCCTTCCAGCCGCGCGACCGCATCGGCCAGGCCCGAGGTGGCGGGCATCGGCAGGTCGACCTGCTTGGGGTCGCCGCAGATGACCATGCGGCTGTTCATCCCAAAGCGGGTGAGGAACATCTTCATCTGGGGAATAGTGGTATTCTGCGCTTCGTCGAGGATGATGAAAGCATCGGCCAGCGTACGCCCGCGCATGAAGGCAAGTGGCGCAATCTCGATCTCCCCGCTCGCGATGCGCCGCTCGACCTGCTCGGCGGGCAGGCAATCATGCAGCGCATCGTAAAGCGGGCGCAAATAGGGATCGACCTTTTCCTTCATGTCGCCGGGAAGAAAGCCCAGCTTCTCGCCCGCTTCGACCGCGGGACGCGACAGGATCAGCCGCTGGACGCTGCCGGTGATCAGCTGCGCCACCGCCTGCGCGACAGCGAGATAGGTTTTGCCCGTGCCCGCCGGGCCGAGCGCGAAAATCACATCGTCGCGCGCCAGCGCCTGCATATAGGGAATTTGCGACGGCGCGCGCGGCACGATCGTTTTCTTGCGCGTGCGGATCATCACCGGCGGTGCTTCATTGCTTTCGTGGCGAATAATGCCGTCGAGCGTCGGCTGCGCGGTCATGGCGATCACCGCATCGACCAGCCCCGCGTCGGCCTCTTCACCGCGCTCGATGCGCGTATAAAGCTGGGTGAGCACATCGCGCGCCCGCGCTGCCGCTTCGGCCTCGCCCTCGATCTGGACGCGGTTGCCGCGCGCCGAAATATAGACGCCAAGGCGATTTTCGATGGCCACCAGATTGCGGTCAAATTCGCCGAACAATATTCCCAGCAATTGTGTTCGTTCAAATTCGGCCGACAGATGGACGCGGTCGCCGGGTTCGGCGGGGGCAGCGGCGGTCATCGAACGTTTGGGCACGTGGGCAGGGCTCCTAGCTGATATTATATGCTGTGTACTCCCGCAAAGGCGGGAGTCCATCACCTGTGGCTATAGAATGCGACGGATGGAAATGGGCTCCAGCCTTACCAGGAGCACAGCCTTTCCAAAGCGGCATCAAGCGACGGCTTCCATCAACGGCTCGGCGCCAAGGCTGTTCGGCCCCGCCGAGGTGATGCGAACGTCGATCATGTCGCCGATGGCGAGCCCAGGCGCGATGACATGCACCGACTGGAGCCACGGCGATTTGCCGATGAGTTGCCCCTCCAGCTTGCCCTTGCGTTCGAGCAGCAGCTGCGTCGTGCGCCCGACGGTGGCTTCGTTGAACGCCTGCTGCTGCTGGTTCAGCAGCGCCTGCAGCCGCTGGAGCCGCTCGTTCATCACCGCCTCTTCGACCTGGTCGTCCATCGTCGCGGCCGGCGTGCCGGGGCGGCGCGAATATTTGAAGCTGTACGCCATCGCATATTCGGTCGCGCGGACGATATCGAGCGTCGCGTCGAAATCCGCATCGCTTTCGCCGGGGAAGCCGACGATGAAGTCGCCCGAAATCGCGATGTCGGGGCGCGCGGCGCGGACGCGCTCGATAATCTTCAGATAGCTGTCGACGCTGTGGCTGCGGTTCATCGCGGCGAGGATGCGGTCGCTGCCTGCCTGCACCGGCAGGTGAAGGAAGGGCATCAGCTTTTCGACCTCGCCATGCGCGCCGATCAGCCCGTCGGTCATCATGTCATTGGGGTGGCTGGTGGTATAGCGAATGCGCTCCAACCCATCCTCTTTCGCAAGCGCGCGGATCAACCCATCGAGCCCGATGGCGCGCCCCTTGTCATCCTCGCCGTCCCATGCATTCACATTCTGGCCGAGCAAGGTGATCTCGCGCACCCCGCCCTCGACCAGCGCGCGCGCCTCAGCGATCAGGTCAGCAAAAGGCCGGCTGATTTCGGCCCCGCGCGTATAGGGAACCACGCAATAGGTGCAGAATTTGTCGCACCCTTCCTGCACGGTCAGAAAAGCGGTCGGGCGTTGTCCGCCCGCGCGCTTGGGCAGCGCGCCGAATTTGCTTTCAAGCGGCATGTCGAGGTCGACCGCCTTTTCGCCGCATTCCGCGCGCGCGATAAGGTCGGGCAGGCGGTGATAGGCCTGCGGGCCGACAACCACATCGACACTCGGCGCACGGCGCGCAATTTCGGCGCCCTCGGCCTGCGCGACACAGCCTGCAACGGCGATGGTCGGGCGGCTGCCGTCGGCGCGCTTCAGTCGGCCAATGTCCGAATAGACTTTCTCGGCGGCCTTTTCGCGGATGTGACAGGTGTTGAGCACGACCAGATCGGCCTCGCCCCCGTCGGCGGCGGGGACATAGCCTTGCGATCCCAGCATCTCGGCCATTCGTTCGCCGTCATAGACATTCATCTGGCAGCCGAAGGATTTGACGTGGAAGGTTTTGGGACCTTTTTGGGCGTCAGTCTTGGAGGAGTCGGAAGTCATCGGCGCGCTATAGGCGATGCGGGGCGTCGGCGGAAGGGCGCGCGGTTTCGCTCATCCGATGCGCGATGGCGGCGCGGGCGGCCTGCCCCAGCGCCTTGCGATCCCGCTCAGCCGCATCGGGCAGCGGCTCAAGATAATGGATAACCAGCTCGATCGGGCGGCTTCGCGCGAGCAGCCGCTTGAAATTGTCGAGCCCCGATTCCGGGTTAAGCCAGGCAACATCCGCACTTTCCGGCCCATAATCGAGGAAAACGGGCTGCACCCGAAGCCCCGGCGGCGTCGGGATTACCGCCTGAAGCAGCGCGGGCCGAAAGGGCAGAAGCCCCTGCCCCGCCCCCGTTGTCCCTTCGGGAAACAGCGTGACGGGACGCCCGTCGGCCAGCGCATCGCGCAGGCTCTTCGTCTGGTCATGGATGGCGCGGCGATCCTCGCGCTGGACATAGACGGTGCGATTCTGGTCGGCGAGCCATCCCAGCAACGGCGTATCGGCGACTTCCGCCTTCGACACAAAGGCCGATCGCGCCGCGCCGCCCAGCGCCAATATGTCGAGCCAGCTCACATGGTTGGAAACGAACAGGACGTCGCGCCGCAGCCGCGTGCCCGTGGTGCGGATACGCAGCCCCGCCAGCCATCCCGCCGCGTTCAAAAAGGCCATCACCATGGGCGATGGCCGCCCGACGGCGCGGTACAACAGGTGGGGAACGATCAGAAAGAGAAGCGTCAGCGCCATCAGCAACAGGCGGACGACCAGCCGCCAGCTTATGCGCGCAGCCTCAGCCCTTGTCGCGGCCGATGGCGACACCATAAAGCTCCATGCGATGATCGACGAGGCGATAGCCGAGCCGTTCGGCAATCACTTTTTGCAGCGCCTCCAGTTCGGGATCGACAAATTCGATCACCTTGCCGGTTTCGACATCGATCAGATGATCATGATGCGCCTCGGGCGCCGCTTCATAGCGTGAACGGCCATCGCCGAAATCATGGCGGTCCAAAATGCCCGCTTCTTCGAACAGGCGCACGGTGCGATAAACGGTCGCGATCGAAATGCCGCTATCGATGGCCGAGGCGCGCTCATACAGCGTTTCGACATCGGGATGGTCCTGCGATTCCGAAATGACACGCGCGATGACGCGCCGCTGTTCGGTGATGCGAAGCCCCTTTTCCTGGCACAGAGCTTCAAGATCGATGGTACCGGACATGGGGGCCTTTCCTGCCTGTGCAGTCGTGTCGTAATCTTGTCTCATTCTATAGGATGGGGGGACGCATAGAACAAGGGCGGCACCCCCGTGCCGCCCCCGATCTTTTCAAGGCTGAAAAACCTTAGGCGCCCTTGCGCTTGCGGCCGCCCCCGCGGCCCTTTGTGCCCAAACCGATCTGCTTGGCCAGTTCGCGGCGCTTTTCGGCATAATTGGGCGCGACCATCGGATAGTCGGCCGGAAGTCCCCATTTGGCGCGATAGTCATCGGGCGTCATACCATAATGCGTCATCAAGTGGCGACGCAGCATCTTAAGCTTCTTGCCATCTTCGAGACAGATAATATGGTCGGGTTTGACCGAGGCGCGGATGGAAACCGCTGGTACGGGCTTTTCTTCTTCTACGGGTTCACTTCCAAGCGCCGCGAGCGCTGAATGAACATTATTGATGACGAGCGCGAGATCAGAGATCGCGACACTATTGTTGCTGACATGGGCGGCGACAATGTCCGCCGTCAGCGTGACCAGCATTTCATTGCTATCGGCCTGTTCCGACATACGACCTATCCTTTATTTTGAGACCGGCTTTGGTTTGATTATCGTTGTGGGAGATAGCCCCCGCGCTGGTCGATGCCATTTTGGTAGCAATTTCGCAACGCTTGTTTTATCAATCTTAATTCAAAATGGGTCAACGCCGCATGGTAATGGCGTCGCGCAACACAGCATCTTTGCCGCGATAATAGGACGGACGCCGTCCTGCTTCAGAAAAACCTGCCTGCTTATAAAGATATATGGCTTCATTATCCGCGCGCATTTCAAGGAAATATTCGTCTGCCCCGCGTGCGCTCGCCCACTGCTGCCAATCATCCAGCAAGAGCTGGCCTATCCCGCGCCGCCGAAAGCACGGGTCGACCGCCAACAATAGTAATTCGCTTTCTGGGCCAGCAATGCGGGCCGCGTAAAATCCGCAAGGCTGTCCCCCCTCACGAGCCAGCATAATATGCGCCGATGGCAAGGCAAATAAAGTCAACAGCTGGGCCGCGCTCCATGCCTCACCGTAAAGCGGGTCAAAAGCGGCATCCATGACTTGCATCACGTCATTGAGGTCGGCGACACGCGCCTCTGTCAACTCAATCGCTGCGCTCATCGCGCCGCCATCGGCTTGGCATCGGGCGCACGGCCATAAATGGGGGTGGGCGGATCGAAACAGCTATTGTCCGGCAAGAATGGGAAAGCCCGCGCGTCGGGACTGCAGGACAGGGCACGCCCATGACCGCGCTGTTCAACAAAAGCTTCTGCCCGATTGCCGATTACCAGCGCATCTTCATGACCGATCGCGACATCGGGCAAGAGCGAGCGCATTTGCCCCCGCGGCGCCAACTGGTCATCGAAAGGCTGGACGAACCATTGGCCATGGCCGCCCTCCATCACCACCAGCGCGCCGTTCCCGGCCTGCACCTCTTCCCGGTGGGCCGCGGCCACCAGGGCCAGCGTCGAGAAACCGCGCACCGGCACGTCCCAACCAAAGCCGAGCGCGCGCGCGGCGGCGACCCCGATCCGCACCCCGGCAAAACTCCCCGGCCCGCACCCGACAAAAATGGCGCCGGCCCGGCCGCCGCCTTCAAGTTCGGCGATAAAGGGCAGCAGCTTTTCGGCATGGCCGCGCCCGATAATCGCATGGCGATGATCGACCAGCGCGCCCTCGTCGAACAGCGCCACCGAACAAGCCTCACTTGCCGAATCGATGACCAGTTGCCGCATCAAAAGACCGCCCGTACGTCAGTCGATACGATTGAAGCGGTCGAACGCGGGACGCGGGCTGCGATCAAAAATCGTTGCGGGGTCGCCATAGCCCAAGGTCGAAATGAAATTGCTTTTCCATTTCGGCTCGCCTGCGAAAAGCGCCTTGTCGACCGCCTCATTGTCAAAGCCCGACATGGGCCCGGTGTCGAGACCCAGCGCCCGCGCCGCCATGATGAAATAGGCACCCTGCAGGCTGCTGTTGCGAAAGGCCGTGGCCTCCGCCAGCGCATCCTTGCCTGCAAACCAGCTTCGCGCATCGTCGTGCGGAAATAATTCAGGCAGATGCTCGTAAAACTCGATATCCATCGCAATGATCGCGGTGACGGGCGCCTTCAATATCTTGGCGCCATTGCTGGGCATCGAAAGATCGGCCAGCTTTTTCTTCGCTTCATCGGATACGCACCAGATGATGCGCGCTGGCAGGCTGTTCGCGCTTGTCGGGCCATATTTCATCAGATCCCAGATCTGATGCAGCTGCGCCTCGCTGACCGGCTTGTCGAGATAGCCATTATAGGTACGCGCGGTGCGAAACAACTGGTCGAGGGCGCGGTCCGAAAGTGGCTCGCTCATGGCCAAGTCTCCTGCGGATTGGTCAGACAGCGTGAACCGCCGTCACTTCGGGAACATAATGTTTAAGGAGCGATTCAATACCGTGCTTCAAGGTGGCGGTCGATGACGGGCATCCCGCGCAAGCGCCCTGCATTTTCAGATAGACATTGCCCTTGTCAAACCCGCGATAGACAATGTCGCCGCCATCATTGGCAACGGCGGGCCGGACGCGGGTTTCGATCAACTCCTTGATCTGTGCGATAATATCGGCGTCCGCGGGATCATCGGCAAACCCGCCCTCCTCTTCCACGGGAACGGCGATACCCGCCGCACTCGCGGGATGGAACAACGGCAGATCGGCCAGAAAATGGTCCATGACGATGCCCAGAACATCGGGTTTCACATCATTCCATTCAGCGCCCGGTGCAATGGTCACCGAGATGAAGTCGCGGCCAAAGAAAACGCCGGTGACGTCGCCCAAAGTGAAAAGCGCAGTCGCAAGCGGCGATGCCTCGGCTTCTTCGGGGCTGGCAAAGTCGCGCGTGCCGCTTTCCATCACGGGGCGACCGGGCAGAAATTTGACCGTCGCGGGGTTCGGGGTCGATTCGGTTTCGATCAGCATGAGGCGCATGTGGGGCCGAAGGGCGCTTTGTGCAAGCACAGCGCGGGCGTAAGGGGCAAGGATGCGGAGCTTTCGTCATTTTGCAGCCATCGACTGGTCAGGCGCCCGCGGCGCGCGTCAACCGGGGATCTCCATCGCCCTCGCGAGCGACAGGGCGGCGCCCACGCTGCTGCGCCCTGGTCATGTCTGGACGCGCGCCGAAGCGCTGGACTGGCTTCGGCAGATTGCGGAAAGCGACGCCGACATGCTGATCGGCTTTGATTTTTCGGCAGCCTTCGCCTTTTGGGATAGGGATGCCTATTTCCCCGAATGGGCCGACAGTCCCACTGATATGCAGGAATTATGGTCGCTGGTCGAAGCGCTTAGCCGGAATGATCCGCATTTCGAGGCGACAGGCTTTCTCTCCCACCCCGAAGCGCGGCGCCATTTCCGCCATGCGCGCGGCGAGGTCGGCGATTTATTCACCCCCGGCGCCGGGCGATTGCGCATCGTCGAGCAGCATCAGCGCGCAACGCGTCAGGCCGCAAGCGTCAGCAATTTCAATTTGGTGGGCGCAGCGCAGGTCGGCAAGGCAAGCCTGACCGGCATGCGTCTTCTCCACCGGCTGCATCCCCATACGCCCTTCTGGCCGCTCGACCCGGTGCCCGCAAAAGGGCCTTTGCTGGTCGAAATCTACACCAGCCTTGCCGCGCGGGCGGCAGGAGCCCGCGCTGGACGAAGCAAGATACGCGACGGCAGGGCGCTGGACACGGCGCTCGCCGCCCTGGGATCACCGCCGGTCGGACTTTCCGGCCCGGTGCGCGATCATGACAGCGACGCCCTGCTGTCGGCCGCCTGGCTGCGCGCCATAGCCAGCGACCCCGCTTATTGGTCCCCCAGTCCGCTAAGCGATGCTATCGCGCGGACCGAGGGATGGACTTTCGGGATCGTGTAAACCGTTCAGAATTTCATTCTGAAACCGGCGGTGCCATTCAGCCGATGGCTGTCACCGAAATTCTTCAGCGCCGTCTGCGCCGAAATTTCGGTGTAGAGCATATAGCGGCCACCGCCGAAGGCATAGCTGCCGCCAAGGCCAAGCGAGCCCCACAGACGATCGTGGCGGCGCTCGATGGAAGCGCCGGAAACGTCCACGACGCTGCCGTCGAGCCATTCATAGCTGAGGTTGACAAGGCCATAGAGGTGGCTGCTCTGCTTATTTTCCGCCGCGCCCCAGCTTGCCTGATGGTCGAGGCTGATGCCCCAGCGGCTTTCCAGGCTGTCGCCCTTGCTCGCTGCAACCGACGCCTGATAGGGGTCAGTGAAAGCATCGAAACGCACGTTGGAATAGACCATCTGCATCTGCGGCGTGACGCTCATGCCCCCGCCGATCGGGGCCCGCTTGCCAAGCTCCAGGCTGAAAGCTTCGCCCGTCCCGTCATTATTGTCGACGAGGCGGCCCAGTATCGACGATTCAAGATCGCTGCGATACCATCCGAACTGGGCTTGGGCATCGGCGTAAAATCCGGTGCTGTCATACCAGGTCAGCGTCGCGCCGACGCCATAGCCTTGCATGTCGATCGAACCATGACCCAGCTTTTCCGTGCTGGTCTGCGCCGACGTCTTGCCATAGCGGCCCTGGACACCGGCGATCAGCGTTCCCGCGCTGATGTCGATCAGCGCCGCGTCGAGCCCCGCTTGAAGCGACCAGTCGTTGATATCCAGATCCGCTCCGGTTGCCGAAAAGGCCGCCTGCGGACGGCGGCGATTGCTGTCCATCCGGCCCCACATGCCGACACCGCCCTGGGTGAAGCCCGACCATTGCCGGTTGCCGACGCGCTGTTGCAGCGTCGATGGGCGGTTAAGCGTCTGAAGCGTTGCCACATAGGTTTCATAGACGGGCACACCCGGCTGATAGGGCGAGATCGGCGGCATAATGCCACCCGAACCGGCGCGCAGATACCAGTCGCCATCGTCGGGCGTCGAAACACCCCCCCGATAGAGGCTGTAGCCATAGGCGCCGGCGACTATCGTGGGGCGACCTTCGATGACATAATCGCCGTTGAGAACAAAGCTTCCCGCCGCGCTGAGGCCGCCAACGTCGATAAGCTTGATGCCTTCAACGGTGGCAGCGCCGCGTCCACCAACATTTGTGACATCGATAAAGGTCGTACCCGACACATTACCGGTGATCACCAGGCGGTCTGTCTGGGAGTTATCATCACCCAGGACAACGTCCATTTCCAGCGCACCGACGGAAGCCGTATAGTCACCATTGACCGTCAGCGTTCCAAAACCGCCCCGACCCGGCGCGACGATGCCGTTGTTGGTCAGCGCGCCAACCGAGCCGGTGCCTTCGAGGCGGGCGCCCCGCTGCAGGTTCATCGTGCCGCCAAGGCTTCCCATGACCGCCAGCGTGCCCGCCGACACAGTGGCCGCCCCGCCGAACGCATCGCTCACACCGGTCAGCACCATTGTGCCTGCGCCCGTCTTGGTGAAGGATCCGGTTCCGCTGAACAAACCGTCATGCGTGAAAACACTGTCCGCTGCCGTGTCGACGACGCCTGCACCCGCGAAATCGAAATTGCGCGCGCTGCTGATGTCCTGCGTGGTTTCCAGCCTGCCGCCGTCAAAAGAAACGAGGCCGGTCGCCGCACCCAGATTATTGTCGTCGGAAATGCGGATCGTGCCCCCATTGATGGCCGTGCCGCCAGCATAGCTGTTGGCCCCCGTCAGAACCAGCGTGCCGATGTCGGTTTTGACCAGACGCGCTCCGCCCGTCAGCACCGCGTCGATCGTGGCTGTCGGGCCAGCCCTGCGAGCATCGCCATCGCCGACACGAATAATCGCCTCCGCGCCTGCAAGCACAATATCATCGCCCAGGATCGTATAGCCATCGGTGGCGAACTGCATGCCCGCGACGCTGACCTGGCCCAGACTGTTATCGACGGTGACCGTTCCGGCTTCCCCGGAAAACACAGCAAAGCTTTCATCGGCGAAGGGCGCATTCACCGCGCCGTCGGCATCGGTCCAATTGTCGTTGCCCAGGCTGTTTTGCCAGACACCGTCGCCGCCATTGATGACACCGTCATCCTTGGGCCCGGCAGCACCGTCCCAAAAGCTGAGCGTCAGGTCGCCGCGGCTGACAAGATTGACCTGGCCGCGGATCGCCGTTTGCACCGCGACATCGGCATCAGGGGGCAACGTCCCCAGCCCCAAGCCCTGATCAATGAGCGTTCCGCCATAGTTGATCAGGCGATAAATGCCCACGTCAAAGGCGCCGCCCACCGGAACGGTGACATCCAGCGTTCCGTTGAGCGTCAAATCGCCGCCGACCTCGATCAGATCGTTGAACGCCCCGCCCACCGCATTGGCTTCGCCCAGGTCAAAGGCCAGCCTTGTGCTGTTCGACAACGTCAGGCCGCCTGCGATTGTCAGCGTGCCTGCGCCGTTCTGGCCGGGGGTCAGCGTGGACCCATCGCCCATGATGACATCGCCGCCGATAATTCCGGCACCGCCAAGGGAGGCTCCCGTGGCAACCGTCATCGCACCATTTGCGCCGCTATAGTCGCCGTTTACGAACAGGCTGCCCGCATTCACCTGCGAGGCCCCCGCATAGGAACCGCTGCCCGCCAGCACCAGTGTGCCGTCACCACTTTTGGTAAAGCCGCCCGCGCCGCCCATGCTGCCACCCAGCGTCAGCGTAGTGCCTGCATCGGTGCGGAAACCGCCCGTTCCAGCAAGGTCGATGGCGCGGTCCGATTGCATGTCCGCCGTCGTCTGCAACGTCCCGCCGTCAAAGCTTAATCCGCCCGCCAGATCGCCCAGATTGGCATTGCTCGCCACGCGCACAACGCCGCCGTTGATGGCGGTGCCGCCGCTGTAGCTGTTGTCGCCGGTCAGCACGAGCGTTCCGCCGTCGGCTTTGACAAGCTGTCCGGTGCCGATGACCTCGCTGTCGATGGTGGCGAGATATTCCGCGCCTGCGCGGCTACCATCCCCTACGCGCACCACCGTTTCGGGCGCTCCAAGGGTCAGCGCATCGCCGGTGATGACATAGCCGCTGGTGGCAAACTGCATGCCCGCAACGCTCACCGCGCCCAGGCTGTTGTCGATGGTGACATTGCCCGCATCGCCCGCGAAGATAGCGAATGTATCGTCCGCAAAGGACGCATTCACCGCGCCCGTCCCTTCGGTCCAATTGTCATTGCCCAGACTATTTTGCCAGACACCATCGCCGCCATTGACGACGCCGTCGAATTTGGGGCCGGCATCGCCGTCCCAAAAGCTGAGGTTGGCGGTTCCGGCGTTGATCAGATTGACCTCGCCGGCAACCGATGTTTGCACAAAGATATTATGGTCGGTCGGAATGGCCCCAATTTCGAGCCCATTGTCGGTCAGCGCCCCGCCATAATTGGCGATGCGATAAAGGCCCAGGCCAAAACCGCCCCCCGGCGTGACGCGGATATCAATGGTGCCGTCGAGGGTCAGGTCGCCAGCAATATCCACCACATCGTTGAGCGCATCGCCGGGGGCATTGGGGAGGCCAAAGTCGAAATCTAGCTTCGCTGTTTCAGCCAGCGCCATATTGCCATTGACCGTCAGCGTTCCCGATCCGTTGACGCCCGGCGACAGCGTGCCGCCATCGGCCACCACCAGATCGCCGCCGACGATCCCTGTGCCGCCCAGCGTGCCGCCCGCGGCCACCGTCGTTACGCCCGTCGCGCCGCTCTGATCGCCATTGATAAACATCGTTCCCGCGGTGACATTCGTCGCGCCCGTATAATTATTCGCCGCGGTCAGGATCAGCGTCCCGCTACCCGCCTGTTCCACGGCGCCTGTGCCCGAGATCAGATTGCCAAAGGTCATGAAATTGTCGGAGCGGTTAAAGATCAGCCTGCCGTCATTGGCGATATCGCCAGCAACCCAGCCGCTGGTGCCGCCATTGCCAAGCTGCAGGGCGCCCATGCTGATGGTCGTGCCGCCCGCATAGCTGTTGTCCCGCGCCAATATGGTCGTGCCCGCCCCTTGCTGCACAAGCGCGCCGCTGCCGCTGATCATGCCGTCCAGCAACAGCTCGTCGGCGCGGTCGATGCGCAGCGTGGCATTGTTGACGATATCGCCGGTGACCGAACCGCGCGTCCCGCCATCGCCAAGCTGAAGCTCGCCTTCACTGATCGTCGTGCCGCCCGAATAGCTGTTGTCGCCGGCCAGAAGCAGTTTGCCCGCTCCTTCCTTGCGCAGGCTGCCCGCGCCGGTAATCGCGCCTTGCAGCGCCAGCTCGGTACCGCCTTCGGTGCGGAAGGTGCCCGCGCCCGCCAGATCGACCGACCGCGTCGTTTCAAAACCCGCGGTTGTATAAAGAATGCCCCCGTCAAAACTGAGCTCACCCGCCGCATCGCCCAGATTCTGGTCGCTTGCGACCTGCAAAATGCCGTCGTTGATCGCGGTGCCACCGGTGTAGCTGTTCACACCGCTCAGGATCAAAGCGCCATAATCCGCCTTGACCAGTCGGCCCGCGCCCGTCAGCGGCGCCGCTATTTCTGCGAAATAGGCAAGGCCGCGCCGGCTGCCATCCCCTACCCGCACCAGCACATCGCCTTCGGCCAGGTTGATGGCATCGCCTGCAACATGATAGCCATTGGCCGCAAACTGCATGCCGGTCACGGTAATCGGCCCCAGGCTGGCATCGACCGTGACATTTCCGGCCGTGCCCGCAAACACCGCGAAAGAACGATCGAGGAAACCGCCGTTCAGCAAACCGGTCGGCTCGGTCCAGTTATCATTGCCGCTTGCCGCCTGCCAGATGCCGTCACCGCCATTCACCACGCCGTCAAACTTGGGTCCCACAGCGCCGTCCCAGAAGCTGAGGTCCAGGCCCGCCATGTTGATCAGATTCACCTGACCCGCGATGGCGGTTTGCACGGTCAGATCGCTGCCCACCGGCACGTCGCCCAGCGCCAGGCCATTGTTGGTCAGCGCACCGCCATATTCGATCAGCCGGTAGATGCCGCCGTCCAGCGTCGAGCCATTGGTCGGGGTCACGTTCAACGTCCCGTCGAGCGTCAAATTTCCACTAACTTGGATAAAATCATTATGGTCGCCGCCCACGACATTGGCTTCGCCAAGCTGGAAGTCCAAAACCGCACTCGCAGCCATCTCCAGATCGGCATCCAGCGTCAAAGTTCCCACGCCCCCAGCAGAACCAGGCGACAGCGTGCCTTCCAAACGCACAGCCGGGGCCGTCACCGTACCCGTCCCCGCCAGTGTTCCCCACGCGAAAATATGAAACCAGGGCGAGCTCATATGCCCCGTAAGATCCACTCGCCCTTCAAAAATCTGGACCGATTCCGCAAAATGCGCCGAACCCGACAGCGTCCAGTTGGCGCCGCTTTCGATAAAGTCTTCGATGAAAAAATGGCCGAAATTGATGAATTTGGAGAGGTCTTCGCTGCCGACACCCTCCAGAATGAGCATGTCGTCCAGGCCATCCGATCCATATACGGCGCCGTTGATTACCGATCCGGTGAGGAGCGTGAGGTGGTTACGGGGAGTGCCCCATCCATCATCGCGATTTCTGTCGAACCGGATCGCCACGCCGTCGGTCCCGGTGATGGTGCCGGAATTGACCATGCGCGCCCAATTGTCACTTATCCAGATACCGGTGCCGCCTTGAATAACCCCCTTGTTATCAAGGATCAGATAGGGCGCTTCGCCAGAGTCCACCGCTGATCCGGAATAAATGCCGTAAACACCCCCTTCGATAATGCCCGTGGCTTCGTTGGTGATCTCGGTCATCCGTCCCACAGCATTGAGCCCCGCCCCGATGTAAAGGCCAGCCCCGATCCCGGCCCTAAAGCGCGTATTACCCCCTTCAAAGCTGGTTCCATGACCGGTGATCCTCCCAGCATTGACGAGGGTCGCCAGACCATCTCTCGGCCGAACAAAGGACAGGCCGCCCAGCCCTTCGATGACGCCGCCCGCATAATTATCGACCCGGCCACCGCCATATATAAAGGTGGCGACGCCATCGCTCGCCTCTATCAAGCCGGAATTTTCGACATCCGATATGGTAATAAGATCTTGATTGAAAATGGCTGCCGACACGCCTCGGATCGTCGCGCCCGCCTCGTTGACGATTTGGGTAGTGCCGCGCAGCAAATGAATGGCCCCGACGTGCGAGCTTGTGGTATAAACAAGCCCGCCGTCCAGATTATGGATGAGATTTTTGCCCGTGCCGCTGGTTGGGCCGCCCACAATCTGAATCGCATCGTCAACACGGCCGATCTGGCCGCTGTTGACAATGCGGTGACCCTGACTGCCGGCAACATTCTGCAAGACGATCACGTAACCGCCGGAAATGACGCCAGCGTTGGTAATATCGGCCAGACCGGTCGCGCCCACTTCGATTGCGGACCAGAACTCGCTGTTGATTACGCCCGTTTCCGAATTGACCAAAGTCAGCGAGGATGAAGTCTTAATGGTCGAAAACCGTGAAGAAATTTCACCATTATTTACGACGACACTGTTAGGCCCATCGAGAACAATGCCATTTGCATAACCGTAGATCGTGCCATCATTGGTGATTTCCCATGTGTTGCCGCTCCCGCCGTTGATCCCTGCCCCCGACGGCTCATTGATGGTCACATTGGGTACGACATGCACCGTCAGGCCTGGCTTGGTCAGCTGTACGGTTTCGGTCTTATCCTCGTCGATGACGATGTCATAAACCTGCGCCTGGGCAGCAGATGAAAAGAAAAAAGGCACCGACACAATGGTCGCGCAGGAGCAAAATAGACGGCTGATCCGGGAAACGGGCATGGGTTTCGACTCCAAGGATATCAAACAACCCCCCACCTGAAACAAAGTTACAACCCTAATCATTCATGCTCAACAGCTAATAATCAAAAATACTGTAATTTATATTTAACCATAATATTATACATTTTCGAGTTGAGTATAAATGGTTAACAGGCCCTTCATTGCGTTTCAGCAGTTGATTGCAAAGATTTTTCCGCAACACTATCAATAATGCAGAAGCCTGCCTTGGCATTCATAAAATTTTACTTACAGTTTCGAAATCGGAACGGTTACCCCTCATTCAGCTTGACTGCGTCACAGGCAATGAACTCAATCCCGTCCTAACCGCCGCCGCCCGCCGCGACGCTTTTTGAACGCTGGGTCACAGTCTCGCGAACCGCTCTTTTCACTTTCTCGGCCAAAGTTGATATTCCCATTCGCATCCAATGCGATTAGGGGAAGCGCCAGCGCCGGCTTAGCTCAGTTGGTAGAGCAACCGCCTTGTAAGCGGTAGGTCGTCAGTTCGAGTCTGACAGCCGGCACCATCTCCGACTATTTGCCTTGGCGAAACGAAGCATCCAGCGACGCGCAATCAATTGCGCCCCAGCGGGGCCACTGCTAGCCTCCCCTTCATGGAACGGATCGAAACCAAGGTCTCAGGCGGGTGCCAGTGCGGCGCGGTGCGGTATCGCGCCGCTGCCGTGCTCGACACCTCGCACATCTGTCATTGCCGCATGTGCCAGAAAGCTGCGGGCAATTTTTTCGCCGCGCTGATCGGCATTCCGCGCGACGCTTTCCAGTGGACGCGGGGGAAGCCCGCGACCTTCAACAGTTCGGATCAGGTCGAACGCGGCTTTTGCCGCGATTGCGGCACCCCGCTCTATTATGACTATCGCGAAAGCCGCCATCTCAGCGTCACCACCGGGTCGCTCGACGAGCCCGGAAAATTCCCTCCGCGCATGCAGTTCGGGGTGGAAGGACGGCTGCACTGGTTCGACACGCTTCCTGCCTTGCCGGAAGAAGGGTCAACCGAGCAGACGATGCCGGATCTGGTCGATGCGATCCGCGCGAGCAATCATCAGCATCCTGACCATGACACCGAAAGCTGGCCACGCTAACGTCAGGACAGCATCCCGGGCGATGCCCTGCAGCAGAAAATGATTATAAGACAAGCGAAGCGCCGAATCTTTCGGCGCCCTATGCCTTTCCCGCGTTACGGAGCCTTGCCATGACCCCCACCGCCACCATCCTGTTACTCGGGTCGGGGGAGCTGGGGCGCGAATTTACCATTTCGGCCAAAAGGCTGGGCTGCCGCGTGATCGCCTGCGACAGCTATGCTGCCGCGCCCGCGATGCAGGTCGCCGATGAATTCGAAGTCTTTTCGATGCTCGACGGCCATGCGCTCCGTGCTGCCATCGCTAAGCATCAGCCCGACCATATCGTTCCCGAGGTGGAGGCGATCCGCACCGAAATATTGGCGGAAGTCGAAGCGGAGGGCTATCATGTCGTCCCCTCCGCCCGTGCCGCGCAGCTGACGATGAACCGCGACGCGATCCGCGATCTTGCGGCAAGCGAGCTGGACCTTGCCACCTCCTGCTTCGAATATGCAACCAGCCGCGATGAACTCGCCGCCGCTGCAGAGCGCATCGGTTTCCCGCTGGTGGTCAAACCCGTCATGTCCTCATCGGGCAAGGGGCAGAGCACCGTGCGCGATGCGGGCGGCATCGACGCCGCCTGGGACTATGCCGCCGCCGGGATGCGCGGCGATCGTCTGCGCGTCATTGCCGAAGCTTTTGTCGATTTCGACTATGAGATCACCCTACTGACCGTCCGGCACAAGGGCGGCGTGACCTTCTGCCCGCCCATCGGCCACCGGCAGGAACGCGGGGACTATCGCGAAAGCTGGCAACCCGCCGACATGTCGCCCGCGGCCCGCGCCAGCGCGCAGCAGATGGCGGAAAAAATCGTCGATGCGCTGGGCGGCCATGGCATTTTCGGGGTCGAATTTTTCGTAAAAGGCGATGATGTCATCTTTTCCGAACTCAGCCCGCGTCCACATGACACGGGGATGGTGACGCTGATTTCGCAATCGCTGTCCGAATTCGATCTTCACGCCCGCGCCATTCTCGGCCTGCCGATCCCCGATATCGTCGTTTCCGACCCCAGCGCCAGCGCAGTCTTGCTCGCCGACCGCGATGCCGAGGATTTCGCCATCACGGGCCTTGCCGATGCTCTGACCCCGCCCAACGTCGCCACCGCGCTTGACGCGCGCCTGTTCGGAAAGCCGGTCACCCGTCCCTGGCGCCGCATGGGCGTGACACTGGCAAAGGTTGCGGGCGGCACCACCGACGACGCCCGCACCGCCGCGGTCGATGCCGCAGCCAGGCTGCGGATCGATTATCGCTGATGCCGCAGGTCCGCCGCCTCAGCCCCGGCGACATCGCCGATGTTCGCGCGCTCAACGCGCTATATGGCGATGCTTTTGCCGACCGCGAAACCTATCGCGCCGACCGGCCCGATGACGAGTGGCTCGCCGCGCAGCTTGCGCGCGAAGGAACGATCATCCTGGTCGCCGAACAGGGGGGACGCATCATCGGCGGCCTCACCGCCTATGATCTACCCAAGCTGGAAGCCGCGCGCAGCGAAATCTATCTCTATGACCTTGCGGTCGATGCCGCTTTTCGCCGCCGCGGCGTTGCGACCGCGCTGATCGAAGAACTTCAGAAAATCGCCGCCGAAACCGGCGCGTGGGCGGTGTTTGTTCAGGCCGATTATGTCGATGACCCCGCCGTCGCTCTCTACACCAAATTGGGGGTGCGCGAGGATGTGATGCATTTCGACCTCCCGCCGCTGCCGCGCGGCTAGGCCGCTTGCCCTCCCCCTGCTACACCCCCGCCATGTCCGACAAGAATCACCTCTATCTGGTCGATGGCTCCAGCTACATCTTCCGCGCCTATCACCGCCTGCCGCCGCTCACCAACCCGAACGGCGTGCCCGTCGGCGCGGTCTATGGCTATACGACCATGCTCTGGAAGCTGGCGAAGGATTTGCACGACGCCGATGGCCCCACCCATCTCGCCGTCATCCTCGATCATTCGAGCCAGTCGTTTCGCAACGAAATTTACGATCAATATAAGGCGAACCGGCCCGACCCCCCCGAAGATCTGGTCCCCCAATTCCCGCTGATCCGCGATGCGACCCGCGCCTTTTCGCTGCCCTGTATCGAGACCGAAGGTTTTGAAGCGGACGATCTGATCGCCAGCTATACCGAGGCAGCGGTCGCCGCCGGATGGGACGTCACCATCGTTTCATCGGACAAGGATCTGATGCAGCTGGTCCGCGAGCCGGAGGGCGGCCCGCAGGTCGATATGCTCGACACGATGAAGAGCGTGCGCATGGGGGTGGAAGCCGTCCATGAAAAATTCGGCGTCGGCCCCGAACTGGTCGGCGACATATTGGCGCTGATGGGCGACAGTGTCGACAATGTCCCCGGCGTGCGCGGCGTCGGCCCCAAGACCGCGACCAAATTGATCGTCGAATATGGCGATCTTGAAAAGGTGCTGGCGGGCGCCGAGACGATGAAAAAGTCAAAGCTGCGCGACAATCTGATCGAACATGCCGAAATGGCGCGCCTGTCGCGCATCCTCGTCGACCTGAAGCGCGACTGCCCGCTGCCCGATCCGCTCGACGCGCTCAAGCTGGCGGCCATTCCGCCTGCTCCGCTCAAGGCATTTCTCGACGAACATGGCTTTCGTTCGCTGTCGGCCAAGCTCGACAGCGGCGTCGCGCCGGGCGGCCCCGCTACCCTGCCGCGCGACGCAAAAGCCGCCGCCGCTGCACTGGATGCGGCCCCCTCCACGCCCAGCCTGCCGCCGATGCCCGCCATCGACCGCGCGGCCTATGAATGCGTCACCAGCCTCGATGCGCTCGACCGCTGGATTGCCGAAGCGCGCGCGGCGCATGTCGTGGCAATCGACACCGAAACCGCCAGCCTCGACAGCGTGACCGGCGAGCTGGTCGGCGTCAGCCTTGCGACCGCGCCGGGGCGCGCCTGCTATATCCCGCTCGGCCATGGCGGCACCGACATGTTTGCCGAACGCCCCGAACAAATTGCCATGACCGACGCCATCGCGCGGCTGGGCGCACTCTTTGCCGATGATGCGGTGCTGAAGGTCGGCCATAATCTCAAATATGATATCGGTGTGCTGGCGCAGCATGGCCTGACCATCGCCCCCTATGACGACAGCCTGCTGATGAGCTTTGCGCTCGACGCCGGGAAACATGGTCATGGGCTCGACGAGCTTGCAAAGTTGCACCTCGACCATGTCTGCCTGTCCTTCAAGGATGTGTGCGGCACCGGCAAATCGCAGATCAGCTTTGCCGAAGTCCCCCTGCCCCGCGCCACCGAATATGCCGCCGAGGATGCCGATGTTGCGCTGCGCCTGTGGCGCCTCCTCAAATTGCGCCTGCCGCTCGAAGGCGGAACGCGCATTTACGAGATGGTCGACCGCCCGCTCGCCGCGCTGGTCGAGACGATGGAGCGCGCGGGCATCATGGTCAACCGCGACTATCTCGCCAAATTGTCCGCCGATTTCGCGGGCGAGATGCAGCGGATCGAAGCGGACATCCATGCCGAGGCGGGCCAGCCCTTCACCATCGGCAGTCCCAAGCAGTTGGGCGAGATATTGTTTGACAAAATGGGGCTGAAGGGCGGCCGCAAGGGCAAGTCGGGCGTCTGGTCGACCGACCAGAATGAGCTGGAGCGCCTCGAACGCGATGGCGTCCCCATCGCGCGCAAGGTGCTCGAATGGCGCCAGCTCGCCAAGCTCAAATCCACCTATACCGACGCGCTGCAGCAACAGATCAATGCCAAGACGGGCCGCGTCCACACCAGCTACAGCCTCGTCGGCGCGCAAACCGGTCGCCTCTCCTCGACCGACCCCAATTTGCAGAATATCCCCATACGCAGCGAAGTCGGGCGGCAGATCCGCGATGCCTTCATCGCCGCGCCCGGCCATATGCTGCTCGCCGCCGACTATAGCCAGATCGAACTGCGCCTCGCCGCGCATATGGCCGATGTGCCCGAACTCAAGGCCGCCTTTGCCAAGGGCGAGGATATTCACGCCGCCACCGCGATCGAATTGTTCGGGGAGGTCAATCGCGACACCCGCGCCAAGGCAAAGACGGTCAATTTCTCCATCCTTTATGGCATTTCGCGCTGGGGGCTGGCCGGACGGCTGGAAGTCACCCCGGACGAGGCGCAGGCGCTGATCAGCCGCTATTTCGAACGCTTCCCCGGCATTTCCAACTATATCACCGAAACGCTCGAGCGGGTGCGCGAGCGTGGCTATACGGAAACGCTTTTCGGGCGGAAAACCTGGTTCCCACGCATCAAATCGCCAAACCAGACCGAACGGCAGGGCAGCGAACGTGCCGCGATCAACGCCCCCATTCAGGGGACAAGCGCCGATCTGATCAAGCGCGCGATGGCGCGCATGCCGGGCGCGCTGGCCGCGGCAGGGCTGGGCGAAGTCAAAATGCTGCTGCAAGTGCATGACGAACTGGTGTTCGAAGCGCCCGAGGAAAAGATAGCAGCGGCGAGCGATGTCATCCGCGGTGTGATGATGAACGCAGGCCAGCCGCTGCTCGACCTGTCGGTGCCGCTCGACGTCGAGATCGGCACCGGGCCAAGCTGGGGCGAAGCGCATTGATCGCCAGCCTCGCGACAGCCCTGCTCTTGTCGCCGGCCCATGGCGCGGCAGAAACGTCGCCGCCGTCCCCGCCGCCAGCGCCGGCCGCGAGCGAAGCCCCCGCCCCGCCGCCGGTCGCCGACAGCGATATACGCGAATTTGCGGCGATTGCCGGGCGCAAGGTGGCGGGCCGTCCGGTCAGCGGCCCCTTGGGCAATGCCGACAAGATATTGCTGCTCGCGCGCGACAAGGGCGGTTATCCGACCATTGCGCTCAGCACCGGCTTTCCGACGCGGCAGGCCCTTCCCGCCCCGCCGCCCGGAACCCTGGCCATCGTTCGCCTGCGCCAAAAGGCGGAGGCCATCCTGCCCGGCCCGACGCGCGACGATCTCGCCTTTGCCGCCGAGCATCGCCTGCCGCTTTTCATCATCGGCGAATGGGCACGCCCCGCGCCCATGTGGGAAGTTGCCTGGGTCGACGGCAAAACCCTCTATCGCAGCATCGGCGAAGTCGGCGAGATCGGCCCCTGGCGCGAATAGGGGCTTTGCGCCGCCGCCCTGCGAACGCATCTTTGCTGTTCGATATGCGTTGGCTTCGTTATGGCAAAGATATGACATCTGCCTGACGCGGATGTGACGGGGCAAATGAAGGACCAATATGGGCGGCGATTTCAAGGGTAGCGAGCCGGTGCAGGCACCGGTACGCATTCAACAGAATATATTGGCGCGCGGCGAACGCCGCTTTCTCGATTTTCTCTGCGCGCGCCTGCCCCGCTGGATTACCCCCGACCACCTCACCACCCTCGGCTTTGTGGGCGCCGCCATGGTCGCGGCGGGCTATTTGCTGAGCTGGCTCGCTCCGGCATGGCTGGCGCTGTGCGTCGCGGGCTATGTCGTCAACTGGTTCGGCGATTCGCTCGACGGCAGCCTCGCGCGCTGGCGCCGGATCGAGCGGCCCTCCTATGGCTATTTCGTCGACCACAGTGTCGATGGTCTGGCGATTTTCCTGATGGTCGGCGGTATCGGGCTGAGCCCCTATATGCGTTTCGACGTCGCGCTCATCTGCGTCGTCGCCTATCTGCTGCTCGCCATCCACACCTTCCTCAGCGCCAAGGTGATGGGGGAATTTCGCCTCTCCTATATGGCGGGCGGCCCGACCGAACTGCGCCTGATGCTGATCGCGATGACCGCGCTGATGCCTGTCGTCGGCGCGGGCGATGTCGGGCGCATCAACTTCACCCCCTTTGACCTGTTCGGTCTGGGCATGGCCGCACTGCTTGTTACCTTGTTCGTCGTGCAAAGCGTCGCGACCGCGCGGGTGCTTCACCGCCGCGACCGCAGCCGCGCCTAGAATTCTGACGCTAGCCCCGAACGCGCGCCTGCGGATAGGTGCCGAGCAGGGTCAGCGACTTGGTCTGGAACGCCAGTTCCTCCAGCGCGCGGTCAACCGCTTCATCGCCGGGGGCGCCGACAATATCGGCATAGAATTTTGTCGCGGCAAAACTGCCCCCGACCTGATAGCTTTCCAGCTTGGTCATATTGACGCCATTGGTCGCAAAGCCGCCCAGCGCCTTGTACAGCGCCGCCGGAATATTCTTCACCTCGAAGATAAAGGTGGTCATCAAGGGCATATCGGCGGGCAAGACGCTGCGCGGTTCGCGCGCCAGCACGACAAAGCGCGTCATATTATGGTCGGCATCCTCGATCCCCGCTTCGTGCAGGGTCAGCCCGTACAGCTCCGCCGCATGGGGCGGGGCGACCGCCGCCAGCCCGACCTCGTCGCTGTCGGCGACCCATGCCGCCGCTCCCGCCGTATCGCTGTGTGCGACGGGGGAGATATTGTTGGCGCGCAGCCAGTGGCGGCATTGTCCCAGCGCCTGTTCATGGCTCATCGCGCGGGTAATGGGACCCAGATTGCGGCTCATCAGTCCGTGGCGGATACGCAGAAAATGCTCGCCGACAATCGACAGCCCCGATTCGGGCAGCAAGAAATGAATATCAGCGACGCGGCCATGCAGGCTGTTCTCGATCGGAATGATCGCGCGGTCGACGCGCCCGTCGCGCACCGCATCAATCGCATCCTCAAAGGCATAGCAGGGCATGGGCAGCGCGTTCGAATCAAATTCACGCGCGGCCAGATCGCTGTTCGCTCCCGGCGCCCCCTGAAAGGCCAGCCCGCGCGCAGGCTCCGCCAGCGCCGCCTTTTTCATTTGATCAACCAGATGCTGCGCCGAAGCCGAATAGCTGCCCATAACTGCCTTTCCCATTCGAAGCGCGGCGCATAGCCTTGGCTTAAGGGACGCGCAACTGGGCCAGCCTGCTATTTCATCCCCTTGCGCCCTCCGCCTTGCGCCAGTAAGGGAACCTCCAAATCACAAAGGCGCACCCATCGCGGGCGCCAGCGAAACGGGGCTGCTAAGAGCATGGACAATCGCAACAATACTATTGCCGGATGGGTTTTGTTCGCCGGTGTTTGCGCGCTGGGCCTGTCGATCGGGTCGGGGATGCTCTTTGCAAGCCATGCGCCGGAAAAGCCCGGCTTTCCGCTTGAAGACGCCGATGCCGGCGGTGAAGCCGAAAGCGCTGTGCCGCTCGCCAATCTGCTGGCCGCTGCCGATCCCGCCAAGGGCGAGACCGTCTTTGCCAAATGCGCCGCATGCCACACGATCGAGGCGGGCGGCGCCAATGGCATCGGCCCCAATCTCTATGGCGCGCTGGGCAAGGCGCATGGCCATGTTCCGGGCTTTGCCTATTCGGACGCGCTGAAGTCGGTCCCTGGAAACTGGGATTTCGCTTCGATGGACGAATGGCTGAAAAGCCCGCGTAAATATGCCCCCGGCACCAAAATGTCCTTCGCCGGCCTGTCGAGCCCCGAAGATCGCGCCAATCTGATTGTTTACATGAACAATATGGGCTCGAACCTGCCGCTGCCCGCGCCGGTGGAACTCCCGCCCCCGGGTGCAGAAGGCGAAGCGCCCGCCGCCGATGCCCCCGCGAGCGAAGGGGAAGGGGAAACGGCCGCCGCTCCCGCCGCCGATGCAGCGGCTCCGGCGGCTGCTGAAACCAAGCAATAATGCAGCGCACGCCCGTCTTTCTGGCGGGCCTCCTTGCGCTGGCGGGATGCGGCAAGGCTGAACCGCCACCGCCGTCGGCGCCCGATGGCGCGCCCGGCGAAGCTGCGCCCGCCGAACCCGCCATTCAGCCGACCGCCGCCATGGGCGCGCAGGTCTTTCGCCGCTGCGTCGCCTGTCACACGGTGGAAAAGGGCGGCAGCAACGGCATCGGCCCCAATCTTCACGGCGTCGTCGGGCGGCCCGTGGGATCGCATCCCGGCTTTTCCTATTCGGGCGCGATGAAGGCCAGGGGCGGCCTGTGGGACGAAGCCTCGCTCGACGCCTATCTCGAAGCGCCGATGAAGGCGATGCCCGGCACGCGCATGGCCTTTGCCGGGATCATCGAGCCCGCTGACCGGCACGCGGTGATTCTTTATCTGAAAGAAGAGGCACAATAGGAAAAGGGGCGGACAGGCGCCGCCCCTTCCCTCCTCTATTCCTCCAGCCGTGCGTAAAAGGCTTGGATAATATCCCACGCCTCGTCCGCGGTCTCGACAAAGGTAAAGAGATCAAGGTCGCGGGCGCTGATCACCCCCTCTTCCACCAGCGCATCGAAATTGACGACGCGGTGCCAGAATTCCTTGCCGAACAATACGATGGGGATCGGCTTGATCTTGCCGGTCTGGATCAGCGTCAGCAGTTCGAACATTTCATCGAAAGTCCCGAACCCGCCGGGGAAGACCGCCACTGCGCGCGCGCGCAGCAGGAAATGCATTTTCCTCAGCGCGAAATAGTGAAATTGAAAGCTGAGGTCGGGGGTGACATAGCGATTGGGCGCCTGTTCATGCGGCAGCACGATGTTAAGCCCGATCGAATCGCGTCCCTCGTCGGTCGCGCCGCGGTTCGCCGCTTCCATGATCGACGGTCCGCCGCCCGAACAGACGACAAACTGGCGACAGCCATTTTCATCGCACGGCACCTGGCTCGCCAGCCGCGCCAGCGCGCGCGCCTCGTCATAATATTTGGCTTTCGCCTTCAACCGGCGCGCGATATTGCGCGCCGTGTCGTCGGTCGCCGCCGCTTCCAGCCCTTCAGCAGCAGCGGGTTCGGGAATGCGTGCCGAACCATAGATGACCAGCGTCGATTCGATTCCCGCCTCGTCGAGCAATAATTCGGGCTTCAGCAACTCCAGCTGAAAACGCACCGGGCGCAAATCCTCGCGCAGCAGAAAATCGGTGTCCTGAAAGGCCAGCCGATAGGCGGGACTTGCGGTTTGGGGAGTGGTTGTCGCCTGCTGGGCGAATTCGGCGTCGTCCTTGGCTTTGTGAAAGCGCGAACGATGGGGTTGTTTCTCTGTTGTCATTTGGCCTGAGCTAGCCTGCGCCGCGCCGCTTGCCAAGTCAGGCTCTCGCAGTCATCACCCCCGTCATGGCGAGGCGTCGCAGGCGCCGCGGCCATCTCCAGTACGGCTTCCCAGACCAAGAGCAGGAGATTGCTTCGCTATGCTCGCAAGGACGGGCGGATATTGGGCCTATCGGCAATATCCATTGCCGCTCATGTCGAAATGAAAATGATCATGATGCGCCGCATTATATTCCGGCCCCAGCACGGTGCCAAAGCGACGACAAGCCGACTTGTGCAGCGCGCGCAGGAAATCCTGCGACGAGCGGTCGCCATTCCATCCGCTTTTCAGCATGATGCGGCGCCCGTCGGCGAGGACAAAGCCCGCGACATCGACGGCATTGGAATAGGCATGCTGCGACAGGCGCCCCGAACGGCCGCCATAGATATTGCGGCAGCTATAGGTGCCGAAGGTTTCGATCTTGACCACTTCGCTGCCGAAAAATTTGCGCGCGGCGGGGCGCACTGCATGTTGCGCCCAAGCCGCAAAATTGCGCGCGAGCGGGCAGGTCATCGGCCCCAGCCCCGACACCGGCGTCCCGATGTCGAGCAGCTTCACCGAATCGATCGAACTGCATCCTCCGCCATGCTGCTGGTCGGGCAAGGGGGTGAAACGTACGCCCGCCTGCTGCAAATCGACCGCGCATTGCCGCGCCGAGGAACTGTTAAAGGAGGGCGCATCGCTGGAAGATGGCCGCGCCGGGCGCGAGGAAACCTTCTCGCCGCCATCCCCGCGTTTCAGCACATCGGGAACGCCAAAACAGCCCGACAGCGCGAGGGCAGCACCTGCGGCCAGCAGCATCCGGGGCTTGAGGAAAGTCGGAATCGCCATGGGCGTCAAAATATCGACGCCATGGTTAACAAGCTCTAAACCCGACGGGGCGCGCAGGATAATTTCCTATTCAAGCCGCAATTTATTTGACAGCCCCCGTTCGATCCGCCAACGCGGCGCCGGGCCACGCGGTCCCAACGCCGCGCGAGCTCTCTGCAAGGAGAGACTATAATGACTGACGTAACGACGCCGCAGGTGCGCCCTGCGCGCCCCACTTTTTCTTCCGGTCCCTGCGCCAAGCCGCCGGGATGGACCCCCGAAAAACTTTCGACCGACGCACTGGGCCGTTCGCATCGCGCGAAGATTGGCAAGTCGCGCCTTGGCCTTTGCATCGACCTGATGCGCGAGCTGCTCCAGCTTCCCGACACGCACCGCATCGGCATCGTGCCCGGATCGGACACCGGCGCCTTTGAAATGGCGATGTGGACGATGCTGGGTGCGCGTCCCGTGACGACGCTCGCATGGGAAAGCTTCGGTGAAGGTTGGGTCACCGATGCCGCCAAGCAGCTCAAGCTCGATCCGACGGTCCTGCGCGCCGATTATGGCCAGCTTCCCGACCTTTCTCAGGTCGACTGGTCGAACGACGTGCTCTTCACCTGGAACGGCACCACCTCGGGCGTCCGCGTTCCGAACGGCGACTGGATCGCCGACGACCGCGAAGGCCTCTCCTTCGCCGACGCGACCAGCGCGGTGTTCGCTTACGACCTGCCGTGGGACAAGATCGACGTTGCAACCTTCAGCTGGCAGAAAGTGCTCGGCGGCGAAGGCGGCCACGGCGTCCTGATCCTCGGCCCGCGCGCGGTCGAACGGCTCGAAAGCCACACCCCGGCCTGGCCGCTCCCCAAGGTTTTCCGCCTCACCAAGGGCGGCAAGCTGGTCGAGGGCGTATTCAAGGGCGAAACGATCAATACCCCCTCGATGCTCGCGGTCGAGGACGCGATTTTCGCCCTCGAATGGGCGAAATCGGTCGGCGGTCTCGAAGGGCTGAAGGCGCGCAGCGATGCGAACGCCGCCGCGCTCGACAAGATCGTCGCGGAACGCGACTGGCTCAGCCACCTCGCCGCTGATCCAGCGATCCGCTCGAAGACTTCGGTCTGCCTGTCGGTCGCGGGTGCCGATGAAGGCTTCATCAAGAAGTTCGCAGGCCTGCTCGAAGCCGAAGGCGCGGCCTTTGACATTGCGGGCTATCGCGACGCGCCTCCGGGCCTGCGCATCTGGTGCGGCGCGACCGTCGACACCGCCGATATCGAAGCGCTCGGCCCCTGGCTCGACTGGGCTTACGCTTCGCTCACCGCATAATATTGTCCCGGCGAAAGCCGGGACCGCCAGCGATCATCCCCATTCCCAACGATCCCGGCGTTCGCCGGGATGACGGAGACAAGATATGACTACTCCCAAAGTTCTCATCAGCGACAAGATGGATCCCAAGGCCGCGCAGATTTTCAAGGAGCGCGGCATCCAGGTCGACGAAATCACCGGCAAGACCAAGGACGAGCTGATCGCGATGATCGGCGATTATGACGGCCTCGCCATCCGTTCGGCCACGAAAGTCACCGCCGACGTCCTCGCCGCCGCGACGAACCTGAAGGTCGTCGGCCGCGCCGGCATCGGCGTCGACAATGTCGACATCCCCGCCGCCTCGGCCAAGGGCGTCGTCGTGATGAACACCCCCTTTGGCAACAGCATCACCACCGCTGAACATGCGGTCGCGATGATGTTCGCCCTCGCGCGCCAGATCCCCGACGCCAATGCGGGGACGCAGGCGGGCAAATGGCCGAAGAACAGCTTCATGGGCGTCGAGCTCACGCAAAAGACGCTGGGCCTGATCGGCTGCGGCAATATCGGCAGCATCGTCGCCGAACGCGCGCTCGGCCTTCGCATGAAGGTCGTCGCCTTCGACCCCTTCCTCACCCCCGAACGGGCGGTCGAGCTGGGCGTCGAAAAGGTTGACCTCGAAACGCTGCTCGCACGCGCCGACTTCATCACGCTCCACACGCCGCTGACCGACCAGACGCGCAACGTCCTGTCGCGCGAAAATCTCGCCAAGACCAAGAAGGGCGTGCGCATCATCAACTGCGCGCGCGGCGGGCTGATCGACGAGGAAGCGCTCAAGGACGCGCTCGAAAGCGGCCATGTCGCAGGCGCCGCGCTCGACGTTTTTGCGGTTGAGCCGCCCCCGGCGGACCATCCGCTGTTCGGCGCGCCCAACTTCATCTGCACGCCGCATCTCGGCGCCTCGACCGACGAAGCGCAGGTCAATGTTGCCATTCAGGTTGCCGAACAGATTTCGGACTATCTGCTCACCGGCGGCATCACCAACGCGCTCAACGTCCCCAGCCTCTCGGCCGAGGAAGCACCGAAGCTGCGCCCCTATATGAGCCTTGCCGAAAAGCTCGGCAGCCTCGTCGGCCAGCTCGCGCACGACAATCTGACCACCATCTCGGTCGAGGTCGAGGGCGCCGCCGCTGAACTGAATCTCAAGCCGATCACCGCCGCCGTCCTCACCGGCCTGATGCGCCGCTATTCGGACAGCGTGAACATGGTCAACGCCCCGCACCTCGCGCGCGAACGCGGGCTCGACGTGCGCGAAGTGCGCCACGACCGCGACGGCGACTATCACACGCTCGTCCGCGTCACCGTCGCAACCGAAGCCGGTGACCGTTCGGTTGCGGGCACATTGTTCAGCAATGGCGACCCGCGGCTCGTCGAAATGTTCGGCATCAAGGTTGAGGCCGATCTTGATGGCGACATGCTCTATATCGTCAACGAGGATGCGCCGGGCTTTATCGGACGGATCGGCGCGGCGCTCGGCGATGCCGGGCTCAACATCGGCACCTTCCACCTTGGCCGCCGCGCCGCGGGCGGCGAGGCCGTGCTGCTTCTCAGCCTCGATTCGCCCATGCCCGAACCCCTTCTGTGGCAACTTTGCCAGCTTCCGGGCGTGAAAACGGTCAAGGGCCTGAAGTTTTAAGCCCTCCCCTCCCGCTTGCGGGAGGGGCAGCGAGACTTGGGCGCTGGCGCCCTAGTCGCAGCGGGGTGGGCATCGCATCGCCGCATGCCCACCCCCTGCCCCTCCCGCAAGCGGGAGGGGAGATTTGTTGAACTCGCCTCGCGACCATCCTAAGGCCCAACAGATGATCAAGGCCCCTGCCCTGCTGCCCGAAGGCCTCCGCGACCGCCTGCCCGAACAGGCCGAGGCCACCTCGCGCGTCACCCGCGCGCTGGTCGATGCGATGCGCGCGCATGGCTATGGCCGCGTCGCCCCGCCCCTCGCCGAATTTCGCGAAACGCTGGGCGGCAATAACGAGCGCGCCGCGCGCGACCTGCTCCGCTTCACCGATCCCGTGTCGCAGCGCACGCTCGCGTTGCGCCCCGACATCACGCGGCAGGTCGGGCGCATTGCCACCTCGTTGCTCGCCGCCGCCGCCCGCCCCTTGCGCCTCTGCTATGCGGGACAGGTGGTGAAGCTGCGCGCAAGCCAGCTTCGCCCCGCGCGCGAAATGCTTCAGGTCGGCGCGGAATTGATCGGCAGCGACAGCGTCGCCGCCGCGCATGAAATTGTCATCGTCGCGCTGGAGGCGCTGGAAGCCGCGGGAATCAAGGCGATCACGCTCGATTTCACCTTGCCCGATGTCGTCGACCTGCTCGCCGACGGGCCGCTTCCGGCGCCGGCCGACCGGCAGGCGCTGCGCGATGCGCTCGATGCCAAGGATGCCGGCGCACTGATGCGGCTGGGCGCAGAGGCCTATCTGCCGCTTCTCCACGCCGCCGGCCCCTTTGACGCTGCCATTGCCGAACTGCGCGCGTTTGACACCGCCGGGGTGCTCGCCAGCCGGATCGAAGCACTGGAAAAAATCGCCGCCGCGATTCAGGGCCGGGCCAATCTGACCCTCGACCCCACCGAACGCCATGGCTTTGCCTATCAAAGCTGGTTCGGCTTTTCGATTTTTGCGCCGGGTTTTGGCGACGCCATCGGGCGCGGCGGCGCCTATGCCATTCCCGTGGGCGAAGATCAGGAAGAACCCGCGACCGGCTTTTCCCTCTATCCCGACCCGCTGATCGAAGCCGGGCTGGGCATGGAGGCCCCAAGCGAACGCCGCATCTTCCTGCCGCTCGGCCACGACGCCGACCTCGCGGCAAGCCTGCGCGCCGACGGCTGGCACACCGTCGCGGCGCTGACCGATACCGACGACGCCGAACGGCTCGGCTGCGCCTACACCCTCGGCCCCGACGGCCCCGTCGAAGCGTAAGCAGGGTCAAAGCTGCGGGGCAGCAAAGACCGGAAGGCCGCGAAAGACACAGGCCCGCCGGAGAAAGCCCCTGTCCTCCCGCTCGTCCCGCCCCCCATCGTCATCCCGGACTTGATCCGGGATCCATGGCCACCACCGCCATGCACCGCCCCATCCCCCCACGCGCAACCTATCCCAAAGGCCGCACAATCAGCCCGATGCCGCCCGCCCCGATAATGCTGTCCTACAGCCTCCGGCCATGCCAGCCTTCACCCCGGCTCTTTCAATATGTGGACACAGCATCGCGGACCGATCTGCCGAGACAGGCCAAAGCGAAGACGACCGCCTAAAATTGCACAGGGCTGAACTTTACTGAACTTTGAAACGGCCCGTTCGATAAAAGCGTCTCTTTTCAACGCTAAATAACGCCCTATCGGGCAAATAGCCGTTTCAGCCATGCATCGACCCGCGCTGTTGCGGCATAGGCCGGGTCACCCAGGCGGCGGTTGATCTCGGCATGCCCCTTCAACCCTTCGCCGGGAAAGCTGCCATGCTCGACGCGCGATCCGCTTTTTTCCAGCGCGGTCCCCAGGGCTTTCGCCTGCCGCACCCCATCGGGCCGCTGAACGTAAAGAAGCAGGAAGGCAGGGGCATTCGGCGCAGCCGCCTGCACCGTCGGCGACAAGGCCTTCTGCCGCACCGGATCGGTTCCGAAAGCCTGCACAAAGGTCTGCCGCATGATCGGCGGCCCGTCGTTCATCTGGGCACGGACGTCATAGGCGGCCCCGTCGATGGGGATTACCCCCGCGATATCCGCGAACGACAGCCCTGCGCCTTTGAGATAGCGCTCGTCAGTGGCGACGAGCGCGACCAGATGGGCGCCCGCGCTATGCCCCATCAGCACGATGCGCCGCCGGTCGATATCCAGCACCGCCGCCCTGTCGACGAGCGCGCGCACCGCGCCCGCCACGTCCGCCGCCTGCTGCTCGACGGTCGCTGCCGGGACAAGGCGATAGTTGATCGACGCAAAGGCATAGCCTTGGCCCGGATAATGCACCGCCTTGAACCGGCCCGTCGCATTATCCTTGTCGCCGCGCTTCCAACCGCCGCCGTGGACAAAGATGATCAGCGGCGCCGGGCCGTTCGCATCGCGGGCGCGCCAGATGTCGAGGGTCTGGAGCGGGTCGGCGCCATAGGCGATTGTCTCGCTCCCCGGTGCCTTCGGCGCCGTGTCGGCCCCCATGCGTTCCATGATGCGGTCACGCAGGCGGTCGCGCAGCCGTTCGCGCGCGTCGGCAGAGGGAACCGGCGCTGCAATATTGGTGACAGCAAAGGCCATGAGGGCGACAAAGCCGACATAAGGGCGCGGGCTGCGCATGAATTTTCCTTCCCCGAAAATTTGGGTTCGCGCGAACAGCAATGCGCGAAAAACAATCCTCCCAAACCGGATAGCTGCGCGCCAAATGTCGCATTTTCATGTCAGGCGCCCTTGCCTCTGCGGCCAAATAGGCTAAGGCCGCGCCGGGTCCAAAACCCGTTTCAGCAGGACAGCATCATGGCAAATGTTACCGTCATCGGGTCGCAATGGGGCGACGAGGGCAAGGGAAAGATCGTCGACTGGCTCGCCAGCCGCGCCGACGCCGTCGTCCGTTTTCAGGGCGGCCATAATGCCGGCCATACGCTGGTCGTCGGCGAACAGGTTTACAAATTGTCGCTGCTGCCCTCGGGCATTGTCACGGGCACGCTGTCGATCATCGGCAATGGCGTCGTCCTCGATCCCTGGGCCTTGCGCGACGAAATCGCCAAGCTGCGCGGCCAAGGGGTGAAAATTAACCCCGAAAATTTCGCCATTGCCGACAATTGCGCGCTGATCCTGCCCTTTCACCGCGACCTTGACGGCCTGCGCGAAACCGCCGCGGGCGCGGGCAAGATCGGCACGACGGGCCGCGGTATCGGCCCCGCCTATGAAGACAAGGTCGGCCGCCGCGCGATCCGCGTGTGCGACCTCGCGCATCTCGACCATCTCGAACCGCAGCTCGACCGGCTGACCGCGCACCATGATGCGCTGCGCGCCGGTTTCGGCGAGCCGCCGATCGACCGCGACGCGCTCGTCGCCGAACTGCGCGAGATCGCCGACTTCGTGCTCGAATATGCACAGCCGGTGTGGAAGCGGCTCAAGAAGGTCCGCAAGGCGGGCGCGCGCATCTTGTTCGAGGGCGCACAGGGCGTACTGCTCGACATCGACCACGGCACCTACCCCTTCGTCACCAGTTCGAACACCGTCAGCGGCACCGCCGCATCGGGTTCGGGGCTTGGGCCTTCGTCGGTCGGCTTCGTGCTGGGCATTGCCAAGGCCTATACGACCCGCGTCGGCAGCGGCCCTTTCCCCACCGAGCTTGATGACGATACCGGCCAAAAGCTGGGCGAGCGGGGCCATGAATTTGGCACCGTCACCGGGCGCAAGCGCCGTTGCGGCTGGTTCGACGCCGTGCTCGTGCGCCAAAGCTGCGCCGTGTCGGGCGTCACCGGCATCGCGCTCACCAAGCTCGACGTGCTCGACGGTTTCGACACCATCCGCATCTGCACCGGCTATCGGCTGCGCGGCAAGATCCTTGACTATTTCCCCGCCCACGCCGCCGATCAGGCTGCGGTGGAGCCGATTTACGAGGAAATGGAAGGCTGGAAGGAATCGACCGCCGGCGCGCGCAGCTATGCCGATCTGCCCGCCCAGGCGATCAAATATATTCAGCGCGTCCAGGAACTGATCGAAACGCCCATCGCGCTCGTTTCGACCAGCCCCGAACGCGACGATACGATCCTGATCCGCGACCCGTTCAGCGACTGACAGACAGCGTCCGACCCGCGCGGTTCAGAGGATTTCGTAAATATGGTGGCGCACGCCGAATGACGTGCGCTCACCCACCCCGACGGCGAGCACGCCATTCAGCCAGCCGTGGCGCTCGCTCGCGGTTTCGAACAGCGGCGCAATGCGCAGATAATAATCGCCCGCATCGACCGGCGGCTGGGCGGGATCGGCGAATTTTTCGCGCACCGCATCGGGAATGCGGGTACGTCCGCCATAGGTGACATAGACAAGCGCCCCGTCATCGGCCTCCCACACGGCGCGCGCATCGAACGTCCCCACCGCAACATCGTCGCCCAGCCGTCCGCCGCGCGACCAATTGCCACCGCCCGGCAGGATGCGCCCCGCGACTCGGGGGCCGAAAAAACGGCCGCCGGTGACATATCCCATCCGCATGTCGCCAAAAGGCGCAGCACCAATGCCGATCAGCCCGCCCCCCACTTCAAACTCCGCCGTGCATAAATAACGGTGATTCAACGGCAGTTTGGTGGGTTCAGGGGCACGGTGGTTTGACGTCATTTTCGTTCTCCTTCGCAATGCTATGGACAAGGATAAAACAATTAGTATGCTAAGGGTCAATCAAATTGACGGGTCTTATGGGATTTTGGGGCACCGTCAGACAGGGGAGGGATGGATGAAGGTTCGCACACAGATTCTCGCATCGGGCGCCGCACTCATCGCGATGACGGGCACAGCACCAGCGATTGCGCAAGAGGCCGAAGACCAGGCACCCGCAGCGCGCAGCGCCACCAATGCCGAAATTGTCGTCACCGCGCAAAAGCGCGAACAAAATCTGCAGGACGTCCCCATTTCGATGGAAGTGATGAGCGGCGAAAAGCTCTCCGACTTCAATGCCAGTGACATAAAATCGGTCATGAATTACGCGCCGAACGTCTTTGTCCAGTCCACCGCGGGCAATGATGTCATCTATATTCGCGGTTTTGGGTCGCCGCCGGCTAATTTTGCTTTTGACCAGTCCGTCTCCCTTTATGTCGATGGCGTTTATGCGGGGCGTTCGCGACAGGCGCAGGCGCCTTTTTTCGATCTTGAACGGGTCGAGGTGCTGCGCGGGCCGCAGGGCGCGCTGTTCGGCAAAAATACCGCAGCGGGCGCGGTCAGCGTCGTGTCTGCGGGACCGACCGCAACCCCCGAAGGCGCCTTTACCGCCCTGTATAATTTCGACCATGAAGGCATCGATATCTCAGGCCATGTGTCCGGCCCGATCAGCGACACGCTGGGCGCGCGCCTTGCCTATAAATTGGTGAAGCAGGACGGCTATATCCGCAATCTTGCCACCGGCCATGACGATCCCGAAATCAAGCAGCAGCTTGCTCGCCTGACGCTGCGCTGGGAACCGTCGAATGATTTCGATTATACGGTGAAGGCCGAATATGCGAACCGCGATGTGGTCGGCGGCATCACGGTGTCCAACCCGCTGACCGGCGGACAGCATCCGGGCGAAACCCGCTATCTGGAACAGTCGCCACTGGGGCAGGAAGGCACCGCCACCGAGTCGGTCATGCTTTCCGGCGTCGGCAATGTCGCGCTCGGCGACTATACGCTGACCTCGGTGACTGGCTACAGCTGGTTCGACGCCAATATCATCAACGGCTTTGACCAGACCATCCCCGGCGGGGGGGGCGCGGTCACCAATAATTCGGTCTACAACAGCTATCCCGAACGTTTTGACCAATTCTCCCAGGAATTGCGTATCCTCTCACCCGTGGGCGAGACCTTCGAATTTATTGCCGGGGTCTATTATGACCGGTCGACCTATCGGCTGGACATGCAGCAGGGTTTCGACATCAAAAATCTGTTCGGCAATCCCTATCTTGGCCGGATCGACAGCCGCTTCAATCAAAAGGCCGAAAGCTGGTCGGTCTTTGGCCAGGGCACGCTGAATGTCACCGACGCCTTCCGCGCCATCGGCAGCCTGCGCTACACCCATACCAAGAAGAAAGCCGATTTTGCCTCGCGGCTCATTTATGGTCCCTTTGCGCTGCGTCCCATTTCCTCGGCGGACGGCTCGCTGAGCGAAGGCAATGTCGATCCTTCGGTCACGCTGCAATATGATGTCGCACCGCGGGTGATGGTCTATGCCACCTGGGGACGCGGATCGAAATCGGGCGGTTTCGTCAGCAACACTTTGGGGACGACCAACGCCACCTTCGCCTTTGAACCCGAAAAATCGGAGAATTTCGAGGCCGGAATCAAATCGACGCTGTTCGATGGCAAGCTGGTCGCCAATCTGTCAGCTTATCACACCCAGTTCAAGGATCTGCAGGTGTCGGTCTATCGACCCCAGACATCGAGCTATCTGACCGGCAATGCCGCGAGCGCGACGTCGAAGGGGCTGGAGGGCTCGCTCGCCCTTTATCTGTCGCCCAATTTCGACATCAGCGCATCGGGCGCCTATTCGGATATCAAATATGATGATTATCCGGGCGCGGCCTGCTTGGCGACCCAAGTGGCCGACGGAAGCTGCGACCCGAACGATCCGACCAGCATCGCCAATAATAATCTGGCGGGCTATCCGCTCGCCTATTCGTCGAAATTCACCGGCAATGTGACCGCCCATGCGCGTTTCGACCTGTCGAGCGATCTCAAGCTCGACATCACCGGCATTGCAGCGGGACGCAGCAAATATTTCAACTCGGACAATCAGAGCCCCGATTTCGGGGTGCAGCGCGGCTATGTGAAGTTCGATCTGCGCGTGCAGGTGGCCGATCAGGATGACCGCTGGCATCTGGCGCTGGTCGGCAAGAATCTGACCAATGAAAAGACGGTGGGCAGCGCTTTCAACCTGCCCTGGCCAATCACCGAGGTCTCGCGCGCGATCCTCTATCTGGAACCGACGCGCAATATCGCACTGGAGGCAGGGTTCAAATTCTGAACCTTTACCTGTCAGGGGACGTGGCCGCTGTTATCGGTCGGCTGCACCGGCCACGTCCCAGCCATATCGCCTATCAGGACAGGGGATCGGAGGGTGATCGACGTCTATTTCACACCCACCCCCAATGGTCACAAGGTGTCGATCATGCTTGAGGAGATCGGGCTGGCACACCGCCTCCTCTCAATGGATGTGCTGAAGGGCGATCATCTGACGGCCGAGTATCGCCGCATCAATCCCAATGGCCGCCTGCCCGCGATTGTCGACCATGCGCCAATCGGCGGCGGCTTGCCGCTGTCCATCTTTGAATCGGGCGCGATCCTTCTGTATCTGGCCGAAAAGAGCGGCGAACTGCTTCCCGTCGATCCGCGCCGCCGGTCAATGGCGCAGCAATGGCTGATGTGGCAGATGGCCAGTTTTGGCCCGATGCAGGGACAGGCGCATCATTTCATTCGCTATGCGCCCGAAGGGCAGGATTATCCCGTCACCCGCTATCGCAACGAGACGATCCGCCTGCTCCATGTGCTTGATCGCCGCTTGGCCGAAGCGTCCTTTCTGGCCGAAGAATATTCGATTGCCGATATCGCCACCTGGCCTTGGGCGCGCGCCGTGCAGGCGATCGGCCTCTGCCTCGATGATTATCCGGCGCTCCGCCGCTGGTTCGATCGGGTAGGCGAGCGGCCCGCCGTGCAGGCGGGCACCAATGTCGGGAACAGCGCCAATTTGTCCAGCGCGCGCCCGGTGCTGAACGAGGAACAATGGTCCAATCTGTTCGGCCAGAATATGTGGAAGGCACCGACCCGGCAGAGCGGTGCATAAACGGCCATCGCCGGGGTCGGACGCCTTCTCCCTTGCCGCGCGATCCGGCCACATAACCCCCTGCACCCGCGCCCGTCACCACCATCGCGTGCCACCTGTCCCACCGCGCCCTCGCTTCGTAAACGATATTGACAGATAAACTTAAATATCTAAGTATTTTTGATCAGAACAAAATAGGTGGGAAGAGACATGCCGAACGCCGCTGCCTGGGATGAAGCGGGCGCCCCCGCAGGGCTCACTACGCGCCGAAATCTGGCGCTTGCCATGCTGTTCCTTGTCGGGACGATCAATTTCGTCGACCGTCAGCTCTTGTCGGTGCTGGTCGAACCGATCCGCGCCGAAATGCAGTTCAGCGACACGCAGTTCGGCCTGCTTACCGGCCTGTCCTTTGCGCTGTTCTATGCCGCCATGGGCATTCCGGTCGCGATGATCGCCGACCGCTGGAACCGGATCAGGCTGATCGGTATCGCCTGTATCGTATGGAGCGGTTTTACCGCCGCCTGCGGCCTGGTGTCGAACTTCTGGCAACTGGCACTAATGCGCTTTGGCGTGGGCGCCGGGGAATCGGGGGGCACTGCGCCCTCGCTCTCGGTCATTGCTGATTATTATCCCGCCGACCGCCGGCCCTTCGCCATCGGCCTGTTCACGCTCAATGGCTCTTTTGGCGTGTTCGTCGGCGCCGCTTTCGGCGGCTGGGCTGCGGCGAATATCGGCTGGCGCGGCGCCTTTGTGGTGATCGGACTGGTCGGCATTATCGTCGCGCCGCTGCTCATCTGGCTGGTGCGCGAACCGGCACGCGGGCAGATGGACCGGGGCGCGTCGGCCAGCGATGCCGCCGTACCGATCGGCCAGACGCTTGCCATGTTCGCCCGCCGCCCCTCGCTGCGCATGGTGATGATCAGCAGCGGGCTTGCTGCCTTTGTCAGCTATGGGATGCTCAACTGGATTCCCGCCTTTCTGATGCGGGTGCAGGGAATGCCCCTCGACGCCATGGCGAGCTGGTTCGCGCCCGCGGCGGGCATCACCTTTGGCATTGGCATATTGGGCGGCGGCTGGCTGGTCAGCCGGATCGCCCGGCGTTCGCCGCGAGCCTATGGCGCCATTCCCGCGCTGGCGACCGCGGTACTGGTGCCAACCTTTATTGCCGCGCTGCTGGTCGATAGCTGGCAATGGTCGCTCGCCCTGCTGTTGATCCCCATGGTCGCCTGCACCGCCTATATCGCTCCCGCGCTGGCGCTGGTGCAGAACCTCACCGCGCCGCGTTCGCGTGCCACCGCGGCGGCGGTGCTGATGCTGATGTTCAACATCGTCGGACTGGGACTGGGGCCGCTGTTCGCCGGAATGGTCAGCGACGCGCTGAAGCCCGCATATGGTGATGACAGTCTGCGCTGGGCGCTGATGGCGCTGATGCCTTTCGCCGTGGCCGCGGGGATCGCGCAATGGGCGATGACGCGCCATCTGGATGGGGACTTTGCCGAATGACCGAAACCGCCATGAGAGCGCTGGCCGCGCGTCTGTTCGATGCCATTGAGGCAGGCGATATCGACACCATGCGCGCCTGTTTCGCACCCGATGCCGAGATCTGGCATAATAGTGACGAAAGGATTGTCACGGTTGAGCAGACGTCGGTGACGCTGGCCGGGATGGTCGCGCGGATCAAGGATCGCCGCTATGCCGACCGGCAACTGGCCTTCTTTCCCGGCGGCTTTGTCCAGCAGCATGTGCTGACCGGACGCCGCACCCATGATGATGGCGCGGTGCGCCTGCCCTGTGCGGTGATCTGCCGCGTCGAAAATGACCGGATCGTCCGCCTCGACGAATATTTCGATTCCGCGCATGTTGCTGAATTTCGCAAATTCGCCGCGGCCTCACCGGCTTAAACGGAGACTATTCCATGCCCGTATTGCGCCAGGTTCCCCGTTCGGAAGTCACCGACGAAACCGTGCTTCGCTATTATGACCGGCTGTTCGGCGACCGCGATCCGGTGACCGAGCCCGGCACGGCCACGGGCACACCCGGCGACTGGTGGACCGTTTTCGCGCTCGCGCCCGATATTTTCAAACATGCCGTCGATGGCTTTGCCGTCTATCGCCACCCGGCGCGCCGGATCGACCCGGTGCTGCGCGAACTCGGACAGACGCGCGCTGGATGGGTCAAGGGCAGCCAGTTCGTCTTTTCCCAGCATTGCAAGTCGCTGCGCGGCCTGGGCGTCAGCGAAGAGAAAATCGCCGCCATCGCTCATTGGACGGTCGCCGACTGCTATGACGAGCAGGAACGCGCGGTGCTCGCCTATGCCGACTGCCTAACCGCAGGTGGGGGCCGTGTGCCGCTGGAAATATTCGACAAGCTCAAAGGCTTTTGGGACGATGAGCAGATTTTCGAATTCACCTACATCACCTGTCTTTACGACATGCATGCCGTGATCACGCGCGCGCTAAGGATGGAATATGATGCGCGCGAAGATCCGATCGTCGAAGTTGCCGCGCCCGAAGGCTTTGACGCCGCCGACTTCCTGAGTGCACCGCGCCCAGCCGCCGATTAATCGTCAATAAAGTTGACGGTATGGGCAAAATCTGGCAGAATTGCTGAATAAACAGAATATTTGAGGAGATGGATGATGGCCGCGACCAACAGCGAATTTGAATTTTGCGGGGTCAATCACCTCGCGCTGGTGTGCAAGGATATGGCGCGCACCGTCGAATTTTATCGCGACATATTGGGAATGCCGCTGATCAAAACGCTCGACCTGCCCGGCGGGCGCGGTCAGCATTTCTTCTTTGATGTCGGCAATGGCGACAGCATCGCCTTTTTCTGGTTCGCCGAAGCGCCCGAGGCCGCACCGGGCATCGCCGCGCCCGCGGCGCTCCCGACGCAGGGCAATTTCACTTCGGCCCATGGGTCGATGAACCATATCGCGATCAATGTCCCCGCTGAACATTTCGAGGAATATCATCAGCGGCTGGTCGACAAGGGCATCGCGGTCACCCCGATCCTGAACCATGACAATTCGCCGACCCAGAACTCGCCCGAAATGAACGACGATGTCTATGTGCGTTCGGTCTATTTCTTCGATCCCGATGGCGTGTGCCTGGAGTTTGCCGCCTGGACCCGCGAATTTGACGACAGCGATGTCGCGCACGATCCGGTGCAGGCCGATGGCACGAAGCGTGAGGGTCTGGTTACGCGGCGCGCGGCGGTAGCGACGGCCTGATCCGCTTTTCCTGCAAGGATAAACTGCCCGGCCCCACGCCGGGCCTTTTTTTTTTGGGGGGGGGAAGAAGCGCCTCAGCCCACCGCGCGGCCGCGGCCTTCCCAATAGGGCGCACGTAATTCGCGGCGCAGTACCTTGCCCGAGGGGTTACGGGGCAACGCCTCGATAAAGGTCACGCTCTTGGGTACCTTATAGGCGGCGATGCGTTCGCGCGCCCAGGCCATCACGGCGGCGGGATCGGGCGCGCCCTCTTGCGCCGGGACGATCAGCGCCTTGACCGCTTCGCCCCATTTCGCGTCCGGAACGCCCACGACGGCGACGTCGGCGACGCCGGGGCAGCCCATGATCGCGCTTTCGACTTCCGCCGGATAGACATTTTCGCCGCCCGACACGATCATGTCCTTGATGCGGTCGTGAACGAAATAAAATCCGTCGGCGTCCCGGTAACCGACGTCGCCGGTGTGGAGCCATCCACCCGCCAGCGTCTCGCGCGTTGCCGCCTCGCGCTTCCAATAATATTTCATCACAATATCGCCGCGAATGGCGATTTCGCCGATTTCGCCGTCGCCTAGCGGCTGATCGTCGCGTCCCAGAATGGCCAGTTCGGTCCCCGGCCATGCCCGGCCGCACGACGTAAGCTTGCCCGGCAGGTCGTGCGCCGAGGGTGAAAGATAGGTCCCGCCGCCCGTTGATTCGGTCATGCCGTAAAATTGCACAAAGCCGCAGCCAAAGGTCGCGCGCGCGCGGCGCAGCACATCCTCGGCAATGGGCGAAGCTCCATAGGCGATCGAGCGCAGTGCCGGGTAGGGCTCCGCCACTGCTTCGGGCTGCTGCAGCATCATCTGGATCATCGCAGGCGCCAGAAAGGCGTGCGCCACTTTTTCACGCCGCATCGTCTCAATCGCGTCGGCGGCGACAAAATCCTTGATCAGCACCAGCCGCGCACCCTGCGCCAGCCCGGAAAAACCGACATTGGTTCCCGCGACATGAAACAGCGGCATGACGATCATCACCGTCTCGCCCTGATTATAGGCAAAGCCATCAACCTCGCTCGCCATTTCGAGGAAGCGGCGATAATTGTGATTGCCAAGCACCACCCCCTTGGGCCGCCCGGTGGTGCCGCTGGTATAAAGCTGCAACACATCGTCGCCCGGTTGGGGTTTGTCGGGTGGCGCAGTCCCGCTTGCATCGCCGATCCATTCGTCCAGCGGCGTGAAGGCGGGGTGCGCGCCATAAAGCGCGACGAGCTGCGGCGGGGCGTTCATCTTCGCGATCGCCGCCAGGGCCTCTTCGAAAAAATCCTCTCCCACGAACAGGATTCTCGGTGCCGCATCCTCCAATATGAAAGCGATCTCGGGCCCGGCGAGGCGGCAGTTGATGGGCGCCAGACAGGCGCGCGCACGCGCCGTCCCGAAAAATAGCGGATACCAGCCATCGTGATTTTTGCTGAGTACCGAAATCCGGTCGCCGGGCTTGACCGCTGCGGCGATCAGCGCATGGGCAATCTGGTTCGAGCGGCAGTCCAGTGCGGCAAAGCTGGTTTCGCGCGCGCCATAGCTGATGGCAATGGCGTCGCCCTGCACCCGCGCCTGTGCGGCGGGAATATCCGCCAGCGTGTGGATTGCCTCCAGATCGATCATCGCCTCTCCCTTTCTTCCGCGCGTCTCGATGCGCGCTCCCTTGCCTGTGGACTCGCTTGAGATGCAAAATAGATAGAATACTAATTAATTGTTTGGCTAGATCAAATTTGAAAGGAAACTTGGAGAAACGCTGGCGTTGATCCGTCAACTTCGTCGCATCAGGGGCGGGCTTAGTCCGATTCCATACCCCATTCGCGCAGCCGGCCGCTAGCCTGAACAGGATGCCATGGGTGCATCATTCCCTGCGCGGGAAGGGCTAGCCTTCGGAGGACGGGAGAATGATCAGAAAGGCGGCGCGGCTGCGAGGCTATGGCTTCACTGGCGCTACATATGACCATGCGGAAAAGACCGGACATGCACTGGCCGCATTTCCAATGCTGCGGCGGTTACCGCCGTCGGGCCGCCCGGGGGCGAAAGCCCGACAAATGACGCTTGCCCTTTTGCGCCGGATATGGCGAACAGGAGGCGACATGGGCGACACGTCCCTTTCCGATATACCCCTCGATAGCGGGGGTTTGCCGCGAGATGAGAAGAAGGGTTTCTTCATTCCTTCGCTCTTTCGCGAAAGGCGTTCGACGCTCTATCTGATCGGTGCGATCTGGGTCATATGGGTTGTCCTTTATACCGCTCCCTATATTCTGCTGACCAGCGACGTCTCCCCGCTCGGCCTGGCCGGATATATGCTGTCGGGGCTGAGCGGTTTTCTGCTTTCTATCTTGCTACTCGCCGGGATTGCGCGGATCATTGGCAGACCGAGGCGGCGGGCCATGTTGCAAGTTGCAGCCGCTACCATCGCGATCAGCGCACTTCAAAGCTTCGTCGATATTGGGGTGTTTGACCTGGTGAGCGCCATAGGCAATCTCTCCTCCTGGACTCCTTTTCCTTACAGCGCGCGGTTTGCCGATAATTTCGCGGCCTTTGCGCTGCAATTCTCGCTCATCGCCATGACCTTCTGGACGCTGGAGCAGAGTGCGCTGCACCGCATGCGCGACCGCGAGTTGCAGCAGACACGGATTGCCGCCGCAGAGGCGCGCCACGCCGCCACGGTGGCGCGGCTCGCGGCGCTGCGTTACCAGCTCAATCCGCATTTCCTGTTCAACACACTGAACTCCATCTCATCGCTGGTCATCACCCAGCGCAACGGGCAGGCCGAAGAGATGTTGTCGCGGCTGTCGGATTTTCTGCGCGTCACGCTCGAATCCGAAAATGTGGGCCAGACGCTGGAACAGGAACTGGAGACGATTTCCGCCTATCTCGCGATTGAGCAAATCCGCGTCGGCGACCGGCTGGCCATCGACATTGTCTGTCCCCCCGCCCTGCGCGATTGCGAGGTACCGCATTTCATCCTGCAGCCGCTGGTGGAAAATGCCGTCAAACATGGCGTGGCCGAGCGAAGCGCGCGCGTGACCATTCGCATCGAGGCGCGGCGTGAGGACGACGAACTTTGGCTTATGGTCGAGGATGACGGCCGGTCCGGCACTCCGTCGCGCCGGGGCACCGGCATTGGCCTGCGAAACATCAGCGAGCGGCTCCAAGCGCTATATGGCGAGCGCGGGCGACTGGAGACGAACCGTCACGCAAGCGGCTTTTCCTCCACCATTCGCCTTCCCCATCGCCTTTTGTCGCCGCTGCCATGAAGCTGCGCGTCCTCCTTGTCGATGATGAGCAATTGGCCATCGACCGCCTGACCGATCTGCTCGGCACGCTGGAAGAGGTCGAGATTGTCGGCAGCGCCCATTCGGCGAGCGAGGCGATGGAACGCATCGCCGCGCTGGCGCCCGATCTGGTGTTCCTCGACATTCAGATGCCGGGGGGCAGCGGCATGGCGCTCGCCGCCGATCTGGATATCGACAATCGGCCCGAGATTATCTTCGTCACGGCCTTTGAGCATTTTGCGCCCGACGCCTTTGCAGTGGATGCGACCGATTATCTGCTGAAGCCGGTCCGGTTCGACCGGCTGCGCGCTGCCGTCACCCGCGCGCAGCGGCGCGTCCGGTTAAGCCGCAGCGCCGGGGACAGCGCCGCGCCCGCGCGCGAGCCATCCCCCTATATCGACGAAATCTGGGTCGCGGTGCGCGGCGGGCAGGTGCGGCTCAGCATCAGCGCAATCGAATGGATCGAAGCCGCGCGCGACTATGTCATGCTGCATACCGCCACGCGCAGCTATCTACACCGCGCGCAGATGAACATGCTCGAAGAACAGCTTGATCCCGCGCAATTGTTCCGCGTGCACCGGTCCAGCTTCGTCCGGCTGTCGCTCGTTCAGGAAATCGAACGCCCCGGACGCGGCAATCTCAACCTGATCCTGCGCGACGGTATCGTGATTCAGGTGGGACCGTCTTATGTCAAACAGGTACTGGCCCAGCTCAACCTGAGTTAAGCGCTCACCCTTTCTCCGACGATCGGTTTGCTGGGACCCTTGCGCCGACTCGCCAAGGGGATGCTGCCCCATGCGCGCTGACGTGTGCCCTGACATTTTCGTCGCGCCATGAGCGCCTTTCACCGTTTGAAAGCGGAGGATTCCTCCTTCGTCCCTTCGCCGTCCCGCTCGCGGCAAATTGGCGCAGAGAAGGCTGGCGGCAAAGCGCGGCACCCCAACGACCTCGCCAATCCGCCCCGCTCCCGGCCTTTTACGCACTCCTGCGGGACAGGGGCCGGGGGCGGACCCAGAGGAAAAGGAAAAAAGGGATGATAATGAAAAATCGAACGACATTGCTCGCGCAGCTTTTGGGCGGCACTGCGGCCCTGTGGGTTGCCGCCTCTCCCGCGCTCGCACAGGAGGCCGTGGACGCATCTGACCTCGATGGCGGCGCAAACGCGGCCAGCAGTGACGAGATCGTCGTCACCGGCTCGCTCTTCCGCCGCACCAATGCCGAGACCCCCTCCCCCGTCACCGTGCTCTCGGCAACGGCGATGCAGGAGCGCGGGCTCAACAGCGCCGCGGAAGCCTTGCAGCGCGTGTCGGCGGGCAATGCAGGAACGATCACCCAGGGCTGGAATGCCGGGCATAATTTTGCCGCCGGTGCCAATGCGGTATCGCTGCGCGGTCTGACAGTGCAGTCGACGCTGAGCATTTTTGACGGGCTCCGCATGGCCTCCTATCCGCTGGCCGACGACGGCCAGCGCAATTTCGTAGACCTCAACACCATTCCCAATGCGATTATCGAGCGGATCGAGATTTTGCGCGATGGCGCCTCATCCACCTATGGCGCCGACGCTGTCGCCGGGGTGATCAACGTGATCACCAAAAAGGAAATTCAGGGGCTGCACGGCCATGTGTCCGCCGGTCTGTCGCAGCGCGGCGACGCGGGCGAACGCCAGGCCGAGCTGACCTATGGCTATGGCAGCCTCTCCGACCAGGGATTCAATTTCTATATCAGCGGCGAATATCAATATCAGGACGCGCTGTGGGCGCGCGATCGCGGCTATCCCTTCAACACCGCCGACTGGAGCCGCTATTGCAAGGGTGACAGCGTCAATTGCCTTCGCAACCTCAATCCCAATGGTGTTAGCCCCAATGGCTATTTCAACGGGCTGAGGGCGATACCCGGCATCACCATGGTTCGCCCCGTTGATGATGCCGGCGGTGCGATTGGCAATGGGCGCTTCGCCTTTCTGAACGCCGCACGCGGCTGCGGGCCCTGGGATATGGTGCAGCTGACCCCCGACCAGATCGCCAAGGCGGTCACCGCGCCTGCCGACGGCCGCGTGTGCACGCAAAATGCGGTTGGCGAATATGCGATGCTGCAGCCCGAAATCGAACGCTTCGGCTTTTCGGGGCGCTTCACCGCCAATATCGGCGATGATCACCAGCTTTATGCGATGGGCAATTATTACAAGACGCGGACCTTCGCCTCCTCCGCGCCGCGCGGCTGGACCGATCGACCAACCTCGCCCCGCAGCGGCGCCGTCGTCTATAATGTCATCGCGCCCGTCTATGTCTGCCCCACCGGCAAGGGCACGCTGAACGGCGTAGACACCGGCTGCACCGCGGCCAATGGCGTGCTCAATCCCTATAATCCCTATGCAGCTTCGGGGCGCACGGCGCAGCTCTTCTTTGCGCCCGACCGGCCGACCACCGACGAAACATCGACGCGTTCGCTGCGCGGGGCCATCGGGTTGACCGGTTCGTTCGGCGACGACTGGCGCTATTCGGCAGAGTTCACCGCATCGAATGTGGCGCTGACCCGCACGCAGAACGGCTATGCAATTCCGCAGCGGATCATGGATGTTGTCGCGCGCGGCACGTTCAACTTCGCCAATCCCGATGCCACACCGGACGACGTCTGGGATTATATCATGCCGACCAATGTGACCCACTCGGTCTCGAACCTCTGGCAGGCGACCGCGAACGTCACTCGTTCGTTCGCCGAACTGCCGGGCGGTCCGCTGGAGGCAGCGCTCGGCGTTGCCTATCGCCAGGAATCGATCGACGCCCCCAGCGCCAACCCGCAGAATGATGCGCATCCCTATGATCGCTATTATGTCATCAATGCGGTAGGCACGGCGGGTAGCCGCAATGTTTTCTCCACCTTCGGGGAAATCAGTGCGCCGGTCTTTGACCAGCTGGAGATGAATTTCTCAGGCCGCTATGACAGCTATTCGACGGGTCAGAGCAATTTCTCGCCCAAGGTCGGGGTGAAGGTGACGCCGATCCCGCAGATCGCGCTGCGCGGCACCTGGTCCAAGGGCTTCCGTATTCCGAGCTTCAACGAAGCCTTCGGCCTGCCGACGACGGGCTTTGTGTCGCAGGGCGGCGGCACCTTCTGCACCACCTATGCCGAATTCTGCGCGGCGCATGGCAATAATGCCTATGCCTCCAGCCCCTTCTCGGTCGGTCTGACGAGCGTCGGCAACCCCGAACTCTCGCCCGAACGATCGCAGAATATAACGCTGGGCGCCATTTTCGAACCGCTGCCCAATGTCAGCTTCACCGTCGATCTGTGGCGGATCAAGGTTCGCGACCAGATTGTCGGGGTCAGCGATATCGGTCCGGTACTCGCCGCCTATTACAAGAATAATGGCGTGGTGAATATTCCGGGTATCATCGTCACCCCCGGGGCACCCGATCAGGCGAATCCCAATGCCCTGCCGCATATCGGGACGATCCAGGCCTCCTATGCCAATGCCAACCGGCAGCTGGTTCAGGGGATCGACTTTGGCGTCAACGCCCGTTTCGACCTGACCGACGATGTACGGTTCACCACCTCATTCGAGGCGTCCTATCTCGACAAAAATCACCTGACGCTGGTCGATCCCGTCACCGGCAAGGCGCAGGATCCGCAAAAATATGAAGGCACGCTGAGCCCTTGCAACGTCACCTCCTGCTCCGGCTCGCCGCAATGGCGCGGAAGCTGGCAGAACACGCTGGCCTTTGGCGGCACGACGATCAGCGCCACCGCCTATTATACCAGCGGATATGATGTGGCTCAGGTCGATTTCGACGCGGTGCCGGGTGATTGCGAAAGCGCTGTCGATGCCGGCGCCATTGCCTATCCCGACGGGACGCCCTTTGCCTGCCGTTCCAAATCCATCTGGAATGTGGATCTGACGGCCACCCAAAAGATCGGCGACCGCTTCACCATCTATGCCAATATCCTGAACCTGCTGGATACCAAGCCGCCGTTCGACCCGAACGCAGCCTATCATCTCTATGGGTATAATCCGGCATGGGCCGGTCCCAACATCATGGGCCGCTATTTCCGCATCGGCGCCAAGGTCAGCCTCTGATCACTGGCCAGCACCGGGCAAGGAAGGGGGCGGTATTTACCGCCCCCTTTTTTGCCCGATTAAATTGTATCGCGCCGCCGTCGTTGTTCGTCGATTGGTCGACCCCCGCCGGCCTTGGTCGCAGGGAGGCTGCAAAGCCGCAGCTCCTGAGCCATTTTCATCTTGTCGATGAAGAGGTGGATGCACCCCGATAGGCGCCCGCCCCTCAACGCGACCCGCGACCGCCATATTGTCGCAGGCCGCAGCATCGACCCGCGGTCGGTTCGTCCCTGAGCCGGCAGCAGGGGCGGTTCCGCGGGACCGCCCCGCCCTTTTTCAGGCATGGGCGGTAACCGGGGCGGCGACCTGTTCCAGCGCCTGCATCAGATCGGCGAGGATATCCTCCACTTCCTCCAGCCCGACCGACAGGCGAACAAGCCCGTTGGCGATGCCATGTTCGCGGCGCTCCTCTTCGCTATAGGTTGAATGGGTCATGCTGGCGGGATGCTGGATCAGGCTTTCGGCATCGCCCAGCGATACCGCGCGCTGTACCAGCTGCAACCGGTTCATCATTGCCACCCCGGCCGCATAGCCGCCGTGCAGTTCAAAGGCGATCATGCCGCCAAAGCCCGGCATCTGCCGCCGCGCCAAATCATGCTGAGCAAAGCTCGCCAGCCCCGGGTAATGGACCGCTGCCACCGCCGGATGCGCGGCCAGCGCTTCTGCCACCAAACCGGCCGACCGGCTATGCTCGGCCATGCGCAGCTTTAGTGTCTTCAGGCCGCGCAGCACCAGCATCGCGTTGAACGGCGCCATGATCGCGCCGGTCATATCCTTGATCCCGACGAGCCGCACCTGCTGCATATCCTCCGCGCGTCCCAGCGCGATACCGCCCACCAGATCGCCATGGCCGCCCAGATATTTGGTCGCCGAATGGACGACGATATCCGCCCCTAGCATGATCGGCTGGGTTAGCACCGGGGTCGCATAAGTATTGTCGACCACCGTGCGCGCGCCATGGTCATGCGCGATCGCCGAAATGGCGCCGATATCGACGAGGCGCATATTGGGATTGGCGGGCGTTTCGAAATAGACGATGCGCGTATCCTTGCCGATTGCAGCGCGCAGATTGTCGGGATCGGTCATATCGACATGGGTGATCTTTATCCCGAAACGCGCGAGGCCGTGACGCATGAAGGCAAAGGTGCAGCCATAGAGCGTCTTGTCGACGATCACCTCGTCACCCGGCTTCAGAAAGGTCCAGAGCACACCCGCAATCGCCCCCATGCCCGATGCGGTCGCGACCGCCGCTTCGGCACCTTCCAGCGTAGCCATGCGCGTTTCGAGCAGGTCGAGCGTCGGATTGGCAATGCGGCTGTAAAAATAGCCCGGCCGTTCACCCGCGAAAATCTCGGCCCCCGCCTCTGCCGTTTCAAAGGTGAAGGTGGAGGACAGGTGGAGCGGAGGAACAAGCGCCCCTTCGTGAGCGGTCGCATCATAGCCGGCATGAATGGCGCGGCTGGCAAAACCCGAAAGCGGTATCGACGGCATGAAGAGCTCCTCCCAAATACCGTCAGATTAGCAGAAGCATGTTGGCAGGTGCTGCCGATATATGCCATAGATGGCAGAATTTGTAGAAGATACTGCCAGGGAGATACCGTGGACAGCAAGGATTATCAGATTATCGGCACATTGATGCGCGATGGTCGGCTGAGCAACCAGGATCTCGCCGCACAGGTCAATCTCTCACCCTCCCCCTGTTTGCGGCGTGTTCGCTTGCTGGAGGAAGCGGGGGTGATCACGGGTTATACGGCGCTGGTCGATCAAAAGGCGCTGGGCTTTCCTATCACTGTCTTTGTCGGAATCAAACTCAGCCGCCACGACAAGGTCACGGTGCAGGGATTTGAATCCGCAATCGGGGCGATTGACGAGATTATCGATTGCTTCCTGATGACGGGGGAGATCGACTATCTGCTCCGCGTCGTGGCGCGCGATCTCGACGGCTATGAGCATTTTGTGCGCGAAAAACTGCACGCCATCGAGGGTATCGCCTCGATCGACACCAGCCTGGCCTATGGCGTGGTCAAACAGGGACATTCCCTGCCCTTGACGCCCCGCCCCTGAATATCAGCGGCGGAGCGTACGGGCGATGAACAGCGGCCCGAAAGGGAAGAGCCGCCGCATCGGAAAGCAGGCTGACCTAGCCGCTTTTCAATTCATCCTTGAGCCGCAGGCTGGCGCGCCAGAAGAAGAAAGCCGGGATCAGCCCCAGCCACGCCGCGCCATAAAGAACATAGCGGACGCTTTCCTGCCCATAGGTTGGCGCCAGCAGATCGGACAGCACACCGAACAGGAAGGGGCCAAAGCCGAGGCCGATCAGATTTTGGCCGAATAACATGATCGACGCCGCGACGGCTCGTCCCTGCGGACGCACCAGTCCCTGCACACAAGCATAGGTGGGACCATAATAAGCGGTGTTGAGCACCGTCGGCACGATCAGCAACGCTACCGCGACCCACCATTCCTCCATATAATAGCCGAGGAAGAGCAAGGGCGCCGCAATTGCCATGCCATAAGCAGGCAGGGTGAGAATATGCTTTTTATCCCGCTTGCCCAACAGGTCGGCGGACTTCCCCCCCAACCAGGTTCCAGCAACCCCCGCCAGCCCCAGCACCACCGCCATCGACAGCCCGGCCTCGGTCGTCGAAAAACCGTGACTGCGGATGAAGAAGCTGACCGTCCAGAGCGCCTTGCCATAGCTTAGAAAAGCGGTGACGGACGCAGCAATCAGAATATACACGAAAGCACGCGAACCAAGGATCTCTCCCATGGCCTCCCGCGTCGAAAGCTGCGCAGGGGCGGCGTCCGCCGCCGCCTTGGCAATTTCCTGTGGACGACTCAAGCGCGGGTCGCGCAGCACAAGGAGCAGGATCAGCGCAAGCAACAGGCCCGGTGCGCCGACAAGCATCAAAGCGATGCGCCACCCATAAAGATCATTGACGATCCCGCCGATGATTAGGCCGAGCAGCGATCCGATGGGCACGCCCATGCCATAAAAAGCGATGGCCGAGGACCGTTTTTCTGCCGGAACGCTGTCGCTGATCAGCGAATGCGCCGCCGGGGTGCAACCCGCTTCGCCAACACCGACACCGATGCGCGCAAACAGCAATTGCACGAAATTCTGAGCAAGGCCGCAAACGGCCGTCATCGCCGACCAGATGGCGAGAGCCAACGCGATCAGCCGGACGCGGTTCGTCCCTTCCCTGTCGGCATAGCGGGCGATGGGAATGCCCAGCAACGCATAAAAAACCGCAAAAGCCGGGCCGGCCAGCAAACCCAGCTGTGTATCGCTGAGGTTAAGATCGGCTTTGATCGGTTCAGCCAATATGTTGACGATTTGGCGGTCAAGGAAATTGAAAATATAGACGATCAACAGGATCCACAGCATCGTGCGGGTGCTGGCGGAAACATCATTTTCGGTCGGCGACCTTATGCCCTCTATGGGGGCGTATTTATCGTTCATCTTTTTCTCCCAAGCCCATGGGAGCAAGCGCGGCGCGCGGTGTCAACGCCCGCCCCGCGCATAGGGATAAGGGAGTTGCAATTGCCGCTACGGCTGGCGGCGTACAGCGTCAGGAGATTTTTTTTCCTATGCGCGGTTTACGGCCCCTGTCTTGTCCTGATCACCGGCTTTGCCAGTGCTGTCAGGCCGCGCGCCCTTCCTGCCTTTCCTGGCAGACGAGCTGCGATTCTCCAGCTCGAAGGTGACCACCAGCGGCCCAGGCCCAGAGACCTGCTCCTCTGGGCCCTCAAAGGACCAGAAGGAGCGGCCTGCCATTTTTCGCAGGCTATACCGTGATAGAAAGCTTTGCCGCGCGCCTTGCCCTGTCTCCGGGGAATCAACGGCAGGCAAGGAAATCCCCTCAGCTACGTCAGCGGCGGCGTTGGCGGCGTTGCCAGCCCATTTCTTCCACTTCCATTAACTCCATCGGGACGTGGATGGCGCGGATGGCCATGCGGACCTCGACAAGGAAGAGGATGAGCGAGACAAGCAGCAGGAGCATGGCGAGCGCAAAGGCCCAGGAGGCGGCGACCGCGAGATTGAGGCCGGTAAAGGCCTGCGTGAAAAGCAGCGCGACGAGCACACAGACGACGATGCCGCAGGCGACCGCGGTGCCGATCGAATTGTTGATCACATCCATGCGCCGGTCGGCCCAGCGCAATTCGGCGACCACCTTTTCATGCTCGGCGCCCTCGGTCTCCGCCCAGCGGTCCATCAACACGCGCGAGCGGTCGACGACCCGCGACAACCGGCCCGTAAGCACATTGAGGAGGCTGCCGGTCGCCACCAGCAGGAAAACCGGCGTGACCGACAGCTGGATCGTCTGCGCAATCGCGCTCGCGTCGAGCGACATTATCCCCGGCCGCCCGCCGCCGATGCGGAACCCGCGTTGATGCCGTGCATCGACAGGAATTTCTTGATGTTGCGCGCGGCCTGACGAATGCGCTGCTCATTTTCCACCATGGCGATGCGGACGAAACCCTCGCCATCCTCGCCATAGCCCACGCCGGGCGCGACCGCGACCTTGGCATGGGTGAGCAATTGCTTGGAAAATTCAAGGCTGCCCATATCCTTGAGCGCGGGCGGCAAGGGCGCCCAGGCGAACATCGACGCGGGCGGGCTGGGAATGTCCCATCCGGCACGGCCAAAGCTTTCGACCATGACATCGCGCCGCTTCTGATAAAGTTCGCGGTTGCGCTCGACAATGTCCTGCGGCCCGTTGAGCGCGGCGCAGGCGGCAGCCTGAATCGGGGTGAAAGCGCCATAGTCGAGATAGGATTTCACCCGCGTCATCGCCGCGATCAGTCTTTTGTTGCCGACCGCAAAGCCCATGCGCCACCCCGCCATCGAATAGGTTTTCGACATGGAGGTAAATTCGATGGCGACATCCTTTGCGCCGGGCACCTGCAGGATCGAAGGCGTCGGATTGCCGTCATAATAAAGCTCGGAATAGGCAAGGTCCGAGAGGACCCAGACCTTGTTTTCCTTCGCCCAGGCCACCAGCCGTTCGTAGAAGGCGAGATCGACGGCCTCGGCCGTCGGGTTCGACGGGTAATTGACGACGAGGATCGACGGACGCGGGACGGTGAAGGCCATGGCGCGATCGAGCGCGCGCCAATAGGCCTCGTCGGGAGTCGTCGGCACGCTGCGGATCGTGGCGCCCGCGATGATGAAGCCAAAGGTGTGAATGGGATAGCTGGGGTTCGGCGCCAGCACGACATCGCCGGGGCCGGTGATCGCGGTGGCGAGGCTCGCCAGCCCTTCCTTTGACCCCATGGTCACCACCACTTCGCTTTCGGGGTCGAGTTCGACATTGAAGCGGCGGGCATAATAATTGGCCTGCGCGCGGCGCAGCCCCGGAATGCCCTTTGACTGTGAATAGCCATGGGCGTCGGGCTTGGCCGCGACTTCGCACAATTTGTCGATGACATGCTGGGGCGGCGGCAGGTCGGGGTTGCCCATCCCCAGGTCGATAATGTCCTCTCCCGCCGCGCGCGCCGCCGCTCGCATCGCATTCACTTCGGCGATGACATAGGGCGGCAGGCGCTTGATGCGATAGAATTCATCGTCTGACATGGGAAACTAGAACAACTCCTTTTCGTTGAATCTTCGTTAAAGGGGGCTCGCGTACCGGAAAGTTCGCCAGCCGTCCGCGAGATTGTTATAGGCATAATATCGACTCTGACCAGCGAGAACGGAAATGGATAACACACGGCAAGATGCAGGACAGGAAAGCGATACCGACCTGCTGACCGCCGCCGCCTATTTCCCTTCGCCGGACGATCTCGACCATTGGGCTGAGGTGATGACTCGCGCGCAGCGGATGATGATCGACCATCTCGCCGCCACCGCAGAACAGGCAGGGAAAGCGGCGGAAAGGTTGCCCGCCCTCGATCCGTCAACCTGGCTCCAGAATCCCGTCACCCAGCTTTGGGCCGAACAGAACGCCAAAATGTGGGAACAGGGCCTTGCCTTCTGGTCATCGCTTGCGACCGCCCAGCCCCTTTTTGCTCCGCAAGCAGCTTCGCAAGAAGGCATCGCCGCGCCGCCGCGCGACAAGCGCTTCGCAGACCCCGACTGGACGCAAAATCCGGTCTTTGCGATGATCCGTCAAACTTACGGTATGATGACCGATCAGCTACTCCAAAGCACGCAGCGGGTCGAAGGGCTGGACGAGGCTGCCCGCGCCCGCCTCGAATTTGCCGCGCGCAACATCGCCGACGCGCTGTCGCCGACCAATTTGGCGCTGACCAATCCCGAAGTGATCCGCCGCGCGGTGGAAACGCGAGGCGAAAGCCTGCTGAAAGGTCTGAGCCATATGCTCGGCGATCTGGCACGCGGGCAGCTGAGCCATGTCGATCCCGATGCCTTTGAAGTCGGCGTCAATATCGCCACCACCCCCGGCAAGGTAGTCCACGAAACCGACCTTTATCAGCTGATCCATTATCAGCCTGTGACCGATGAGGTGCTGGCGGCGCCGCTGATCATCTTTCCGCCGTGGATCAACCGTTTCTATATCCTCGACCTCAATCCGGCGAAAAGCTTCGTCAAATGGGCGCTCGAACAGGGCGTGTCGGTGTTCATGGTTTCATGGAAATCCGCCGACGAAACGATGGCCGATGTCGTGTGGGACGATTATGTCGCCGCGCAAGTCGATGCCATCGACACGGTGCGTGACCTGCTGGACGTCCCCGCCGTGCATTGCATCGGCTATTGCGTCGCGGGCACGACGCTGGCTGCGACCCTCGCCATGCTTGCCGCCAAAGACGAAGCGGACAAAGTCCAATCGGCGACCTTTTTCACCGCACAGGTGGATTTTGAAAAAGCGGGGGAGCTGAAACTATTCGTCGACGATGCCTATCTGGCGCTGCTCCAGCAATTGTCGGCGCAGGGCTATCTCGACGGGCGCTATATGGCGGCGACCTTTAACAGCCTGCGCGCGCGCGACCTGATCTGGAATTATGTCGTCAACAATTACCTGCTGGGCAATGATTATCCGTCTTTCGACCTGCTGTACTGGAATGGCGATGTCACCAATTTGCCCGCGCGCTGGCACCAGCAATATCTGACCGACCTGTATCGCGACAATCGCATGGTGAGCCCTGGCAGCCTGTCGGTATGCGGCACCCCGATTGATCTGCGCCAAATCCGTACGCCTGCCTATATTCAGGCGGGGAAAGAGGATCACATCGCCCCGCTCGCCAGCGTCTGGCGGCTGATGGACAATTTGTCGGGGCCGCGCCATTTTCTGCTCGCGGGATCGGGGCATATTGCCGGCGTGGTCAATCCCCCCGCCGCGAACAAATATCAATATTGGACCGGCGATAATGAGGCGGCCACACTCGACGAGTTTCTGGCCAGCGCAAAGGAAACCAAGGGGAGCTGGTGGCCGCACTGGATCGAATGGCTTCGCGGACAATCCGACACGATGGTCCCGGTGAAGGGCGCACGCATCCCCGGCAAGGGGAAGAAAAAGGCGATTGAGGATGCCCCCGGCCGCTATGTCAAGCAGCGGTAACATCCGCCGGTTATAACCATTTTCGACGCGGATCCCGATTTTTTGTGCAGTGCACAAAATTCCCCTTGAAAACTTCCCGCGACTTCTATATTGTGCACTGCAACATAGAGGAGTTGTTCCGATGGCTACCAAGATGGACAGTGCGGAAAAAGCGTTTGAAGCGGCCGCGCTCGATCGCTCCGCCGGGGCCAGCCCGGCTTCGCCTCCAAAAAAGACGGCAAAGACGAAATCTGATGCCGCATCGAAAAAAGCCGTGAAGCCTGGCCCTGTCGAAAAGGGACCGAAAAGCCCGGCACAGAAGAAAAATGCCCCCCCGGCAGCGGCCAAAACCGCCGCCAGCAAAGGAAGTATGACCATGAACGACAGCGTCAAAAATTTCACCGAAGAAGCCAAGAACCGCGCCGAAGCGCTGACCGCCGAATTCAACGAGCGCGCCAAGGAAGCCATGGCGAAATCGACCAAGCTTGCCGAAGAAGCCCTTGAATTCAACAAGGCCAATGTCGAAGCGCTGGTCGAAGCCGGCAAGGTGGCAGCCAAGAATATGGAAGTTCTGGGCCAGGAAGGCGTGACCTTCGCGCGCAAGAGCTTTGAAGAAACGACCGCCGCGCTGAAAAGCTACACCAGCGTCAAGTCGCCGACCGAATTTTTCCAGCTTTATGCGGAAAACAGCAAGAAGGCATTCGACAATGCGGTGGCTCAGGCTTCGAAGACGAGCGAATTGTTCGTGAAGATGAGCAACGACAGCTTTGCGCCGATCTCGAACCGCGTTTCGGTGATCACGTCAAAGATGAAAACGGCCTAAGCCTTTCTCCTCTCCTTTTTGACGCGGGCGGCTCTCCCCTCCCAATCGCCCGCGTCAAAGGAAATGGCCGCCCGCCTCCCATCGTGGAAGCGGGCGGCTTTTCTATGGCGGGGGTCCATTTTGGAGGCGGAACAAATTAACCGCCCCTCCCCCTTGCACATCAAAGACGGCTTGCGATATTCTTGGCCATGATGTTTCCAGTCACCTTTCCCTCATTCATCCGCGCCATGGCGGACAAGGATGATGACGCGCCGGGCAATCCCGGTGTCGGCCTTGCGACGCGTCCCCGTACCAAGGCGAAGAAACCGTCGATGTACAAGGTGCTGCTGCTCAACGACGATTATACCCCCATGGAATTTGTCGTCATGGTGCTGCAGCGTTTTTTCAACATGGATATCGAACAGGCGACGCAGGTGATGCTGCACGTGCATCAGCAGGGCGTCGGCGTGTGCGGCGTGTTCAGCTATGAAGTGGCCGAAACCAAGGTCAATCAGGTGATGGACGCGGCGCGGCAGCATCAGCACCCGCTGCAATGCACGCTGGAAAAGGCCTGACGCACCCGCTGGCGCGCGGGTTTCCACGGCTTGACTGACCAGCCTCACGCTCCGCCGGGGGGCCGCGCGCCTTCTGCTGCAATGCCGGGCGCGGGCGCGGCGCGCGTGGCAATGAGCAGCCCGCCGACGACCAGCGCCAGCCCGGCGATATGAAACAGATGCAATCGCTCGCCCAGAAACAGCATTGCCAGCCCCGCGCCCATCAGCGGCATCATGTTCATGAAATGGCCGGTCGCGGTCGATCCGATCAGCTCGACCCCGCGATTGAAGAATAGATAGGCGAGGAACGAAGGAAAGATCGAAACATAGGCAATGGCCATCCCGCTTCGCCAACCCGGCACGATCGCCCGCCCGCTCGATAGCTCCGCTGCGTAAAAAGGTGCAATGACGGCAAGGCCGATCATCATCGAGGCGGCGAGAAAACTCAGCGGGTGCACCGGCGGGCGGCGGCGGAGCAGCACCGAATAGCAGGCCCATATCACCACCGCGACGGCGATAATGGCATCGCCGCCGTTCAGACGCAGCGCGAGCAGGCTGGCGAGGTCGCCGCGCGCTATCACCACCAGCACCCCGATCAGCGACACCAACACGCCGGCGATTTGCGCGGCATGGGTGCGGTCCTTCATCGCCAGCACGCCGACGAGCAAGATCAGCGGCGGCTGGCCCGCCTGGATCAGCATCGCATTGATCGCGGTCGTATCCTGCAACCCGGTATAGAGGAGGGTATTAAAGGCCCCGATGCCCATCATGCCCAGCGCGAGCATGACCGGCCAATGGCGCCGCAGCACCGGCCAGTCGCGCTTGAGGTGCGGCCAGGCCAGCGGCAACAGGAGGAGAAGGGCAAAGGTCCAGCGCCAGAAAGACAAGGCGACGGGGGGCACCAGATCGCGTGCGGCGCGCCCGACGATCGAATTTCCTGCCCAGAACAGGGCGGTCATCGCCAGCAGGATATAGGCCCGCGACCAAAGCGCGGCGGCGAGAGGACGCAGGCTCGACATGCCGCCTCTCTGTCCCTGCCCTGCCGGGGTTGCAACCCTATTCAGCCCCTCTTTCCTGCCTTCCGTCCGCAGCATCGCTTGCGCGCGCGCGCGCATCGGCTAAAGACAGTCCATGGATCAAATCGTCATTCGCGGCGGCCAGCGCCTGTCGGGCCGCATCCCCATCTCCGGTGCCAAAAACGCCGCCCTCACCCTGCTCCCCTGCGCGCTGCTCACTGATGAGCCGTTGACGCTGCGCAATCTGCCGCGCCTCGCCGATGTTGACGGCTTTGGCCATTTGCTCAACCAGCTTGGTTGCTCGACCACGATCGAGGGGTCGCGCCCCGAAGATTTCGGGCGGGTGATGACCGCGCGCGCGACGACGCTGACCTCAACGGTCGCGCCTTATGACATTGTTCGCAAGATGCGCGCGTCGATCCTCGTCCTCGGCCCGCTGCTCGCGCGCGCGGGCGAGGCGACGGTCAGCCTTCCCGGCGGCTGCGCCATCGGCAACCGCCCCATCGACCTGCATCTGAAGGCGCTCGAAGCCTTTGGAGCGGAGATTGAACTGGCATCGGGCTATGTGAAGGCAAGCGCGCCCGGCGGGCGGCTGGCGGGGGGCAAATTCACCTTCCCGGTCGTTTCGGTCGGCGCCACCGAAAATGCCGTGATGGCGGCGGTGCTCGCCAAGGGCACCTGCGTGCTCGAAAATGCCGCGCGCGAGCCTGAAATCGTCGACCTGTGCAACTGCCTTGCCGCCATGGGCGCGCAGATTGACGGCATTGGCACCGAAACGCTGACCATCGAAGGCGTCGACCGGCTGCACGGCGCCACCTATCGCGTCATGGCCGACCGGATCGAGGCGGGCAGCTATGCCTGCGCCGCCGTCATCACCCAGGGTGATGTCGAACTGGTCGGCGCCAAGGCAAGCGAAATGGAGGCAACGCTCGCCGGCTTGCGCGAGGCCGGCGCGACGGTCGAGCCGACCAAGACGGGCCTGCGCGTCGCCATGTCGGGCCGCGCCGAACCCATCACCCTGTCCACCGCGCCCTATCCGGGCTTTGCCACCGATATGCAGGCGCAGTTCATGGCGATGGCGACGCTGGGCAAGGGCGCGTCGCTGTTCACCGAAACCATCTTTGAAAACCGCTATATGCATGTGCCCGAACTCGCGCGCATGGGCTGCGACATTCAGGTCAAGGGCCGCACCGCCGTCGTGCGCGGGGTCGACAGCCTGGTGGGCGCGCCGGTGATGGCGACAGACCTGCGCGCGTCGATGAGCCTGATCATCGCGGGACTCGCCGCCGAAGGCGAAACGCAGGTCAACCGCGTCTATCACCTCGACCGCGGCTATGAGCGGCTGGAGGAAAAGCTGCAGGCCGTCGGCGCCGATATCGAGCGGATCAGCGCGGGTTGAGCTTTTGAGCGCGGGCGTAACTTCCGTTCGCCCCGCCCTTTATCCAGTCGCCCAGCAGGGTCAGATAACCGTCGGCGATGCGCGTATAGCGGCGTTCGCCATCCGGGCCGGTGGTGAACTCGATCATGCCATGGTCGGTGCCGGGAAATAGATAGACGTCGATGGGCTGCCCTGCGGCCTGCAAATCGGCGAGCGCAGCGCGAGTCGTTTCGATCGGCGCCTCCCGATCTTCACCCGCGAGCACCCAAAGCAGCGGCGTGCGCAGCTTGCGAAGCGCCGCCACCGCATCATAATCCCAGATCAGTTCCAGATTGTCGAAACGCGGGCGTCCGATCCGGCGCAGCTCTTCATTGGGCATGCGCAATATTGCCCCGCTATGTTCGCCTTGTATGCGTTCTGCCCATGGCTTTTTGGCGAGCGCAGCCCGCGCAGTATCAAGTTCTTCATAACCTTCCTTGAAGTTGGACAGCAGCAGCTTCGCCGTGGCTGCCGACAGATTGTTCACGAGCTTTTCGGCGTCGGCACCGAGACCCGCCGCCCGCACCTCCGAAACCATCTGCTCGCGATCCTCCTCAATGGGTGAAGCAACGAGGCCGAAGCCAACCGCAACGAAATCGGCCGGCGTCAAGGTCGCCGCGAGCGGTGCAACCCAGCCACCTTGACTGCCACCGAAGAAGCCTGCGCGTCCTGAATGTCCAGGCAGCATCGCGCGCGCCTGCTCCAGCGCCGCCGCGGCGTCATTGGCGAGCAACTCGAAATTCTGGGTATATTCCCCCTCGGATGCACCCGTCCCGCGCTTGTCATAGACAAAGACCGACAGCCCCTGTGCGGCCATCGCATAGCCATAGATGCCGCCGATGGGTGAGCTACGCTCTGAGCCATGAACCATCACCACCAGCGGTCGGCGTGGGTCGGCGCCCGGCGGTTCGATCAACACACCGTTGAGCTTGCTGCCCGCGCTATCGAAGGTTGCAGACGTTTCGCGAAAAGCAACACGCGCCCATGCTTGCGTCCCATCGCCCTTGCCTATGCGCACGCCATCGGGGGTGCAATCAAAGGGCGCATCGGCATCGCTTGCCCAACCGCGGCGACCATCGCGAAACAGATAGCGAAGCCCGCGGTCGGGATGGGTGGGGGACCGCGCCAGCGCGACAAAATTGCCCTCGGCGCTGCGATAGGCCCCTGCCTCGCAAAAGGGCTGGACGGCGTCAGGGCGGGCGGCGGCGGACGGGGTGAGCGTCGCCGCAACGGCGAAAGCAAGAAATGCGCGTATCATGGAGAGAATCTAATCCCCCCATGCCCGGCAGTTTGAATGGCTTTCGATCAACCGTCAGTATCAACCGGCAAAGCGACCATATTGCCCGTCACCGATGGGCGTTCGGGGCGCCGGGCGACGGCGATTACCAGTCCGGTCAGGGCGACGGCACCCCCCGCGATCGAGAGAGGCGCCCAGCGATAGCCTTCGAACAGTGTCGATATGCCCATGGCGATGATCGGGATCATCACGCTCGACCAGGCGGCCTGTCCCGGGCCTACCGCGCGGATCACGCCGAAATAGAGCGGGAAGGTCATCGCGCTCGCCACCACGCCCAGATAGAAGACGCCGCCGATATAGACGGGGGTCCATTCGATCACGGGCGGCCCCTGAGTGATCCAGGCGAAGAGGCCATCGCCCAGCGCGCCGAACAGCATCGCCCAGGCAATCATCACCACCATTGATTGCGCGCGGGCGAACTCCGTCCCCTGCATCACATTGGCGGTCGAGGCCATGAGCACGCCCATCAGGGTCAGGCCGGTGCCCATCGCCACTGCTTCGGGGCCGAGAGTAGCGACGCGATATTCGTGGATGATCATCATCGCCACCCCGGTGATAGCGATGCCCGCGCCGATCAGAAAGCGCGGTTCCAGCCTTGATTTCAGGAAAATACGGCTGAGCAGCGTATTGGGGACGATGAGCAGCGCGAACAGCACGGCGACAAGTCCCGAGGCGATATGTTCCTCGGCGCGGTAGACGAAGTTGAAATTCAGCGCGAATTGCGCGAAACCCACCATCGCCGCGAACAGCAGCGCGGCGGGGCCGGGCATCAGTTTTTCGCGGCGCAGCGCGGCAAAGGCGAACATGGCGATGGCCGCCACGCCAAAGCGATAGGCGACCGACCAGCTTGGCGGCACGGTGCCGAGCTGGCCCTTGATGACGATCCAGGTCGACCCCCAGATGAGGGTAACGAACAGAAAAGGGAAAAAGACCCTTGGGCTGAGCAGCGTCGGGGAGGAGTGGCTCATGGCGTCCCTATTGTCATAGCGCCGCTATCGCCCCGGCAAAGGCGGCGACCGCCGCAGCATCCTGATCCCAGCTGACGACGAGGCGCGCGGCGCCTTCGCCCCAGTCGTAAAAATCAAAGCCGGCCGCGCGTAGCCGCGCTGCTTCTTCCGCCGAGAGGCGGACGAACAGCTCATTGGCCTCGACCGGATAGAGCAGGCGTTCGCCGCAGGCCCCCGCCAGCGCAGCAGCGCCCGCATTGGCGGCGCGCGCATTGGCGCGCCACAGATCATCGCGAAGCATCGCGTGGATCTGCGCTGCGACAAAGCGCCCCTTGCTGAGCAAATGGCCGCCGCGTTTTTTAAGTTCGCGCAGGCCCGCCCCGCCGCTGCCGCCAAAAAAGACCATCGCTTCGGCCATCATCGCGCCATTTTTGGTGAAGCCGAAGGAGAGCGCATCGACGCCCGCGCGCCAAGTGGCATCGGCGGGGGCGCAGTCGAGAAAGGCGAGCGCATTGGCAAAGCGCGCGCCGTCCATATGGAGTTTTAGCCCATGGGCGCGCGCCACATCGCCGACCGCCGCGACCTCGTCAGGGCGCCACGCCAGCCCATATTCGGTGGCGTTGGTGATGCTGATCGCGGCGGGCTGGACCTGATGCACATCGCGGCGAATGCCCGCGAGCGCGCTCTCAAGCGCGGCAAGGTCGATTTTTGCGCCATCGCCGGGAAGCGTCATCAGCTTGGCGCCGCCCGCGTAAAAGCCGGGGGCGCCGCATTCATCAACCTCGATATGCGCTTCCTGGTGGCAGAATATGCCCTGCCAGGGGCGGGTGAAATGGGCGAGAATGACGCTGTTCGCGGCGGTTCCGGTGGCGATCCACAGCGCCTCGCACTCGGTTTCGAACAGGTCGGAGAAAGCCGCATCGAGCGCCCCGCTCAAGGCATCGCCATCATAAGCGGTATCGACCCGATTGGCCGCCGCCATCGCCTCCATCACCGCGGGATGGACGGGGGCGGCATTGTCGGAGAAGAAGCGGGAGGCAGACATGGTGCCGCCCTTTAGCGCAGCCCGCGCAGCGACGCCATCGGGATTAGAGCCGCTCGGCTTAGCGCATACGACGGTAGACCCATTTGCCCATCGAGCGCGACCAATGCGCGAGATAACGGCCCGGCCACAGCCATTGCCGTTCGGTCCCATATTCGGTCAAACGCAGCCCCATGCGCGGTATCAGGACCCAGCGCCGTTCCCAGCCCTGCGCGCCCTTGTCATCCGAATGCTCCATATGTCACCTTCGCAGCCCCCACCGGCGGCGTCTTTCTGCACGCAGGATGCCATAAAATCGGCGATAATGTGAGTGGCGGAATGATCCGGTGCGGCGGAGGTGCGGAGCGAGTGGAAGTTATCGAAAGTGCCGCGGAGCGTAGATGGGGAGCGGCCAACACTTTGGAATATATTATATATTTATCAGATAATTAGGCCAATTCTCAGACGTCACCCCTGCGCCGGGGAGGGCGTAAGGTTGACGGGAGCGGCGCCGGGAGCCTGTCCCGCGCCGCCCTTTCGCTGCCTGGCTGTCGCGCCCGACTGCCCTTAACGGTCGCGTTTGGCGAGCAATTTCAGGCGCAGCGCGTTCAACTTGATGAAGCCCGCCGCGTCTTTCTGATCGTAGGCGCCCGCGTCATCTTCGAAGGTGACATGGCGTTCGCTGTAAAGGCTGTGCGGCGATTTGCGGCCGACCACATCGGCATTGCCCTTGTAGAGCTTGAGCCGCACCGTGCCGGTTACCTTGTCCTGGCTATGGTCGATAGCGGCCTGCAGCATCTCGCGTTCGGGCGAATACCAGAAGCCATTATAGATAAGCTCGGCATATTTGGGCATCAGCTCATCCTTGAGATGCGCCGCGCCGCGATCGAGCGTGATGCTTTCCATGCCGCGATGCGCGCGGGCATAGATTTCGCCGCCCGGCGTTTCATACATGCCGCGCGATTTCATGCCGACGAAGCGGTTTTCGACGAGATCGAGGCGGCCAATGCCGTGCTTGCGGCCCAGATCGTTGAGCGCCGCGAGCAGGGTCGCGGGCGACATCGCCTCGCCATTCAGCGCGACGCCGTCGCCGCGTTCAAAGTCGATGGTGATATATTCGGGCGTGTCGGGCGCATCCTCCGGGTTCACCGTGCGCGAATAGACATAGTCGGGGGTTTCTTCCCACGGATCCTCGAGCACCTTGCCCTCTGACGAGGTGTGGAGGAGGTTCGCGTCGGTCGAGAAGGGGCTTTCGCCGCGCTTGTCCTTGGGCACCGGAATCTGATGCTTTTCGGCCCAGGCGATGAGCGCGGTGCGGCTCGTCAGATCCCAGTCGCGCCACGGCGCAATCACCTTGATATCGGGGTTGAGCGCATAGGCCGAAAGTTCAAAGCGCACCTGGTCGTTACCCTTGCCCGTCGCGCCATGCGCGACCGCATCGGCGCCGGTCTCCTGAGCAATTTCGACAAGCCGCTTCGAGATCAGCGGGCGGGCGATCGAGGTGCCCAGCAGATAATCGCCCTCATAACGCGCATTGGCGCGCATCATCGGAAAGACGAAATCGCGGACAAATTCCTCGCGCAGATCGTCGATATAAATATGCTCGGGCTTGATCCCCATCAGCTCGGCCTTGGCGCGCGCGGGTTCGAGCTCCTCGCCCTGCCCCAGATCGGCGGTGAAGGTCACGACTTCACAACCATAGGTGACCTGCAGCCATTTCAAAATGACGCTGGTGTCGAGACCGCCCGAATAGGCGAGGACGACGCGCTTGATGGAATCGGACATGGCTGCAACCCTTGGCTGATAAACTCGAATAGACGCGGCGCGCCTACCAGCCCCGCGCGCGCTAAGCAATCGCCCGTGTGCGGCGCGCGGCGGCCCGCCCGTAGCCGGTGGCGGGACGGTTTCGCGCGCGCGCTCCTCCTTCTCTTTTCGCTTGCCGAATGACCAGATAGATATATCTATATTATCAATATAATACCAATACGGGAGGAGAGAGGCGATATGCGGAAGAGTTCATCGCGGCGTGGCAGGGTCACGACCATTTTTGCAGGCGCGGCCCTTGCCAGCTTGATGAGCGCGGCGAGTTCGGCGAGCGCTATCGCTCCGGCAGCGATCCCGGCAGCAGTCCCTGCCCCCGCCCCCGAATCGGCCGCCGAAACTTCGGCGAACGATGCACCGCCCCAGCGGGGATATGACAAGCCCGGATATGAATTGATCTGGAGCGACGAGTTCAACCGCGACGGCGCGCCCGATGCGGGCAAATGGTCCTTTGACACTTTTGCCAACAAGCAAGGCTGGTTCGGCGGCGAGCTACAATATTATGCCGCCGACCGGCCCGAGAATGCGCGGGTCGAGGATGGACGGCTGATCATCACCGCGCGGCGCGAAAGCCTGTCGGACCGCCCCGACCATGGTGGACAGGCCTATAGCTCAGCGCGGCTATCGAGCGTAGGCAAGGGCGAATTTACCTATGGCTTTTTCGAGGTGCGCGCCAAATTGCCCTGCGGTCTGGGCCTGTGGCCCGCCATCTGGACGCTGGGCGCGGAGAAGCCATGGCCCGAAGGCGGGTCGATCGACCTGATGGAATTTGACCAAAGCGGGCGCGCCGTGCTCGGCACGCTCCACAATCTTTCGACCGAGGGCAAGGGCGGCAGCGGCGGGCGCTTTCCCCTGGCGGACGCCTGCGATGCTTTTCACAATTATCAGCTAAGCTGGACGCCGCAGGCGATCGAATTTGCCGTCGATGGCGAAGTCTATCACCGTTATGAAAATGCGGGGACGGGCATTGCCCAATGGCCGTTCGACTATCCCCATTATCTGATCCTGAGCCTCGCCATCCGGCCGACGATTGCCGAGGCCGAGGGCAGCGACGCATTCTTTCCCGCGCGCTTCGAAATCGACCATGTGCGCGTTTATCGTCCCGTAGCCAATGACGCGTCCGGCAAGGTCGCCGACATGCCGTGACATGCTTTGTCGAAGGAGAAGCGGCGCCCGTCACAGGGGGGTTGGCGGCATCAGCGCGGCGGGCTAGGACCTTGGATATAGCATTACATGACCAGGGGACCCTTCCATGCGCCTTGCTTCCATTATGACCGGGACCGCTCTTGGCGGCACCGCCCTCGCCCTTGCCGCCGCCTTTGCTGCGCCCGCCGCCGCCGAAGAGGGCATGTGGACCTTTGACGCGGTTCCGACCGAGGCGATCAGGGCGGCCTATGGCTGGGCGCCCGACCAGCAATGGCTCGACCGCACCCGCGCGTCGTCGGTGCGGCTGACCGGCGGTTGTTCAGCGTCCTTTGTCTCGCCCGACGGGCTGATCCTGACCAATCATCATTGCGTTGTCGGATGCCTGCAAAATCTGTCGAGCGAGGGCAATGATCTGGTCGCGGGCGGCTTCAACGCCGCTGACCGGGCGCGCGAATTGAAATGCCCCGGCCAGCAGGCCGAAGTCGTCACCTCCATCCGCGATGTCACTGGCGATATCGGCAAGGCGATCGGCAATCTGACCGGCGAGGCGCTGGTCAAGGCGCGCGATGCCCGCATCGCCGAACTGGAAGCGGCGGGATGCCCCGACCGCGACAAGACGCGCTGTCAGGTCGTCACCCTGTTCGGCGGCGGCCAGTATAAATTGTATCAATATCGCAAATATAGCGATGTCCGCATCGCCTGGGCGCCCGAATTTCAAGCGGCCTTCTTTGGCGGCGACCCCGACAATTTCAACTTCCCCCGCTATGCGATGGATGCGGCTTTCCTGCGCGCCTATGAAGATGGCAAGCCGGTGAAGACGCCGACCCATTTGAAATGGAATCCGCGCGCGCCCAAGGAAGGCGAAATCACCTTTGTCGTCGGCAACCCCGGTTCGACCCAGCGGCTGCTGACCGAAGCGCAGCGCAGCTTTGAACGCACCGAGCGGCTGCCGCTCACCCTGATGCTGCTGTCCGAATATCGCGGGCGGCTGCTCTCCAAAATGGAGGAAAGTCCCGAAAAGGCGCGCGAGGGCGGCGATACGTTGTTCGGCATGGAAAACAGCTTCAAGGCGCGGTCGGGCCAGTTTCGCGCGCTCAATGACCCCGCTTTCACCGCCAAGCTGGCCGCCGAAGAGGCCGATCTGCGCGCGCGGGTGAAGGGCAATGAGGCGATTGGCGATCCGTGGAGCGAGATTGACGCGGCGGTTGCGGCGCGGCGCAATAGCCATCTCGACGCGACGTTCCTGCAGAGCGGCCCGGCGATGTTCTCGACGCTGGCGGGCTATGCCCAGACGCTGGTGCGCGCGGCGGCCGAACGCGAAAAGCCGAACAGCGAGCGCCTGCCCGGCTTCACCGATTCGGCGCTGCCGCTCACCGAAAAAAGGCTGACCGATGTGGTTCCCACCTATGACTGGCTCGAAGAGTTGGGGGTGAGCTTCTGGGCGAGCAAGGCGCGCGAATATCTGGGCACCGACAATGCGGATATGAAAGCGCTGCTGGGCAAGGAAAGCCCCGAGGCGCTCGCCAAAAGGCTGGTCGAGGGAAGGAAGCTGGCCGATCCGGCCTATCGCAAGCAATTGTGGGAAGGCGGCGCGGCGGCGATTGCGGCGTCGGACGATCCGATGATCCGTTTCTTTGCCAAGCTCGACCCGCGTTCGCGCGCGATCAAGGCGGAGTTTGACCGCGATTATGACGCGCCCGTCACGGCGGCGCAGGCCCGGCTCGCGCAGGCGCGCTTTGCCGCCTATGGCGACAGCCTCTATCCCGACGCGACCTTTACCCTGCGCCTTTCCTATGGGCAGGTGAAGGGGTGGACCGAGCGCGGCAAGCCGGTTCCGCCGATGACGGTGATGGGCGGCACTTATGAGCGCGCGACGGGGCAGCTTCCCTACAAGCTCGCCGAGGGCTTTGTGAAAGCCAAGGAACGCATCGCCATGAACACCGTCTATGATTTCGTCACCACCAACGACATCATCGGCGGCAATTCGGGATCGCCCGTGATCGCCCGCGATGGCAGCGTCATCGGCACGGCCTTTGACGGCAATATCCATTCGCTGGGCGGCAATTTCGGCTATGACGGCACGCTCAATCGCACCGTCGCGGTTTCGACGGCGGCGATCCAGCAGGCGCTCGACATCATCTGGCCCGCGCCCGCACTGTCGGCGGAATTGAAGGCGGGAAGCCGCACGCGCTAGGCGAAGCCTGCGGATAGGCAATAAGGGCGGCGCCGGGGCTTGGCTCCTGCGCCGCCCTATTTTGGGTCAGGCCGCCTGCTCGCGCTTTGCATCGCCCAGAAAGGGCGTGATCGCGGCCATGGCGCGGGCGATATAATCCTGCTTTTCCCCGACGGGCGCGACATAGTGCATGGCGCCCTCAGCGTCCGCCAGCGAGGCGCCGCGCGCGATCATCCAGCTTGCCAGATATTGCGAGGCGAGGCAGCCGCCCGCGGTCGCGACATTGCCGTGCGCGACGAAGGGCGCGTCGATCACCGTCACCCCCGCCTCGATCACCCAGGGCTTGGTCGTGAGGTCGGTGCAGGCGGGGAGCGTGCCGATCAGGCCGAGCTTTGCCAGCAGCAAGGTGCCCGAACATTGCGCGCCGATGATCTGGCGCGCGGGGTCGAGCCGGATGCGGTCCAGCAGCGCGGCGTCGGCAGCGATGTCGCGCGTGTAAATGCCGCTGCCGATCAGCACGGCATCAGCCTCGCCCGCAAATTCCAGCGGCTTTTGCGCCGCGACCGTGACGCCGTTCATCGACGTCACTTGCGCGGCGGGCGCGGTGATATGGGCGGCCCAACCCTTTGCCTTCATGCGATTGAGGATCGCGGCGGCGATGAAGCTGTCCAGTTCGTTGAACCCTTCAAATGTCAAAACCGCAATCTGCATGATGGCCTCCTGTGGGCGGGTGGAGGGGCAGCTTTAGGAGAGAAGGGGGTGCGATGCACGGAGGATTTAGCGCCTGCTGGGGGCGGCACATGGGCGATGGCGAGGGAAAGAAAGGCGGGCCCCGGGTCAGGCCCGGGGCGACGAACGCTTCAGCTCAGCAGAGCGAGATATCTGGCCTCGGTTTCGGCCATATAGTCGCGGGTGAGCGGGAGGGCGTGGCGGCTGCGGGCGAACTGGATCTGATAATTGCCCATGCCGCCGCTTTCGAAGGCGGCGGTCGCGCCGGCGAGGTAAAAGGTCCACATGCGATAAAAACGCTCGTCCATCATCGCGACAATCTCCTCGCGGTGGGCAAGCGTGCGGGCATACCATTGGCGCAGCGTCAGCGCATAATGGAGACGCAGCGTTTCGACATCGGTGACGATCAGGCGGCTTTTCTCGCTCGCGGCGACCGTCTCGCTGAGCGCGGGGATATAGCCGCCGGGGAAAATATATTTGCGGGTGAAGGCGTCGGTCGAGCCGGGGCGCCCGAAACGGCCGATAGTGTGAAGCAGCATCACCCCTTCGGCCTTCAGCAGATTGGCGGCGCAGCGGAAGAAGGTATCGAAATTGCGCGCGCCGACATGTTCGAACATGCCGACCGAGACAATGCGGTCGAAGCCGCCCGGCTCGCGCTCGGCAAGGTCGCGGTAATCGACCAGTTCGAAGGTGACGCGGTCGATCAGCCCTTCGGCGGCGGCGCGCTCCTGTGCCAGCGCAAGCTGTTCCTGCGACAGGGTGATGCCATGGACGCGCACATCGGCGAGCTTGGCGAGGCTGATCGCCATACCGCCCCAGCCGCAGCCGATGTCGAGAATGCGCTGCCCGGGCGCCAGTGCGAGCTTGGCGGCGATATGCGCTTTCTTGGCGATCTGTGCCTGCTCCAGCGTCATGTCGGGGCGCGGCCAATAGGCGCAGCTATATTGCATGTCGCTGTCAAGGAAGAGGCGGTAGAGATCGTTGCCGATATCATAATGATGCGCGACATTGGCGCGCGAGCGGCGGCGGCGGTTGACCGAATTGAGCCGTGTCTTGACCCAGTCCGCCGCCTGCCCCACCGGCCCGCGATCCTTGAGCTTTGCGCCGCGATCCCAGGGGGTGTTGGACCGAAGCAGCGCGATCAGCTCCATGATGTCGCCCTGTTCGATCACCATCTCACCGTCCATAAAGGCTTCGGCGGCGCCCACGCGCGGGTCGAGGATGATGCGGCGCATGCCCTTTGCGCTGGTGAAACGCACGGTCACATCGGGAAAGCCGTCAGCGGGCGTGCCATAAATTTCACGCGTGCCGTCCGGCCCGATGATCGTGAACTGACCCTGTTTAATGACGCGCGAGAGAAAGGGGTGAAGGATCGACATAGGGGGAGCCTTTCGTCTCTTCGGATATTCTGGTCCGACGGGGCATAACATTGCTGAGCGCCCCGGTCTGCCCCCTTATCATCGCTATTGGCTTTTGCGCACACATGGTCCTGGCGCGAGGGACGCCATCATCGCGGCCGGGCGAAGCTGGAGATTGCTTTGGCCCCGGAGTTGTCCGGGGCCTTGCAATGACGGTGGTGGATAAACTATGCCGCGACTTCGGCGGCATATTCCTCGCGATATTGGTTGCGCAGGCTGACCTTGTCGATTTTCTCGCTGCCCAATTTGGGCAGGGCATCGCTCGCCATCCAGATGCGACAGGGCACCTTATAGGGGGCAAGCCGCTCCTTCAGAAATTCGCTCAAGCCCTCGGCATCGACCTTGCTGCCCGGCGCCATCCACACGACCGCTCCGACGACTTCGCCCAGCCGCTCGTCAGGCAGGCCGAAAACCGCGCATTCGCTGGCCTCGGGATGTTCGTAAATCGCCGCTTCGACTTCCTGGCAGCTGATATTTTCGCCGCCGCGGATGATGATGTCTTTCTTGCGGTCGACGATGAACAAATAGCCATCCTCGTCGAGATAGCCGAGGTCACCGGTGCGGAAATAGCCATTGTCGAAAAAGGCCGCCTTGGTCGCCGCCTCATTATTCCAATAGCCTTCGAAATTGGCGATCGAGCGGATGCAGACTTCGCCAACCTGCCCCTGGGCGAGCGGTTCGCCCTGATCGTCGAGGATCGCCAGATCGACGAGCGGCTTGGAAGCCGGGCCGGTCGAGAGCGGCTTTTCGAGATAATTTTCATTGAGGTTGCCGCAGCCCACCGCATTGGTTTCGGTGAGGCCATAGCCAAGCAGCGGCTTGCCCCCGTCCATCCCTTCGGCAAGGCGCTTTACATGTTCGGGCGGACGCGGCGCCCCCCCGGCGGCATAGCTTTTACACGTCGACAGATCATATTTCGACCGGTTCGGATGGACGAGCATTTCATAGCTCATCAAGGGGACGCCGACGAAATAATTGACCTGTTCATCCTGAATCAGCCGCATCGCCTCTTCGGCATTCCATTTGGGCATCAGCACCAATTTGCGGCCCAGCGCGATGCTTTGCATGAACACCGGAATTTCGGCGGTGACGTGGAACAGCGGGGTGCAGACCAGGGTCGCGGGCTGGATGTCGGACATCAGCCCGTCCTGCGTCAAAAGATGCACCATGCTCGCGGTTTGCGTCACATAGTTGAAGATCGCCTGCACCACCGAGCGGTGGCGCGAATAGGCGCCCTTGGACTGGCCCGTCGACCCCGAGGTGAAGAGGATGGTGGCAAGATCATCGCCGTTGAGCGCAGGCAATTGCGTGTCCGCGCTGCCCCCCGACGTGATGGGTGCGATGGCTTCGCTGATCGGCTTGGCGATGTCGAGCGTGATGACCTTGGCACCGTGGGACACTTCCTCGAGTCGCGCCGCGCGCTGCGGGTCGGCGATCACCAGCTTTGCCTCGCTGTCGGTAATGCCCGCGGCGAGTTCGCCGCCCTGCCACCAACCGTTGAGCAGGGTCGCGCAGCCGCCCGCCATCAATATGCCGATATAGGCGACGCACCAGGCATTGGCGTTGCGCATCGCGAGGGCGACGCGGTCGCCGCGCGCGACGCCATGGCCTTCGACAAGGCCCGCGGCGACCTGCCGGGCGGCGGCATATACTTGTTTGAAACTCAAGCGTTCCTCGCCCTCGACGAGGAAAGTCGCATCGCCATGCTGCGCACAAAAATAGGCGACGTAATCGACCAGATTCGTCGGCGCGTTGGTGATGAAGGGCAGTTCGCGCCCAAAGCGTTCGATGGTTCCAACCTGGATCGGCCCGCCCGGGCCGGTGATCACATTATAGGCGGCTTCCAGACGCAGATCGAGCGCTGATGGCATCTTGTATCTCTCCTCTTGGTCTCTCTTGCCTTACCCCTTATGGGGAAGACCTCTCATGGGGAAGGTCCGAGACTAAATGAATTTTCTTTTGCTACTAGCCGAAGCAACACAATATGTGAACTTCCATGATTTGATGGGAGAGAATAGCGAAATTGCGTTCAGCATCTTTGGATTCCCCATCCGCTGGTACGCCCTCGCCTATCTCGCGGGCATCTTCCTCGGCTATTGGTATCTGTTGAAGCTGATCGCGCAGCCCGGCGCCCCGATGGCGCGCCGCCACGCCGACGACATGATCTTTTACGCCATGCTGGGCATCATCATCGGCGGACGGCTCGGCTATGTGCTTTTCTATAATCTCGGCGCTTATCTGCAGGACCCGCTCGGGATTTTCCGCCTGTGGGACGGGGGCATGTCGCTGCATGGCGGGGTGATCGGCGTGCTGGTCGCCATCTGGTATGTGACGAAGAAGGAAGGGCTGAACTTCCTGCGCTTTTGCGATTATATCGCCTGCGCCGTGCCCTTTGGCCTCTTCCTCGGCCGCCTGGCCAATTTCGTCAATGGCGAGCTGTGGGGCCGCGCGACCGATGTGCCATGGGCGATCATCTTTCCCGGCAGTGGCACGATGGACCCGCGCCACCCCAGCCAGCTGTATGAAGCGGGGCTGGAAGGATTGCTGATGATGGCGATCCTCGCCTTTTTCTTCTGGCGCACCGATGCCCGCTACAAGCCCGGATTCCTCGTCGGGATGGCGGCCATTATCTATGGCCTCAGCCGTTTTGCGGTCGAATTTGTGCGCGAACCCGATGCACAATTGGGCACGCTGTCTTGGGGGCTGACCATGGGCCAGACGCTGACCCTTCCGATGCTGATCATCGGCGTGTGGCTGGTCGCCACCGCCAAGGGACGCCGCCAGCGCGTCGAGCCGATTGCGGGGCCCGACAGCATTGCCTGACGCCCCGCCCTCGGCGGCGCGGCTGATGGAGGAGATTGCAGCGGCGCGAAAGCGGACCGTCGCCGATTATATGGCGGCGGCCAATGCCTATTATTATGCGACCCGCGACCCGCTGGGCGCCGCCGGTGACTTCACCACCGCGCCCGAAATCAGCCAGATGTTCGGCGAGATGATCGGCATCTGGATCGCAGACCTGTGGAGCCGCGCGGGAAAGCCGCCCTTTTATTATGTCGAGCTGGGCCCCGGCCGGGGGACGCTCGCCGCCGATGCGCTGCGCGTCATGGCGCGCTTTGGCGCCAAGCCGCTGGGGGTGCAACTGGTCGAAACCAGCCCGGCGCTGCGCGCGGCACAATTGGCGCGGGTTCCGGGTGCGCGTCACCATGATGAGGTGGATAGCCTGCCTGATGATGCGCCGCTGATCATCGTCGCCAATGAATTTTTCGACGCGCTGCCCATTCATCAATATGTCGCCACCGAAGAGGGCTGGCGTGAGCGCATGGTCGAGCGGCAAGGCGAGAGCCTTGTCCCGGTCGCAGGCGAGGTGTCCGCCGACGACGCCATCCCCGCGCCGCTGCGCGCCAGTGCGCCGGGCACCATCGTCGAGACCGCACCCGTGTCGGCGGCGATCATGCAGCGATGCGCCTTTCGCCTTGCGCGGCAGGGCGGCGCGATGCTGGCCATCGACTATGGCTATAGCGGCCCGGCGGCGGGCGACAGTTTGCAGGCGGTGAAGGCGCATCGCTTTGCCGATCCCTTTGCCGATCCGGGCGAAGTGGACCTGACCGCCCATGTCGATTTCACCCCGCTGGCCGAGGTCGCGCGCGCGGCAGGCGCCCGTCCCTTTGGCCCGGTGGAGCAAGGCGAGTGGCTGCGCGCCATGGGCATCGACGCCCGGCTCGTCAGCCTGTCCGCCGCCGCGCCGGACCGCGCCGACGAATTGGCGGGGCAGCGCGACCGGCTGACCGGCGCCAATGCCATGGGGCGCCTGTTCAAGGCGCTCGCCCTCACCGCCCCCGACTGGCCCGCGCCTGCGGGCTTTCCCCCTGACAGGAAAGACTGAATGCCCCCGATAACGCTTGCCACCCTTGACGATGCCGACGATATTTCCCGCTTTGCTGAGGCGAGCTTTACCCACACTTTCGCGCATCTTTACGACCCCGCCGATCTGGCGGCCTTTCTGGCGGGCTGGAACCCGCCCGAACGGGTGCGCGCGCAAATCGCCGATTCGGCGATGGATATTGCGCTGGTGCGCGGCGAGGATGGCGCCATTCAGGGCTATATCAAGATGGGGCCGATCGACTTTGACCTGCCTGAAGGCCAGCCACATGAAGGCGCAACCGAATTGCACCAGCTTTATGTCGCGCCCGAGGCCAAGGGCACCGGGGTTGCCGCTGCGCTGATGCAATGGGGCATCGACTGGGCGCGGGCACGCGCCTCGATCCTTTATCTGTCGGTGTTCAGCGACAATCCGCGCGCGCAGGCCTTTTACCGTCGCTTTGGTTTTACCGATGTCGGGCGCAACGCTTTTCGCGTCGGCAATCATATTGACGAGGATCGCATCTGGAGGCTCGACCTGTGACCCCGCCCTTCACCACCGCCGCGCCGCTCGCGGGGATTCCGCACGGATTTTTCGGACGGCAGGGCGGCGTTTCAGATGGAGAGCTGGCCTCGCTCAACTGCGGGCTAGGGTCGGATGATGATCCGGCGCTGATCGCCGAAAACCGCCGCCGCGTGGCGGACAGCCTGTTGCCGGGCGCGGCGCTGGCGGGGCTGTATCAGGTGCATGGCAATCGCTGTGTCATTCTGGATGAAAGCAGCAACCTGTCGGCGCGGCCCGAAGCCGATGCGATGGCGACGCGCGCACCGGGACTACTGCTCGGCATTTTGACCGCCGATTGCGTTCCCGTGCTGTTTTCCGACCGCGCGGCCGGGGTCGTCGGCGCCGCCCATGCGGGGTGGAAGGGCGCGCTTGCCGGGGTGACCGACAGCACATTGGACGCGATGGAGACGCTGGGGGCGCGGCGCGAGCATATCGCCGCCGCCATCGGCCCCTGCATTGGCCGCGCCTCCTATGAGGTTGACGATGCCTTTGTGCAGCGTTTCGTCGCGGACGATCCGGGGAATGAGCATTTCTTCGCTGCCGGCGCGCGCGCGGGTCATGCCATGTTCGACATTGCCGCCTATGTCGCCGCGCGGCTTGCGCGTGCAGGCGTGGCAACGGTTGCCATCGACGGCGCGGATACCTACGCCGAGGCAGAGACATATTATAGCTATCGCCGGGCATGCCACAGGCAGGAAAACAGCTATGGCCGCCAACTATCGGTGATCGGCGTGGGAGGGAAACAGGGCGGATGACACGCACGCGGTTTTTCGGACTGATCGGCGGCGCGTTCGTCTTTCTTCTGATGCTTCTCCTGCCCGCACCCGAAGGCATGACGCTGCCCGCGTGGCGGATCGCGGCGCTCACCATCCTGATGGCGATCTGGTGGATGACCGAGGCGCTGCCGCTGACCGTAACCGCGCTGCTGCCGTTCCTGATCGTGCCCTTTGCCGGGGTGATGTCGGCGAAGGACATTGCCAGTCAATATTATGACCCGATTCTCTTTCTGATTCTGGGAGGCGCCTTTCTGGCGCTTGCTATCGAGCGGGTGGGGCTGCACCGGCGCCTCGCGCTCGCGCTGCTCAAGCTTGCCCCGCCGACGCCGACAGGGCTGCTGTTCGCCTTCATGGCCGCGACCGCGATTTTATCGATGCTGATTTCCAACACTTCGACCACGCTGATCATGGTGCCCATCGCGCTCGCCGTGCTGCGCGCCGGAGGGATAGAGGCAGCGGATACGCGCGGTTTTGCTGGCGCGGTGATGATGGGCATTGCTTTTTCAGCCTCGATCGGCGGCCTCGGCACCTTGGTCGGCAGCCCGACCAACGCCATCGCCGCGGGGCTGATCGAGCGCGCGCTCGACCTTCGCATCGGCTTTGCGACCTGGGCGCTGTATGGCGTGCCCGTTGTGGTCCTTGCCGTACCCGCTGCAATGCTCATCCTCGCACGGGTACAGCGGCTGAGCGAGCATCCTTTCGATGGAAAGGCGGCGTCCAGCGCGCTGGGACATCAGGCGATCTGGACGACCGCCGAACGGCGCGTCGTGCCGATTGTTGTTCTGGTCGTCGGCCTGTGGATGCTGCAGCGACTGATTGAGCCGCTCGTCCCGGCGGGCGCGCTCACCGATGGTACGATTGCCGTGGCGGGGAGCCTGTTGCTCTTCACCCTTCCCGACGGCACGGGGCGTCCGCTGCTGATCTGGAAAGAGGCTGACCGTGCCCCTTGGGGGGTGATCATGCTGTTCGGCGGGGGTCTTGCGCTGGCGGCGGCGATTACCGAAAGCGGGCTGGCCGCCTGGCTGGGCAGCGTGCTCGCGCCGCTGGGGTCGATGCCGACGCTTTTGCTCGCCGCGATCATCGTCGGCTTGACGATCCTGATCACCGAATTTGCGAGCAATGTCGCGACCGCGAGTGGCATCATGCCGGTGCTCGCCGCACTGATCGCCGCGACCGGGGCCGATCCGATCTTGCTCGCCCTACCCGTCGCCATGGCAGCAAGCTGGGGCTTTATGCTGCCGTCGGGCACCGGTCCCAACGCCATTGCCTGGGCGACCGAGCATATCGCCCTGCCCCGCATGCTGAAGGCTGGGCTTGCGCTCGATATATTGGGCGTGCCGCTGCTCGTCGGAACCATCTGGATCATCGCGATGTTGGGATGACGAGACGCAGCATATTCGCTAGTTTCAGTTGAAACAATCTCAACGCGCAAGGAAGCCCATGGCCAGCATCGACAATAATGAACTCACCGGCACGCCCGCGCGGCGCAAGCCCAAGGAGGATGTGACCGAAATCGGCGGCCGCGCCCTGTCGCCCTCGACGCTGATGATGGGTTATGGCTATGACCCCATGCTGTCCGAAGGATCGCTGAAGCCGCCGATCTTTCTGACCTCCACCTTTGCCTTTGAAAGCGCAGCCGCGGGCAAGCGCCATTTTGAAGGCATCACCGGCAAGCGCCCCGGCGGCGCCGAAGGCCTGGTTTATTCGCGCTTTAACGGACCCAATCAGGAGATTTTGGAGGCGCGCCTCGGCGTCTGGGAACAAGCAGAGGATGCGCTGGTTTTTTCGAGCGGCATGTCGGCCATCGCCACCCTGCTGCTCGCCCATGTCAGCATGAATGATGTGATCGTGCATTCGGGGCCGCTGTATGCCGCGACCGAGACGCTGATCGCGCGCATTCTGTCGCGCTTTGGAGCCACCTATGTCGACTTTCCCGCCGAAGCCTCGCGCGAGGAAATGGACGATATTCTGATCCGTGCCAAGGAGATGGCGGCGAGCCAGGGCGGAAAGGTGGCGATGGTATATCTGGAAAGCCCCGCCAATCCGACCAATGCGCTGGTCGATGTGCAGGCGATGCGCGCCGCAGTGAACGCCGCCTTTGCCGCCGATGACCGCCCGCCCATCGCCATCGACAATACGTTTCTGGGGCCGCTCTGGTCCAAGCCGCTCGCCCATGGCGCCGACATCGTGCTTTACAGCCTGACCAAATATGCGGGCGGACACAGCGATCTGGTCGCGGGCGGTGTGCTGGGGTCAAAGCATTGGCTCGGCCCCATTCGCATGATGCGCAACACCATCGGGACCATCTGTGACCCCAACACCGCCTGGATGCTGCTGCGGTCGCTGGAAACGGTCGAACTGCGGATGAGCCGCGCGGGCGAAAATGCCGAAAAGGTCTGCGCTTTTCTGAAAAACCACCCCAAGGTCGACGGGCTGGGCTATCTCGGCTTTCTTGATGACGGCCCGCAAAAGGATATTTTCCGGCGCCATTGCACCGGCGCGGGGTCAACCTTTTCGCTGTTCATCAAGGGCGGCGAGGAGGAAAGCTTCCGCTTTCTCGACGCGCTCAAAATCGCGAAGCTGGCGGTGAGCCTCGGCGGGACCGAGACGCTGGCGAGCCATCCGGCAGCGATGACGCATTTGTCGGTTCCCGATGAACGCAAGAAAGCACTGGGCATCACCGACAATCTGGTGCGCATCTCCATCGGCATCGAAAATGCCGATGATCTGATCGCCGATTTCGACCAGGCGCTGGCGGCGGTTTAGGCGCACTGGCGGCGACCAAGTGCGGCCCTTTATTGCGTCGCCGAAACCGCCATTCGATCCTGCGCCCAAAGGGCCCTCGATGGCGCTCCTATTTCCGCGCCCGCCAGTCCACGACCTGCCAGCCCATTTTGGGCGCGAGCAGGCGCAATTTGCGTGACGGGGTGGTCGCCACCGCCTCATCGGCGAAATGGAGCATCGGATGATCCGAAACATGGTCGGAATAGGCGCGGATATGGGCGGCATCGCGGGTGATCGCATTGCCTTCCATCCATTCGCTGATCCGCGCAAATTTCGCCTCGCCATAGCAATTGTCGCCCGACAATCGCGCATGGATGTGATCGGCGCCATCGGGTTCGTCGAGCCGGGTGGCGAGCACATCGTCAATCCCCAGCCGCCGCGCAATGGCATCGACATAAAGGTGAAAGGATGCAGTCGCGAGCAGCAGCCGATAGCCCGCCGCGCGGTCGGCGGCGATTTGTTCGAGCGCGGCGGGGTGCAGCCCCTTGGCCACAACATGATCGGCATAGCTTTCAGCAAGCGGCACAATCTCGCTGCGGCTGAAGCGTTTGCCGACAAGCAGTCGAAGGTTGATCGCCTTCAATTGCGAGCGGGTGAGGATCCGCAGCATATAGGCCAGCCCCGCCAGCCCGACGAGCGGCAGCAGGAGGAGCCGCCATTGCTGGCGCCGTCGCGCGACATGAATCAGAAAGCCGCTATAGGTGCCCGAGCGAGTGATCGTCCGGTCCATGTCATAAAGGGCGACGCGGTGCATATAATCGGGCGCGAGCGAGGGCGACGGCTTATTCATAAGCCTGTTCATAGGCATCCCGGCGCGCCACGCCAAGCGGGCGGATTAACTTGCCGTTCCACGCCAAATCCTCCAAGGTCGGCGCTATCATGGTAGCACGTGCAGACTTTGACTATGACGAGGGACCCGGCGGCGCAGAGGTCCGTTTTACGGGCCGGCTGACGCTCGCGCGGCTGGGCGATGTGCCCGACCGGCTCGACGCGCTCGGCTCCATCACCCGGCTCGACCTGTCGGCCATCGACCGGATCGACACGGTCGGCGCGTGGATCGTCACCCGGACCGCCCGCGCGCAGGGCGCCGAGATCAGCGGCGCCAGCCCCGCGGCGCAGCAATTGCTCGACGCGCTGGCGACCGACACCAGCGAATTTCGCGTCCGTCCCGACCAGCGCCCGATGCTCTATCGGATGCTGGAACAGGTGGGCAGCGCCAGCGTCGCGATCTGGAACGAACTGGTCGGCATTGTCGATTTCTTTGGCGCGATGGTCGTCGCGCTTTTTCACCAGATTCGCGCGCGCCGCCGTCTGCGCTGGAACGCCATTGTCACCCGGTTTCAGGCCGTTGGCGTCGATGCCCTGCCGATTATCGGACTGATGAGCTTTTTGATCGGCATCGTTATCGCGCAGCAGGGCGCGGTTCAGCTGCGCCAGTTCGGGCTGGAAGTGTTCACGATCAACCTCGTCGGCCGCGCCTCGATTCGTGAACTGGGGCTGCTGATGACTGCGATCATGGTCGCGGGCCGATCGGGCAGCGCCTTTGCCGCGCAGATCGGCACAATGAAATTGACCGAAGAGGTGGACGCGATGCGGACCATCGGGGTTTCGCCGATGGAAGCCATTGTCCTGCCGCGCGTGGCGGCATCGACCATCACCATGCCGCTGCTTGGTTTTTACGCCAGCATTTGCGCGGTGATCGGCGGCGGCGCCTTTTGCTGGGTCGGCCTCGAAATTCCGCCGCTCACCTATATACAGCGATTGCGGGAAATCATCCCGATGACCGATGTGTGGATCATGCTGATCAAGGCGCCGGTGTTCGGCATATTGATCGGCGTCACCGGCTGTTATGAAGGCATGCAGGTGCGCCAGAATGCCGAAGAAGTCGGCAGCCGCACTACCTCTGCCGTGGTCGCCGCCATTTTCCTGGTCATCGTGCTCGATGCGATGTTCGCTGTTTTCTTTTCGTCGATCGGTTGGAACTGATGAGCGAAGAAGAACAGGAATTGCTGGAACAGGAGCAGGCCGCGGCCGATGCCGTGCGTCCCGACCATTTCGAGATAGCCATCCGTATCCGCAATCTATGCAACCAGTTCGGCGACGCCGTCGTCCATGAGGGGCTGGATCTTGACGTGCGTTCGGGCGAGATATTGGGCGTCGTGGGCGGGTCCGGCACCGGCAAATCGGTGCTGATGCGCTCGATCATCGGGCTGCAAACGCCGACGTCAGGCGAGATTGAAGTTTATGGCAAAACGCTCGACACCATCTCCAATGAAGAGGAATCGCGCGACCTGCGCCGCCGCTGGGGCGTGATGTTTCAGGGGGGCGCACTGTTTTCCACGCTCAGCGTCGCGGAAAATATCCAGGTTCCGCTGCGCGAATATTATCCGCGGCTCGATGAAAAGCTGCTCGACGAAATCGCCGCCTACAAAGTGGCGATGGTCGGTCTTCCTCCCGATGCCGGTCCCAAATATCCGGCCGAATTGTCGGGCGGCATGGTCAAGCGCGCAGGCCTTGCGCGTGCGCTGGCGCTCGACCCCGCGCTGCTTTTTCTCGACGAGCCTACAGCGGGGCTGGACCCGATTGGTGCGGCAAAGTTCGACGCCCTGATCCGTGAACTGGCTGACACAATGGGGCTGACCGTCTTCCTGATCACCCATGATCTGGATTCGCTTTACGCCACCTGCGACCGGGTCGCGGTGCTGGCGGAAAAGAAGGTCATCGCAGTGGGGACGATACCCGAACTGCTGGCGACCGAGCATCCCTGGATACAGGAATATTTCAATGGCCCGCGCGGACGCGCCGCGGCGGGCGGCAATCTGACGCAAGGGCGTCAGGATAGGAAAAACTGATGGAAACGCGCTCTAACAATATCGTTGTCGGGGTCTTCGTCCTCTTCTTCATGGCGGCGCTCGCCGTGTTCATCGTGTGGATGGCGAATGATAGCGGCGGCGCAAAGCGCCAATATGACATCTTCTTCAAACAGGCCGTCGATGGCCTGAACAAAGGCGCGCAAGTGCAATTTTCCGGCGTTCCCGTGGGCCAGGTGCGCGAAATTGAACTGTGGCGCGACGATCCGCAATTTGTTCGCGTTCGTATCGAGGTCGATGAACAAGTCCCCATTTTGCAGGGCACGACCGCCGCGCTGGAAGGCGTCGGCTTTACCGGCGTGTCGCAAATCTCGCTCGACGGCGCGGTCAAGGGCGCGCCCCCCATCGCCGACAAGGGACCAGCGGGCAAGCCGGTGATCCCCAATCGCGTCGGCGGCCTTGGCGAATTGCTCAACACCGCGCCGCAGCTTCTCCAGCGGCTGTCGACCTTGACCGAACGGCTTGCCGAACTGGTCGATGATGAAAATCAGGCAAGCTTTGCTTCGATCCTGAAAAATGTCGAACAGACGACGGCGATCATGGCGCGCAACGGCCCGGCGATCGAAAAGACGCTCGCCGACACGCGCATCGCCATCCAGCAAACGGGCCATGCCGCCGAACAGATCGGCAATCTGGCCGCGGCAACGCAGGGCACGGTCGATCGCAATATCGACCCGGCGATGGAAAATCTGCGCAACACGCTCGCTTCGGCCAACCAGTCGATGAAAACACTGGAAGCGACCATCGCCGATGCGCGCCCCGGCCTGCAGACCTTCAGCCAGACGACGATTCCCGAAGCCAATGCGCTGATCCGCGATTTGCGTCGCACCTCTTCCTCGCTGTCGAGCCTCACTGACAAGCTCGACCAGCAGGGGGCGGGCGCCGTGATCGGTGGCGCGAAGCTGCCCGACTATAAACCATGAGCCTTCAGATGAGGATGTCTGCCATGACCCGCCGCCTGTCCATCCTGACCTTTGGCGCCGCCAGCGCGCTCGCGCTTTCGGCGTGCGTAAGCCTTGGCGGAAAGCCCCCGCCCTTCCTGCTTACCCTGGAACCCGATGCGGCCCCGGCGACTGGCGAGCTGCGCTCGACCAGTTCGCGAACGCCGCTGACCATCCTGACCCCCACCGCGCCGCAGAAATTGCGGACCCAGCGCGTGCCAGTGCAACAAGATGGCGCCAGCATCGCTTATGTAAAGGACGCGCAATGGGTCGAGGCACCGCAGCGACTTTTCCAGCGGCTGCTCTCTGAAACCATCGCCGCGCGCTCCAGCCGTGTCGTCCTTGACGAAGGGCAATATCTGGCAGCGCCGGGGGATCAGCTTGCCGGGCAATTGCTCGATTTCGGGGTCGACGCGCGCAGCCAGCAGGCCATCGTCGTCTATCAGGCGATGCTCGTTTCCGCCGAAGGGAAGACGGTGACGCAGCAGCGTTTCGAAGCGCGCGAACCCATTGGCACCGCGACCGAAGCCAAGCCGGTGGGCGAAGCGCTGACCCGCGCGGCCAATCGCGTGGCGGGCGAAGTCGCCGCCTGGGTGGATAAATAGGCGGGCTTCGCGCGGTCACTTCATTACCTGCGGCATAATCGCCAGCGCGCGCGCCGCTCGCTAGGCCAGCCTCCACAAGGGGAGGCGGGCCATGGATCGACGCAATTTTTTCTCGGGGGCCGTGACGGGGGGCCTTGTCGGCGCCGCGGCCATGGCGGCGCCGTTGCTGGGACGCCCGGCGCCTTCGCTTTCTGAGTGCGGAGGGTCGGGCAGCGCTTTTGTCGCGGGTCGCGATGGCACGGCGCTGTTCGTGCGCGACTGGGGCGCGGGAAAGCCGCTGCTCTTTCTTTCGGGCTGGGCCTTACCGTCCGATTTCTGGCAATATCAAATGCTCGCGGCGGCGCAAAACGGCTACCGCGCCGTCGCCTATGACCGGCGCGGCCATGGCCGCTCGGCCGATCCGGGGCGCGGCTATGACCATGAGAGCCTTGCCGACGATCTGGCGGCGGTGATCGCCGCACGCGGCTTGTCGGACGTCACCCTGATTGCGCATTCGATGGGAGGGACCGAGGTTGCCCGCTATTTCGCGCGTCACGGCGGACATGGGGTATCGCGAGTGGCCCTAATCAGCACCATTACGCCCTTTTTGATGAAGGGGCCGGACAATGTCGCCGGGATCGACCCGGCGCTGCTGGCCGCGCTCAACGCCCCGCTGCGGCGCGACTTTCCCGCTTGGGTTGCCAAAAACACCCCGCCTTTCTTCACCCCGGATACGTCCGCCGAAATGAAGACATGGGGGCAGCAGATGATGTTGATGACCTCGCTGCTCGCCGCCGCCGAACTTGCCGAGGCCAATGCCCGCACCGATTTTCGCGCTGATGTAAGGCGGATCGGCGTGCCGACTCTGCTCATCCACGGCGACCGCGATGCCTCGGCCCCCTTGCCGCTGACTGCACAGGCGACCGCCGCCTTGCTACCCAATGGCGCGCTCACCATCTATGAAGGCGCACCGCATGGCCTTCCCCTCACCCATGGCGAGCGCCTGAATGCCGATATGCTGCGCTTTGTGAGAGGCTGACCCCGCGGCGTCCTCGTCAATTCTGGCCGCCCTTTACCGCCCCCTCCTCCCTTGTCAAAGCGGCAGACCATCCCTATCTGGCGCGCGCACGGCCTCTTTCGGGTTTCCGGCCGGCAATCTCCCACGAGCCCGCCGACCGAAAGGATATGCTCATGGGGTGGATTATTCTCGCCATCGCCGTTGTCACCGAAATCATCTGGGCACTCAGCCTGAAATGGGCCGCGACCGTCGGCACCTGGCAGGCGTCGATGGTGCCCATCACGCTCAGCTTCCTCAATATGGCGCTGCTCGCCTTTGCGATGCGCGAGATTTCCGCCGGCACTGCCTATGCGATCTGGACCGGCCTGGGCGCGGTCGGGGTGATCATCGGCGGCACCATCCTTTTTGGCGAAAAGGTCAGTTTGGTTCAGGCGGCCTTTATGACGCTGATCGTCATTGGCGTCGTCGGAACCAAGCTGTTCGCCGCCCAATAGGCAGCTGATCCCTCAAACGCCTTCCCGTCTCTGCTCCCCCCTCCCTCGCCAATGGCCCAAGGGAGGCGGCGCCCCGGCGTGATCGATGCATTTTCTGTTGACGTTATGATATTACATTACGTAAATGCCGCGCGATTCATCAGGGAGCATCGCATTCATGTCCAAGGAAAATTTTCGCCGGAGCGCTACTGCGCTTTTGGCAAGTGCATCGGTTATCGGCAGCATCGCTGCGGCGGCGCCCGCATCCGCCGCGACCAGTGAAGTCGCAGAGGATGTCGCCGACAATGTCGATGGCAAAGCAAAGGCCCGCACGCCCCGCGCCCATGACATTGTCGTGACCGGCCAATCGCTGGCGTCGGACACATTATCCCCCTTGCCCGTACAATTGCTGACCGGCGACGAGTTGGTTCACCGCCGCCAGGGCGGGCTCGGCGAAACGCTTGCGGGGCTGCCGGGCGTTCATCTCGACAATTTCGGCGGCGGCGCCTCGCGCCCCGTGATCCGTGGCCAGACCATGCCGCGCATCGAAATATTGACCGACGGCGCCAATTTGTTCGACGCATCCTCGGTCTCGCCGGACCATGCCATCACCACAGATCCGCTGCTGCTCGACGCCATCGAGATTCAGCGCGGCCCGGCGGCGGTGCGCTATGGCGGCAACGCCGTGAATGGTGTGGTCAATCTGATCGACAGCAAAGTGCCCAAGGTCATTCCCGAAGGCGGGCTGAGCGGCGCAGCCGAGGCGCGCTATGGCACCGGCGCCAGGGAACAGGCCCTCGCCGGGCGGGTGACCGCGGGGACGGGCATGTTCGCCGTCCATGTCGAAGGCGCATATCATGTGGCGGATGATTATGACGTCCCCAATGGCTATGGCAGCGACAGGCTGCAGGACTCATTTGCGGAGGGTAGCACGTATAGCGCCGGTGCCTCGCTGGTCACATCGCGCGGCTATATCGGCGCTGCCTATACGCGGCAGAACAGCGAATATGGGCTTCCCGGCCATTCGCATCGCAACGCCGTCTGTCACACCCATGGCCGCGACCTGCATTGCGCGGCGCATGATCAATATGACGATCCCTTCGGCTCCTCCGACGACCATACCGCCTCGATCAAGCTCAAGAGCGACCGCATCGATCTGCGCGGCGATTTCGCCGATCTCTTGCCCGGTTTTTCGCATCTCCGGCTGCGCGGTTCCTATACCGATTACCGCCATGACGAGATTGACGGCCCCGCGCTGTTCAGCCGTTATACCAACAAGGTCTGGGATGGCCGCATTGAACTGACGCACAAGCCGCTGTTGGGCTTCACCGGCACCTTTGGCATGCAATATACCGATGGGACATTCAGCGGCCTCAACGTCAACAATCTGCACCAGAAACCCGGTTCGACCAATTCGTCGGGGCTGTACAACAATGTCATTCCGCCCTTTTACCATGTGACGGAGAATATCGGGATATTCCTGAGCGAACGGCGGGCGTTCGGGCCGGTCGAAATCGAGCTCGCCGCGCGCAAGGATTGGCGGGAAATCACCCTGCCCACGCCCGAACATTATTTCACCGTCGCGCCGCACGCCGAAGCGGCCATCACCGCGATTTACGAGCGGCTCTATGGGGCGGATTGGCGCAATGTGATGAAAGCCAATGCCATCGCCGCCTATCATCGCAACAATCCGGATGCGAAGCATAAGCCCTTTTCGGCATCGCTCGGCGCCACCTGGAATATTGGCAATGGCTATTCAGCAGCCCTTTCGCTTGCCCGGACCGAGCGCGCGCCCAATGTCCGCGAGCTTTACGCCTATGGCAATAATCTGGCGACCAACAGCTATGAGGTCGGCCTGTCGCAGACGCGGCGTGCATCCTCAACCTTTCCCGAAAAGCGCACCGATGTGATGGAAACGACCAAGTCGGTCGACCTCACGCTTCGCAAGAGCGGGGGGCCGCTGGAATTTGAAATCGGGCTTTTCCACCAGGATATCGACGAGTATATTTTCGCTGAGCTGATCGAGACCGACACCGAAACAGGGGTTCCCGCCAATTATCTTCTCTATGTCGCGGCCGATGCCCGATTTCAGGGGGTTGATGGCCAGATCAGCTATCATCTGGACCCGACCACCCGCCTCACCATCTTTGGCGATTATGTCGATGCCAAGCTGAAGAGCGATGACGATAATCTGCCTCGTATTCCGCCGGGCCGGCTGGGCGCGCGCCTAAACTATGCCGAAGGGCCGCTGTCGTCCGACATCGAATATTATCATAGCTTCGCGCAGGACCGTTTCGCCTCCTATGAAACGCGCACCGCGGGCTATCATATGCTCAACGCAACGATTGCCTATCGTTTCGATCTGGGCGAGGCGAAAAATGTCGAATTTTACCTGCGCGGCACCAATTTGATGAATGAGCTGGCCTATGCCCACACCTCTTTCGTCAAAAACCAGTCGCCGCTTCGCGGGCGCAGCCTGGCCATCGGGATGCGGCATCAATTTTGAGGCATGAGGGGGCGACCGAAAGGCTCCGCCCCCTTTTCCGGTCTCAGCCCGCGAGGCTTTTTGACGCCTGCTCGGTGACGTCGCGCGAGAGGCCCGGTTGAGCGAGGATGCGGACGAGTTCAGCCTTCATCAGCGCCTGTCGTGCCTCGTCAAAGCGCTTCCAGCGGCCAAGCGGGGGCACCATGCGCGCGGCGGTCTGCGGATTTTTGGGGTCGAGCGCGATCACCAGATCGGCGAGCAGGCGGTAACCCGCGCCATCGGCCTGGTGAAAGGCCGCCTGATTGGAGGCAAAGGCGCCGTAGAGCGCGCGCACGCGATTGGGATTGCCAAGGGTGAAATCGGCGTGACCCGCCAGATCGGCGACCGCCGCCGCCGTGTCAGGGCGCTGCGCCCAGGCCTGCACCTGAAACCATTTGTCGAGCACGAGCGGATTGTCGCGGTAACGCTGATAGAAAATATCGAGCGCATGGGCGCGCTCGTCGCTGTCGCCATGCGCGAGCACCGCCAGCGCCGCCTGCCGCTCGGTCATGCCATCGGCGGCGGAGAAAATGTCAAAGGCGATGCGCGGCGCATCTTCGGCTCCCCTCGCCGCCAGATAGGCCAGCGCCACCCCGCGCAGGCGGCGGTGCCCCTTCGCGTCGGGGCTGAGGTCGGTCGCGGGCGGCGCGGGCTTCGCCAATAGCGCGCGCCACGCGCCATCCAGCGCGCGTCCCAATTCGCCCTGCAGCGCCAGCCGTTCGCGGCGGATGGCGTCGGGATCAACGGTGACCATCTGGTCGCCGATGAAGGCTTCGCTCGGCAGATTGACCGCCTCGGCGACGAAAGCCGGATCAGCCTCCGCCCCATCCAGCGTCAGCGCCACCGCGTCGATCACCGGCGCGCGATCCCCCGCCTTGCCTGCGACCGCAGCGACCAGCGTGTCGAGCATCAATTGCTGCAAGGCTTCATAGCGGGCGAAAGGATCATCATCGCTCGTCGCGAGCCAGGCAAGCTCGCCCGGCGCGCGATCATATTCGACGATCACCGGCGCGGAAAAACCGCGATTGATCGAAAGCGCAGGCCGCGTGGCAAAGCGGCCCAGCGGCACGCGCTGCTGCGCTTCGGCGAGGATGACGAGCGTGTCGGCCATCGCCTCTGCCCCGGCGTCCATGGCGAAGGCGGCAAGGCGCAGCGGGATCATCATCGGCTGTTTGTTCGGCTGTCCCGGTGTCGCCGGCACGCTTTGTGCGATGTCGAGCGACCATTCGCCGGCTTCCTCGACCAGCGAAATGCGGAGGCGGGGCGTGCCCGCCTGTTCATACCAGCGGCGGAATTGCGACAGGTCGATGCCCCCGCCCTCCTCCATCGCGCGGACAAAATCCTCGCAGGTGGCGGCTTCGCCATCGTGGCGATCAAAATAAAGATCGGTGGCGCGGCGGAATTTTTCCGGCCCTAGCAGAGTCGCCATCATGCGGATAATCTCCGCCCCCTTGTTATAGATGGTGGCGGTGTAGAAGTTGGATATTTCCTGATAGCTGTCGGGGCGGATCGGATGGGCGAGCGGCCCCGCATCCTCCGGAAATTGCGCGGCGCGCAGCAGGCGGACATCCTCGATTCTCTTGACCGCTGCCGAGCCCATGGCGGCGGAGAAACTCTGGTCGCGATAGACGGTGAAGCCTTCTTTCAGGCTCAACTGGAACCAGTCGCGGCAGGTGACACGATTGCCCGACCAATTGTGGAAATATTCATGCGCGACGACGCCTTCGACCCCGTCATAATCCATGTCGGTCGCGGTGTCGGGATCGGCAAGGATATAGCGGGTGTTGAAGATGTTCAGCCCCTTATTCTCCATCGCCCCCATATTGAAATCGCTGACCGCGACGATGTTAAACAGATCAAGATCATATTCGCGGCCATAAACCTCTTCATCCCACTTCATGCTGTTCTTGAGCGCGGTCATGGCATGATGGGTGCGGTCTTCATCGCCCTTGCGGACCCAGATGCCCAGTTCGACGCGGCGGCCCGACAGGGTGGTGAAATGGTCGCGGTTGACGACCAGATCGCCCGCGACCAGCGCGAAGAGATAGCTGGGCTTGGGCCAGGGATCTTCCCACAGCGCCCAGTGGCGCCCATCCTCGCCCTCCCCCGCCGCGACGCAATTGCCGTTCGACAAGAGGATCGGAAAGGCCGCATTGTCGCCCTCCATCCGCACCTTGTAGCGGCTGAGCACATCGGGACGGTCGGGGTGGAAGGTGATACGGCGAAAGCCTTCGGCCTCGCACTGGGTGCAGAGCATCCCGCCCGAGGCATAAAGGCCCATGAGCTGGCTGTTCGCCGCCGGGTCGATGCGCGTTTCAATCTCCACCGTCGCGGCGCGGCGGTCACCCAGATCAACGAGCAGGTCGCTGCCCTCCATGCGCCAGTCATTCCATGTCTCGCCATCGACGCGCAGCGCCAGCGGCTCGATTCCGTCGCCGCGCAACAGCAGCGGCGCGGGGCCTTCCCCATTGCGCTCGACCGACAGGGCGGCGGTCACATGTGTCTGCTCCAGCCCCAGCGCGAAATCGAGCGCGATATCGGGGAGCAGCCATTCGGGCGAACGATAGTCGCCGCGATGGATGGTAACAGGGGCAGCGGGCGTCGAAGAGGCGTCAGTCATGCATCGGGTCTAGGCGCGGCGCGGCAGGCGCGCAATAAGGGGTGCGATGGGACATATGATGATTTTCGGGCTCGGCTATGCCGCGGGCCATGTGGCGGAACGGCTGGATGCGCGCGGCTGGGAGGTCAGCGCGACGAGCCGCGACAGGCGCGCGGGCACGATGCGCTTTGACGATCAGGCGGCGGTGCTCGCGGCGCTGCGTTCGGCGACTCATATCCTCTCCTCGGTCCCGCCGGTCGAGGGGCGCGACCCGGTGCTCGATCTTTATGGCGAGGCCATCGCCCTCGCCCCGGCGCGCTGGACGGGCTATTTGTCTTCCACCGGCGTCTATGGCGATGCCGGCGGCGCGTGGGTCGATGAAAGCGCCGCGATTCAGGGCCGCCGCGCCGCGCGCAATGCCGCCGACGCCGCCTGGGCGATGCTGCGCGGCGATATGCGGGTGTTTCGCCTGCCGGGGATATATGGCCCCGGCCGCTCGATCCTCGATCGTATCAGGGAAGGGCGGGCGCATCGCATCGACCTTCCGGAGCAAGTTTTCAGCCGCATTCATGTCGCCGACATAGCGGGCGGGGTCACGGCGTCCTTTGCCGGTCCACCGGGGATTTACAATCTGGCCGATGATGAGCCCGCGCATCAAAATGCGCTGGTGGAATGGGGCTGCGCGATGCTGGGGGCACCACTGCCGCCGCTGCAATCGCTGGAGGAGGCAGCCCTGTCGCCCGCCGCGCGCGCTTTTTATGCCGAGAACCGGCGGGTGGCGAATGGCAAGGCGAAGCGGCTGCTGGGCTGGCGGCTGCGATATCCGACCTTTCGGGAGGGGGTGAGAGCTGTCGGTTGAGGCAATGTGCGCGGCGGGCTGGAGATTGCGTCGTCGCTATGCTTCTCGCAATAACGGGAGGGGTCAGATCAGCACATCCACCGTGTGGATCGCGACGCCGACCAGCCCGCCGACAAGCGTGCCGTTGATACGGATATATTGGAGGTCAGCGCCCACCGCATTTTCAAGCCGGTCAGTAATCGTCTTTGCATCCCAGCCACGGATCGTGTCCGACACGAGCTTGAGCGCGGTTTCGCCATAGCTGTCGACGACGCCCACCACCGCGCGGCGGGCATAGCGGTTAAGCGTGCGTTTGATCGCAGCATCCTCGCCCAGCATCGTGCCGAACTGCGTCATCAACTCGCCGATGCGGCCCGCGAGCATCGTTTCGGGATCGCGCGCAGCCTTTAGCAGCGCGGTGCGGCCTTGTTCCCACAAGCCGTCGAGCCAGCGCTTGACTGCTCTATTTTCCAAAAGCTCGTCGCGCACCCGCGCAACCTTTTGCTGCACCACCGGGTCATGCTGCAGGTCGAGCGCCAGTTTGGCCAGCCCATCCTCGACGCGCAGGCGCAGGGGGTGGCTTTCATCCTCGGCCATTTCGGCGAGTAGCTTGCCCAATCCTGCGACGATGCGGTTCGAAATCGTCTCATCGAGCCCGGTGAACCGAACGATGGCATTGCTGTTGTCATGCACCATCTGGTGGATCAGCTCGGCATTGAGGTCGAGCGTCTTTGACCCCCATTTGACCGCCGCGTCGAGCAACGGCTGATGCCGCCCCTCGGCGAGCGCGGCCTGCAACGCCTGCCCCAGAAGCGGCGCGACATCGAGCTCGCGCAGCCGGTCGGCAATCGCCGATTTGACCATGCCGCCGAGCCGTTTCTGGTCGAGCGCGCCCAGCGCATCGGCAAAGATGCGCGACGCGCCGAGCCGCAGCCGCCCGCCCCCTTCGGCGGGTTGCGACAGAAATTTGCCCACCGCGCCCGCAACATCGACCGTCTGCATCTTGCGCGCGATCAGGCGCGGCAGCAGGAAATTGGTGAGCAGAAAGCGCGCGAGCGTGTCGGCAATGCGATCCTTGTTGCGCGGAACGATGGCGGTGTGCGGGATGGGCAGTCCCATCGGGTGGCGGAACAACGCCGTCACCGCGAACCAGTCGGCCAGCCCGCCGACCATCGCCGCCTCGGCAAAGGCACGGACAAAGCCGATGGCGGGGTGCATGTCCTGATAATATTTGGCGCTGACAAAGACGAGCGCCATCAGGATGAGCAGGCCCGTTGCAACGATGCGGATATTCAGCCCGCCCGTTGGAACGGCAACGCCGCGCGCCATGAAAGGAGCGTTCAGCGAGGCGGGCCGTTCATCGATCATGGAGATCAAATGGCGGATCGCGCGAAAGGTTGCAACCGGCGCCCCCTTTGGCGCGCCGGTTGCTGTGGCTCATTCGGCGGGCTGCGGCGGCGCATCGGGAGCGGGGTTTTCCGCGCCATCGCCCTTTTTATAGGTGAGAAGATTGCGCGAGAAAAAGCGGCCCAGCCTTTTCTCGATACTGTCGGCAAGGCTGAAGCCCGCGGGCACGATTACCAGCGTCAGCACGGTCGACAGGATCAGGCCGCCGATCACGACGACGCCCATTGGCGCGCGCCACGCGCCATCGCCGGACAGTGACAGCGCGGTCGGCACCATGCCCGCGACCATGGCGACCGTGGTCATGACAATCGGCTGCGCGCGCTTGCGCCCCGCGTCCATCAGCGCCGCAGTTTTGCCAACGCCCTGATCCATTTTCTCAATCGCGAAGTCGACGAGCAGAATCGAGTTTTTGGCGACAATGCCGAGCAGCATGAGCAGGCCGATATAGACGGGCATCGAAATTTCCATGCCGGTGATGAGCAGGCCGAGCAAACCGCCCAAGGGCGCCAGCAACAGCGAGGACATGTTGACCAGCGGCGACAGGAACCGATGGTAGAGCAGCACCAGCGTCGCAAAGACGAGCAGCAATCCCGACACCACCGCGATGATGAAATTGTTGATCAGCTCCGCCTGCCATTTCTGGTCGCCTTGGATCACCTTGCGAATGCCCTGCGGCATATTTTTCACGGCGGGCAGCGCGTCGATCTTTGCCTGCGCATCGCCGGTGACCAGCCCCGGTGCCAGATCGGCGCCGATGACGATGCGCCGCGTCTGATTATAGCGGCGAAGCTCGGTCGGCCCGGCGCCAAAACTGATCTCGGCAATGGATTTCAGCGGCACCGTCGTCCCGCGCGAGGTGGGAACGGGCAGATTTTCAATCGTCGCGAGGCTGCGCCGCGAATCCTCTGACAAGAGGACGCGGATCGGGATCTGCCGGTCGGACAGCGAGAATTTCGCCGCATTCTGGTCGATATCGCCCAGCGTCGCGATGCGGATCGTCTGGCTGAGCGCTGCGGTCGTCACGCCAAGGTCGGCGGCCAGGTCCATGCGCGGATGGATGACGATTTCGGGGCGCGGAATATCGCCCTCGACACGCGGCGCGCGCAATTCCTTGAGCTTTGACATTTCGGCGACAATCTGGCGCGCATGGGCCTCCAGCTTCACTGGATCGTCACCGCCGACGACCAGCGTGATGTCGCGGCCCGAAAACCCGCCCGACTGGCTTTGGAACGTTACGCGCGCATCGGGGATGGCGGCCAGCTTGGGCTGAACGCTGCGTTCCCACTCGACGCTTGAAATCTCGCGATCCTTTTTCAAGGTCAGGAACGCATTACCGCTCGTCACTTCGATATCGTAAAAAGCGGTATCGACCACCGGGTCGCTATCGACGATTTCGCCGATTTCACGCGCGACCTTTGCGCTTTGCGCCAGCGTCGATCCGGGCGGCAGTTCATATTTGATCTGGCTGTAATCGCTGTTGATCGTCGGCTGAAACTGCTGCGGCAGCGTCGCGAACAACAGGATGCTGGTCGCAAAAGCCAGAACGCCGGCGCCGACAATCCAGACGCGATGGTCAAACAGCCGCGCCCAGGCGCGCTGCACCATGAACTTCGCCCAATTGGTAAAGGCGAAACCACGCACGCCGACCAGCCAGGCAAGCGCGCCCATAAGGATCGCGAGCAACGCAGATGCAAGATAGACGCCAATGGCCGTGAACGGCACTTTCAGCAGGAAATAGAGCGCGGGGTTCGGTCCATCCTGCCCCGCGGGAACCGGCTGGAAATAGGCATATATTGCATAGAGGATATAAAGCCCCGCCAGCCCCAGCGGCACCGCCAGATAGCCAAGCTTCGTCGGCCAGTCTTCATAGCGCGCACGCACCCGCTTGTGTTTGCTGCTGTCGAGCGTCCAGCCAAGCAGCCGCTCATAACGATGGATCCACGGGCCGTTCGCATGATCCTGTTCGCCCTGCGACGACAAGAAATAGGCGGCAATCATCGGCGTGATCATCCGCGCGACCGCAAGGCTCATCAGCACCGCAAAGACGACGGTCATGCCGAACTGGATGAAGAATTGTCCCGAAATGCCGGGCATCAGAGCAACAGGCAGGAAGACCGCAACGATCGACATGGTCGTCGCAACGACGGCAAGGCCGATTTCGTCCGCAGCGTCGATCGACGCCTGATAGGCGCTTTTGCCCATTCGCATATGTCGGACGATATTCTCGATCTCGACGATGGCGTCATCGACCAGCACCCCTGCAACTAGGCTGAGCGCCAGCAGGGACAGGCTGTTCAGAGAAAAGCCCATCATGTCCATGAACCAGAAAGTCGGAATCGCCGACAGCGGAATGGCAAGCGCGCTGATCAAGGTCGCGCGCCAGTCGCGCAGGAAGAGGAAGACGACAATCACCGCCAGCACCGCGCCTTCCATCATCGCGAGCATCGAGCTGCGATATTGTTCCTTGATATATTCGGTGCGGGTGAAGAGGATCTTGAAATCAATCTTCGGATTGGCCTTCTTGATCTCCTCCAGCTTCTTCATCGCCTCGTCATGGACCGTGACGTCCGATGCGCCCTTCGCCTTTTCGATGGAGAAAGACAGCACCTGCCGCCCGCCGATGGTGGCAAGATTGCGCTGTTCGGCGAACCCGTCGCTGACGGTGGCGACGTCCGACAGGCGAATGGTGCGGTTATTGCCGATGGAAATGCGCGTCTGGCCGAGTGCAAAGGCGCTCTGAGCATTGCCCAGCACGCGCACCGCCTGTTCGGCGCCCGCAATTTCGGTGCGCCCGCCTGCGGCGTTGAGGTTGATCTGGCGCAGTTGCAGGTTCACCTCGCTCGCGGTCAGGCCATAGCTTTGCATGCGCGCGGGGTCCAGGATGACGCGAATCTCGCGGCTCACCCCGCCCGACCGGCGCACCTGGCTCATCCCGTCGATCGACAGCAATTCCTTGGCGACCGTATTGTCGACAAACCAGGAAAGTTGCTCCAGCGTCATGTCGGCAGTTTCGACCGCAAAATAGGTGATCGGCCCGCCCGCAATATCGACGCGCACTACCTGCGGTTCCAATATCCCGTCGGGCAAGTCGCTGCGTATCTGCGAAATCGCCTGATTAACGTCATTATACGCGCGGTCGATCGGCGTGCCGATGGCGAACTGGACAAAGGTGCGGCTGTTGCCCTCGCTGACATAGGAGGACATTTCATCGACGCCGCTGACCCCACGCACGGCGGCCTCGACACGCTGGGTGACCTGGGTCTCGAGCTCGGTCGGGGCAGCGCCGGGCTGCACCACAATCACCTGAACCGCCGGAAATTCGATATCCGGCTGATCATTCACATCCATGCGGTTGAAACTGACGATCCCCGCCAGCATCAACAGCACAAACATCACGATCGGCGGAACCGGATTGCGGATGCACCAGGCGGAGATGTTGCGAAAACTCATGGTTCAACTGCCCTTGCGCGCCAACCGACGACCGGTCTTATCGCGTTGATTTTTGAATGACCGGCTTCACCTTGTCGCCGGGGTTGAGGAAGGCGCCGGCGAGCACGACCACCTTCTCATTGCCGTTCAGCCCTGACGCGATCGACACGCCGCCATCGGTGACGGTGCCGACCTTGACCGGGCGGCGCTCAATCTTGTCATCCTTGCCGACGATCAGCACATAATTGCCTTCAGGCCCGCTCTGCACCGCGCTTTCGGGCAGCAGCGGCGCCTGTTCGGTGCCCGCCACCAGCCGCGCATCGGCAAAGCCGCCGGGGCGCAGCGCGCCGCTATAAGGAATAGCGATCCGCACCATGCCCTGGCGCGTGTTGGGGTCGATGATTGGCGCGACCTGCCAAATCTGCCCCGGAATCTCGAGTTCGGTGCCCACCGGGGTGACGACCGCGCGCGTGCCGACCTTCACCCGCTGCAAATCGGCTTCGGCCAGCTGCGCGAGCATTTCCATCTCGCCGCCCTTGGCCATGCGGAACAGGACGCCGCTACCGGCGCTCACGACCTGGCCCGGCTCGACTTCGCGGGTCAGCACCAGCCCCGCGGCGGGCGCGACGATATTCAACCGGTTATTGCGCGCAATCGCTTCCTGATATTGCGCCTGCGCGACGCGAACGCGCGCCTGCGCCGCGTCGCGGGTCGCGCGCTTGCGGTCCATATCGGCCTTGGAGATAAAGCCGCGCGAGACGAGCGCCTCGGCGCGCTCCAACTCAGCCTGCGCCAGCTTGGCATCGGCCTGCGCAACCCGGATGGACGCTTGGAGCGCCTCGGCCTGCTGCGTCTGCACCGCGCGGTCGATGACGGCCAGCGGCTGGCCCGCGCCGACCCATTGGCCCGGCTCGACCAGAACCCGCGCGACCTGTCCGCCTTCGCCCGACACGCCGACCGGCATTTCGCGGCGCGCGGCAATAGTGCCATTGGCCGAAATGGTAAATTCGACCGAAGTGCGGCCGGGGATAGCGACGGTCACACTGGGAACCGAAGCCGCATCAGCGCCAGCGCCCGCTTCGGCCTCTCCGCCCCCCTGAAAGGCGCGGTAGCCGAACCAGGCGGCCGCGAGCACTGCGAGCGCCAATGCGGCGCCGATGATCATGCGCCTGCGTGTGCGAGAAGTGTCCGCTTCCTCGTAAAAACGCTGCGAAGAGCCCGCCAAGCTGTCCATCAAATTCACTTTCCGCCCTGGATTCCTTGCCGGATATTTCGCCGTTTTGGGGGCTCGCCATCACCAAAGGCGATCTTCGCCCGCCCGCCCATCGGCTTCCTTCTCCGGTCGATGGTGTGTTATCCAATTAAATCACTTCTGGCAAGCCAGAAAACCGCCATGACAATGACGGTGCCCGCATCGCCGGACCTTTATTCCCGACCAGGGGTAAAGACACGTTAAACGCAAAAGGGCGGCCGCCAAAGGCGACCGCCCCCTTATCCGAGTAAAATAAGTCGGATTATATCGTCAGCGCACCCGGCCGCGGCGAACCAGATTGACAATCGCCAGCAGAATTACCGCGCCAACAAAGGCAGTTAACAAGGTCATCGGGTCAAAAGCGTCACCGCGCAAATGTCCGCCGCCCAGGAAACTTCCGAACAGAAAGCGTCCGAGAATAGATCCGAGACAGCCGACAATAATATTCAGGAAAATTCCCTGTTGTGCGTCGGTTTTCATCACAATGCTGGCAAGCCAGCCGATGATGCCGCCCATGATAATTGCAATAATCCAAGTAAGCATAGGATGACCCCCTTGCGTTCGTTATGGATGCCTGCCGATGTGCAGACATGCCATGCTAACGTAAATCCCGCTCATCGCATAGTATTATGGCGGATCAGCGACCGGGGATGATCACCGCACGCTGCCGCGGCGCACCATGTTGACGATCCCCAGCAGAACAATGGCGCCGACAAAAGACCAGAGCAGGCCAACGGGGCTGAAATGGCTGAGCGTTGCGCCCGACCCGAACATGCCGCCCAGCACATTGCCGATAACCGCGCCGATCAGGCCGACGATGACATTGAGGATAATACCCTGCTGCGCGTCGGTGCGCATCACGATGCTGGCGAGCCAGCCGATGATACCCCCGATGATAAGGCTGATGATGATACCCATGTTGCTTCCTTCCCAAGCTATGGACGGAGGAAATCCGCCGTCAATGGCCTGAACGCCCCATCGCGCTCAGGCGTCGATTCACCGATGTCAAAAGAATGAAAGCCAAAGGAAAAAGTTCCCTCGCCCGCGAAGGGACTTCTTTCCCTGTCGCACCCAATCGGCGCCATCGAGATCGCGATTCCGTTCGGAAAGGAGGATGGTTGGCTCAATCCGAGACAGATTTCGCCCGACCGGGCTTATGAATGTCTCACACAACGACACAAAGAGGGCCGATTGTGCTCGCTGCCCTAACTGTGGCGCATAAAAAAAGCGCCCTGGGGGCGCTGCCTATGGTTTGGTCGGCCCCCGTTAGGGGGCCGGCCGCACCGGAAAAATCTTCATACCCTTGTTCGAATTCTCGCCGAAGCGTTTCTTCGTTCAAAGTCATAAATATCTTTCCACACTGATCGGGTTCGCTTCATTCGTGGGAATATCCACGTTCCGTGACCAGCTTATCGAATGACGACTTTTCAATCCTTCATCTGATCCGTTTCGGTCTTGCAACCGGCGTTTTCACTGGAGGTTCGACAATCTGCCTTTCGATGGATTAATAGTCTCATGAACCGGCGCCAACGCCAAAGGAAAAAGCGCAAAAACCCCGCTCATATGCCCCGAAGCTGTGGATAAGTCCGGCAGAAACAATATCCAAATGCTGCGCAGCATTTTTGTGATCAGGGCGCAGCATTTTCATTCACGCACGGAGGCGGGGGCCGGGGCTGCGCACCCTCACCGCAGCGTCAGATGCCGAGTCGCGGGCGCCTTAGGCCGGCGTCCTAATTGCCCCGAAAAAGCCGATCAGGCCGAGGGCGCCGCCGCCCTATCGCCAACATCGCCCTTGCCCACCGTGCCCGATGCCATTTCGAGCATCCGGTCCAGGCTTTTCTTCGCGGCAAGGCGCAATTCCTCGTCCAGCTCGATACGCGGCTCAAGATCGCGCAGCGCCAGATAGAGTTTTTCCATCGTGTTGAGCGCCATATAGGGGCAGATGTTGCAATTGCAGTTGCCGTCCGCCCCCGGCGCGCCGATGAAATTCTTTTCGGGAAGCGCCTTTTCCATCTGGTGGATGATGTGGGGCTCGGTTGCGACGATCAGCGTGTCGCCTTCAAAGCTTTTGGCAAATTGCAAAATGCCGCTCGTCGATCCGACATAATCGGCGTGATCGACGATATAGGGCGGGCATTCGGGGTGCGCGGCGACGGGCGCATGGGGATGCTGCGCCTTCAGCTTTAAAAGCTCGGTCTCGCTGAAGGCTTCATGGACGATGCACACGCCCGGCCAGAGAAGCATGTCGCGGCCGAATTTGCGGTTCATATAACCGCCAAGATGCCGGTCGGGACCAAAGATGATCTTCTGATCCTCGGGGATCTGGCTGATGATCGTCTCGGCGCTCGACGAGGTGACGATGATGTCAGAGAGCGCCTTCACCGCCGCCGAGCAGTTGATATAGGTGAGTGCGATATGGTCAGGATGCTGTTCCCGAAAGCGCTTGAACTGTTCGGGAGGGCAACTGTCCTCCAGGCTGCATCCGGCGTCGAGATCAGGCAGGACGACGATCTTCTCGGGCGACAATATCTTGGCCGTCTCGGCCATGAATTTCACCCCGCAAAAGGCAATGACATCGGCGTCAGTTTCGGCCGCCTTGCGCGACAGCTCCAGCGAATCGCCGACGAAGTCGGCCAGATCCTGAATCTCCGGCTTTTGATAATAATGCGCCAGAATGACCGCGTTACGCTCCTTGCGGAGGCGGTCGATTTCGGCGCGCAGATCGACGCCAGACAGATTTTCGCGGATTGGAGCAGTCATGTCTCTTCCTTGTCGTGCAGGAGTTGCCCCCTCCTACACCCCGCCCGCGGCGGGAGCAATCGGGAGAGGGAGCGGATCGCCCCTGCCATTTTCACGCAAAGCTCTTAACGTTTCGCGAAACGCGCACGCACCGTCGCGTCAATCCCTGCGGCCTTGAGCGGCATGGCAAAGCTCTGTTCGATGGCATTTTCGGCCGCACCGCGCGCAAGCCGCATCGGGGTGTCGCCCTTCGCCTGCTTGATCAGTTCGGCTTTCGCCGCCTTGCGGTTCACGGCATCCAGCGTCGCTTCGGCGTCAGTCAGGCTGAGCAGGATTGTGCCATCGCGAAATTCGCTGATGGCTTCCATGTCGATCTCCGGCCCTGCCAGGCGTATCGGAGGCAGAGTTACGGTCAATTCCCGCTCTCCCGCATCCCATTCGACATCGGCGGGCTTCAGCCGTGCGAGATCTACTTCATATCGTACCGTCCCGGGCATGATCAGCGTTTTCTTGGCGCTCAACCCCAGCCGGCTCTGGGTCGATGTCACCACCGCGACATAGCGCGCGGTAAAGGGAACGAGAATATTCTGCTCCTGCAACCCCTGCAGGCTCGCCGCGACGACGGTTTCGGGCTCAAAGCCGCGCTGCCAATCGTCCCAAGCGCGCCAACCGAGGAAAAGGGCGAGGCCCAGGAGCGCCAGCAGCGCGACGCGAAAAAGCGAATTGTTCATGCGACCAGCCTCCACACTTCATCCTCGCAAGCCACCCGGCCGCGCTGTTCGAGGTCAATGAGATGCGCGAGCACCGAGCGCCCCGCGGCGCCGGTCAGCCGTGGGTCGAGCCCCTTGTACATTTGTTTCACCATGTCGGGGATGACGCGCGGCCCCTTTTCCAGTTCCCGCAAGATTTGCCGCTCGCGCTGCTTGCGGTGCCCCAGCATCCCGCGCACCAATTGGCGCGGCTTGGTCACGGCCGGGCCATGGGCGGGATAATAGATGCGGTCGGCGCGCTCATAGAGGCGCGACAGGCTGGCCATATAGGCGGCCATATCGCCATCGGGCGGACTGACGACGCTGGTCGACCAGGCCATGACATGATCGCCGGTGAACAGCGCCCCGCTTTCCTGCAGGGCATAACAAAGATGATTCGACGTATGGCCGGGGGTCGCCACCGCCTCCAGCGTCCAGCCGTCGCCGGCCACCTGTTCGCCGTCGGCCAGCACGCGGTCGGGCGCATAATCGCTGTCAAAGGCCGAATCGGCGCGGGGGCCATCGTCACTGAGTGCCAGCGGCGCACAGCCGATGATCGGCGCTCCCGTCGCTTCCTTCAGCGGCGCGGCGGCGGGGCTATGGTCGCGGTGGGTGTGGGTGCACAATATTGCTGTGATTTTCTGCCCCTCGACCGCACGCAGGATCGCTTCGACATGGCCTGCGCCTTGCGCATCGGGCGGGTCGCCGATGCTCAGCCCCGATCCTGTGGGGCCGGGGTCGATCACCGCGACGTCGCGCCCCGCCCCGACAATCCATGTCTGGGTGCCGGTGAACGTATAGGGCGAGGGATTGGGCGCGAGCACGCGGCGGACCAGCGGCTCATGCTGTTCGCAGTCGCCGGCTTGGATCGTGTCGAGCCAGGGCTTTTTCTCACTCATGCTTTTGCATGTGGCATTGCGACCGGCAAAGAAAAAGGGTCAGCCCGCGCTTTCCGGCCCTTTTCTCTTTTAAAACCCTCATCGCGCGACGCGCGCCCAGTTTGGGGAGGACCGAAGCCATCTTCCATCAAACCCCTGGGGGCGCCCCTTTCGCTCCCCTAAGGGTCTGGCGCGCTGGCGAAGTGGCTTCGGCCTCCCCAGCCTCCTTCAATGCGTTTCGCGCTCCGCCTCGGCAATGGCGCGGTCTAGCTCAGCGACGGCCCGTTGTATATCTGCCTGAATTTCGGCGCGCATTTCGTGCGACAGGCCATGGGCCAAAATCTGGCCCTTTTGCCGCGCAAGCTGGTCGCGTGTTTCGCGCAGCGCGGCAACGGTGATCGTACGCACACCGGGGCCGCACTTCACCTTATGCACCCGCCGATCCTTGCCCGTTTCCGACTGTTTCTGGCGAAGCGTGATTTCGCCCTCCTTGCTGCATCCGCTAACCACCATCGCGCTGCGCGACAGGCCCTCCAACGCCGCAGGAGGGACCGGCGGGGCTTCGGGAACCGGCGGCACGGGCGGCACCGGCGGGCTGGGAACATGAACGGCGGGAAGATGCGCCATGCGGACATAGGCGCGATATTTGCTTCTCGCCTCCAGGCCATCGGCCACCTTCTCTGCCTTGGCCGCCGTCAGCCCCTTTTCACGCAACGCCGCGATCATCTCCTGCCGCGACGCCCCTTCGGACACGTCAAGGTTCAGGACCTTATGCGGCGCCACGCCCGCCCTCTCCGCTGCCCTCGCGGCCTTGACTGCGGCCAGTGCTGCCACCCGGCTCTGTTCGCCCGCGGCTCGCACGGCATCGAACCCCGCCTCGCGTAGCTTTTCACCGGCCGCGCGGGCGGTTTCAGCGGTGGCAAGGGCTGCGGCCATGTCCGGCGCCGTCATTTCGGCCGACAGCGCCTCCATCTCCGCCGCCAGGGGTTCCACACTGCTTGCGGCTTCGGCGGTCGCTTGCCATTCGCTGGCACGTCCGTCCGCTGCAATTGCGCCCGAAGGGGTCAGCGTCGCGGTCGTCGCCAGCGCCGTCAGCGCCACCCCGCCCAATAGGACACGCCCGATCAGCCCACGCCGGGGCGAAATCTCATCCTCCATCAACATGCTCAGCCGCTCCTGCAAATTATCGTTCATCGCCATCGGCGCTGCCAGCGACAGCCGCGCCCCGGTCGCGGCCTTGGCAATGGCGGTGGCATATTGAACCGTCCGTTCGCGCCGCTCGGCGAGCCCGTCGGCCACCGGCCCTTCCATCCCCAGCACACGCGCATCGCACGCCGCTTCCTGATCGAAGCGAAAGGCGCGGATCGCCCGCCAGGCAAAGGGATTGAACCATTGGGTGGCCAGCACGACCAACGCGGCGGCATTGGCCCACAGGTCGCCGTGGCGATGATGCGCCAGCTCATGATCGATGGCGAGCGCGCGTTCAGCGGCAGCATAGCGGCCAAAGAAATTCTGCGGCACGACCACATGTCGCTGAATCAGGCCAAAGGCGACCGGGCCATCGACCGCATCGCTCATCGCCAGCCGCACCGATCCGATCGGCTCCAGCTCGACGGCTTCGCGCAGCACGGTCTCACGAAAGCGCATATGCGCGCGGACCGCCGCGAACAGCACCGCCGCCGCGCCGACCAGCCAGGCGCCGAACAGCATCGGCATCAGCGCGGGCATCAGTTCGGCAAGCGGCATCAGCGGCTCGGCGACCAGAGACGCGGGCGCCGAGGCGGCAAAGGCGCTGCCATCGGTGGGAATATCCGCCTTCATCGCCGCCCAGTCGGCAGCGGCCAGTTCCTCCGCGATGGGGGAGAGCTCCACCACCGGCGGCGCCAGCGGCAACGGTGGCAGGATCAGGCGCAGCAAGGGCACCAGCCACAGTGCATAGGCGAGCCGCGCACCGAACAGGCGGGTAAAGGGTTTGCGGATCAGTAAAATGGCGATGAGGATAAGACCTGTGCTGATCAGCGTGTCGCCCCACGCCTCCAAGGCCAGGGCGGCACTCATGCTTTCAGCTTCCGCAACAGCGCTTCAATCTCGGCGATGTCTGCATCCGACAAGGCCTCGCGCTCAGCCAGATGCGCGATCAGCGGGCTCACCCGCCCCCCGAACAACCGGTCGACAAAACGTTTCGATTCTTCGCCCATCGCCGCCGCACGGTCGATGGCGGGGCGATAAATATAACGCCGCCCGTCGGCCTCGGCCGTCACCGCGCCTTTTTGCACCAGACGGGACAGCAGGGTTTTCACCGTCGCCTGCGTCCAGCCATTGGCGGCGCCGACTCGCTGCGTCAGTTCCGCCGCCGTCTGCGGGGCTTCATCCCACAGCGCATTCAGCACCTGCATTTCCGATTCACTTGCACGTTCCGCCACGGATATTCCTCCCCAGGTTTACCGTTCAACGCCTCTGATCGTCTCTCAACTGCACGACTACAGATGTAGTCATAACCGTGAACCACAGATGAATGAAGGGAAAAAGCGCAAATTATGTCGGCTTTTTTTACAAGCCCCGTCGGCGGTAAGAATTGGCTAACCATCGTGCGGCATGGAAAAGCAGCGTTGGTGTGATTTGGCACGCGCCTTGTATAGCTTTGTACATGGCGTTGATTTCGATCATCGCATGGCGCGGCGTCGGTCTGGTCCCTGGCGTGGCGTTTTTATCGAAGTCTTTCACTTACCCTTGCCAGACGGGGGGCGAGCGGCCCCAAGGCCCCGCCCCCCGGATGGAAACGCCCCCCGATGGCCAGCAGGTTATTGGGCGGCCGCCCCGTGCTCTGCGGCCATAAGGGCGCAAAACTGTTCAATCTGTTCTTCCGGCAAGCCCACCGATGCAAAGATAGCCGCCGTGAAGCTTATCGGCGCGGTGCCGGGTGCGGTGATCAGGCGCTGGTCCGTTACGGCCCCCGCGCTCTCAACATAATAGTCGGCGCCTTGATAATCAGGCGCATGATCAACCAGAAAGGTGCGCTCATTGGAAGTATGGCGCACAGCGTTCAGCAGTCTGCAATGGGCAAGGGCAAGCGTTCCGCCGCAAATTCCCGCTATCACCGTGCCGTCATTGTACAAGGGCGGCAACAAGGCTGAAAGATCGGGCGCATTCGCACTGGCCCAGATCGTCCCGCCGACGACAACAACAGCATCGGGCTGCCAAAGTCGCAAATCCTCAAGGTTGTTCGCCAGCGAAACCGTTAACCCGCCCTGGGATATAACCTCTCCCGCCGCGACACCGAAAAATTGTACATCCAGGCCATAAAATGGAGCGCCTGTGCCTGCGATGAAAGCATATTCCCAATCTGCGAAGCCGGCAGTCAGTAAAATCGCTATTTTCCCCATGATGGCCTTCCTTTTTCCTGTTGCTACCCAGCCTAGTCCGATCCCCTCGCATCCCCAACAGCTTCCGTAGCTCTGCCGCCCTTCCCCAATAAAAGTATCCTCGCGCCTGCGCCTGGCTTATGTCTCCGTCCATGCGCCTCGCCATCCTGTCCGATATTCATGGCAATATTGCCGCGCTCGATGCTGTGCTTGCCGATGTGGCGGCGCGCGGGGTTGATGCAATCGTCAATCTGGGCGACATTCTCTCTGGCCCGCTGTTTCCGGTGGAAACCGCCGACCGGCTGATGGCGCTCGACCTGCCGACGATCCGCGGCAATCATGAACGGCAGCTTTTGGAGGATGCGCCGGACCGCATGGGCGCGTCGGACCTTTTCGCGGCGGAGCGGCTGCGGCCCGATCAAAAGGCATGGATCGCCGCGCTGCCCGCGACGCGACGCGTCGCGCACGATGTGCTGATGGTGCATGGCACGCCGGAAAACGACCTTGCGCCTTTTCTGGAAAGCATCACGCCGCAAGGGATGCGCCCGGCCACGGCGGAGGAAGTCGCCGCGCGCGCCAGTGTGGAGAGCGCGAAGGCCGCGCGGATGATCCTGTGCGGTCACACCCATTTGCCGCGCATGGCTCGGCTGGCGGACGGGCGGCTGGTCGTCAATCCGGGCAGCGTCGGCCTGCCCGCCTATGCCGAAGATCAGCCTTTTCCGCACCGCGCGGAAACAGGCTCGCCCCACGCGCGCTATGCCATTGCCGAGGGCAAGGATGGCGAATGGGCAGCAGAGCCACTTTCGGTCCGCTATGATTGGGAGGGGGCGGCGCGCGCCGCCGAAGCGCAGGGCCGCGCCGATTGGGCGCGCGCGCTTCGTACCGGCTATGCCTGACCGCGCGCCTTTAAATTATCCTGCGCTGGCGGGCAGGCCTTCGACCATCTTATGCAATTCGCCGGCTTCATACATTTCCATCAAAATGTCGCTGCCGCCGACAAATTCGCCCTTTACATAAAGCTGGGGGATGGTCGGCCAGTCAGAAAATTCCTTGATCCCCTGGCGAATTTCCATGTCCTGCAGCACATCGACGCTTTCATAAGCGACGCCGATCCGCTCGAGGATCGCGACCGCGCGCGATGAAAATCCACATTGCGGGAACAGGGGCGTGCCCTTCATGAACAAAAGCACGTTATTCTGTTCGACCAGCTCTTTGATGCGGGCCTGGGTGGCGGGATCGGTCATGTCAGTCTCCGGTGCGGGCCTTCCCGCATGATCTAAGGTGAATGTCTCTTCCCTATGAAGGGATGGCGGTGGTCAATTGCAAGGCGTGAAGTTCACCGCCCATGCGCCCGCCCAATGCGGCATAGACCGCCTTGTGCTGCGCGACGCGGCTCATCCCGCGAAAGCTCTCGCATTCGACATGCGCCGCATAATGATCGCCATCGCCTGCCAGATCGGTGATCGTCACCGTGGCATCAGGGAAAGCGGCAAGGATCATCGCCTTCAGATCGGATTCCTGCATTGCCATGACCGGCGCCCTGTCAGTCCGTCTGCGTTTCGATGAACTGACGGCGCGCTTCGACCGTCTTTTCGTTCAGCATCGCGCGGATTTCGGCGTCGCTGATCTCGACCTTCGCCGCGGTCAGATCGCCGACCAGCTTGCGGATCACATCCTCATCGCCCGCTTCTTCGAAATCGGCCTGCACCACCGCCTTGGCATAGGCGTCGGTTTCTTCCGGCGTCAGCCCCATGCGCTCGGCTGCCCATTCGCCGAGCAGGCGGTTGCGGCGGGCGGTGATGCGAAACAGCATATCCTGGTCGCGTGCGAATTTCGCCTCAAAGGCCCGTTCACGATCTTCAAAAGCGTTCATCTTGTCCTCGCCGGAATGTGGTTCCCCATCCAGATAGGTGGCGGCGCGGGCAGGCGCAAGCGGCGTTTCGGTTGACGGCGCGCCCCGCGGCAAGGCATGGGCACGCCCATGACCGACGCACCCGCCCCCACCGGCGCCCCGCTCCGCCTGTTCAACAGCCTGACGCGCGCGCTTGAAATATTCACCCCCGTCCATCCGGGTGAGGCGCGCGTCTACAGTTGCGGCCCGACCGTCTATAATTATCCGCATATCGGCAATATGCGCGCCTATGTCTTTGCGGACGTTCTGGGGCGCACGCTGTCATCGAAGGGATATAAGCTCACCCATGTCATCAACATCACCGATGTGGGCCATCTGACCGACGACGCCGATGCGGGCGAGGACAAGCTGGAAAAGGCTGCGGCGGAAAAGGCCCAGTCGATCTGGGACATCGCGCGCCATTATACCGAGGCCTATTGGGCCGATATCAAGGCGCTCAACATCCGCGAGCCAGCGCATTGGTCGATCGCCACCGACTATGTCCCGCAGATGATCGCGTTCGCCAAGGCGATTGCCGACAAGCATTGCTATGAACTCGACAGCGGCCTTTATTTCGACACCTCGACCGTCGCCGATTATGGGCGGCTGGCGCGAGCAGGCACGGAGGAGGGCGAAAGCCGTATCGACCCCGTCGACGGCAAGCGCCACGCCGCCGATTTTGCCATCTGGCGCAAGACCCCGCCGGGCGAGAAACGCCAGATGGAATGGGACAGCCCATGGGGCAAAGGCGCCCCCGGCTGGCATCTCGAATGCTCGGTGATGTCCGAAGCGCTGCTCGGCTTTCCCTTTGACATTCATACCGGCGGCATCGACCATCGCGAGATTCACCACCCGAATGAAATCGCGCAGAATCAGGCGCATAGCTGCTCCGCCGACAGCGGCGCGCGGCTGTGGATGCACAATAATTTCCTCGTCGAACGATCGGGCAAAATGTCGAAATCGAGCGGCGATTTTCTGCGCCTGCAATTGCTGATCGACAAGGGCTATCACCCCCTCGCCTATCGCCTGATGTGCCTGCAGGCCCATTATCGCAGCGAGCTGGAATTCAGCTGGGAAGGGCTGGGCGCCGCGCTGACGCGGCTCAAACGCATGGTGATGGCGGCCGAACGGCTGAAAAACGAAACCCCCGGCGATGCCGCGCATCCGAAGCTTGCCCCCTGCCGCGAAAAATTCGACGCCGCGATCAGCGACGACCTCGGCACCCCGATCGCGCTCACCGCACTCGAAGAAGCGCTGGCGATGAAAAAGGTCGATGCGGGTGCCAAACGCACGCTCGTCGCCGAAATGGACGCGGTGCTGGGCCTCGCCCTGTTCGAAACCGCACGCGCCGACCTGCGCCTCCGCCCGAGGGCGGCGACCATCACCGAGGCCGAAATCGAAGCCATTCTCTTGCGCCGCAAACAGGCCCGCGCCGACAAGGACTTCGCCGCATCCGACGCGCTGCGCGATGAACTTGCCGCCCAAGGGGTCGAGGTGATGGACGGCGACCCGCTCGGCTGGGACTGGCGGTTGGAAATTTAACTCCCCCTCCCGCTTGCGGGAGGGGTCAGGGGTGGGCATGAATGGCCCACCCGCCGCGCATGGACAGGCCCGCCCCCGGCCCCTCCCGCAGGCGGGAGGGGAGATTATATGACCAAAACCACCGCCGTCCTGTCGGCCATGATCCGCCCGCTCGTCGAAAGCCGCCTGCCCGATTGGGTCGAACCGCATTTCTTTGCCTCAAAGGAAGAGGCGATGGCGATGGCCCCGCGCGCCGAAATCGGCTGGTTCGACATGTATGACAAGGAGGACATGGCCGCCGCCATCACCGCCGCGACAAAGCTGAAATGGCTGAACAGCATCTATGCCGGGTTCGATGGCATGCCGCTCCACCTGTTGCAGCAACGCGGCACGGTGGTCACCAATGGCACGGGGATCAACGCGATCACCATCGCGGAATATGTGGTGATGGGGATGCTCACCATTGCCAAGGGATATCGCGAAGTGGTGCGCGCGCAGGACCGGCGCGAATGGCTGATCGATTCGCCGGGCAAGGTCGAGCTTTACGGGTCAAAGGCGCTGCTGCTCGGCTATGGCGCGATCGGCAAGCTGGTCGAGGAACGGCTCGCCTCCTTTGGCGTCGATGTCACCGTCGTGCGCCGTTCACCCGGCAAGAACAGCCTCACCCCCGACCAGTGGCGCGCGCGGCTGAGCGATTTCGACTGGGTGATATTGGCCGTCCCCGCCACCCCGGAGACCGACCAGATGATCGGCGCCGCCGAGCTGGAGGCGATGAAACCGACCGCCACGCTGATCAATATTGCTCGCGGCAGCGTCGTCGATCAGGCGGCGCTGACCGCGGCGCTCGACCAGCAGCGGATCGGCGCTGCCTTCCTCGACGTCACCACGCCCGAACCGCTGCCCGAGGATGATCCGCTGTGGAGCCTCGACAATGCCCATATCACCATGCACCTGTCGGGCCGCGCGCAGGACAAGATGTTCATCCGTTCGGCCACGCGCTTCCTTGAAAATCTGGACCGCTGGCACCGGGGGGAACCGGTGACGCCGCAGGTCGATCTCGCGCGGGGTTATTGACGAACGCGCTGCAAAAAATCTGATCGCCGTGTCGATTCCGAAGAAGCTCGTTCGTCGCAGGGTTACGTGGTCAAAGATTGCCGCGGCAAACCAAGGAGACTGATGATGCGCGTTATGGTGTTTGTAAAAGCGACCGAAGACAGCGAACAGGGCGTCATGCCACCCAGCGAAATGCTCGAAGCGATGGGCAAATTCAACGAAGAGCTGGTCGATGCCGGCATTCTGCTGGCGGGTGATGGCCTGAAACCTTCGAAACAAGGCAAGCGTGTCGCGTTCGACGGCCCAGGCCGCACGGTGATCGACGGCCCGTTCGCGGAAACCCGCGAGCTGGTCGCTGGATATTGGCTGTGGGACGTCAAGGATATGGACGAGGCGGTCGCCTGGGTGAAGCGTTGCCCGAACCCGATGATGGGACCGAGCGAGATCGAAATCCGTCCGGTCTACGAAATGTCCGATTTCGACGAGATCATGACCCCGGAAGCCGAGCGAATTCACGGCAGCGTTCGCGACAAGCTGGAGGGGCGCTAGGGTCAGGACCGCTCCGGCCTTGCCTTGTCCGGAGTTTTCGGGACAAGGCAAGGCATGGCGGCCGATGAAACCCACCGCGCGATCGAAGCGGTTTTTCGTATCGAAAGAGCGAGGCTGATCGGCAGTCTGGCCCGGATGGTGCGCGACGTCGATCGCGCCGAAGAGCTGGCGCAGGACGCACTGGTCGTGGCACTCGCCGAATGGCCGAAGACGGGCATTCCGCACAATCCGGGCGCATGGCTGACGCAGGCGGCGAAGCGCCGCGCGATCGACGATCTCCGCCGGGCGAAAATGCGCGATCGCAAACATGCCGAAATAGCCCGCGAGCTGGACGAAGGCGAGCGGCAGGCTGGCGACATGGAAGCCGCGATGGACGATGACATCGGCGACGAACTGCTGGGGCTGATCTTCACCGCCTGCCATCCCGTTATCGCGCCGGATGCGCGCGCGGCGCTGACCCTGCGGCTGGTCGGCGGGCTGACGACTGACGAAATCGCGCGCGCCTTTCTGGCGAGCGAACCGGCGGTCGCGCAGCGGATCGTGCGCGCGAAAAGGGCGATCGGCAACGCCGGTCTGGCATTCGAGGTGCCGCACGGCCGCGACCGGGCGGACCGCCTCGCCTCGGTTCTCGAGGTCGTCTACCTGATCTTCAACGAAGGCTATGCGGCGACGGCGGGCGAAGACCCCGTGCGTCCATCGCTCTGCGCCGAGGCGCAGCGGCTGGGGCGCGTCCTTTCCCGGCTTGCTCCCGAAGAGCCCGAGGTTTTCGGACTCCTCGCCCTGATGGAAATTCAGGCTTCGCGTCTGACGGCACGAACCCGCGCCGATGGAAGCCTCGTGCCCCTGCCCGAACAGGATCGCGCGCGATGGGACCGGTTGTTGATCCGTCGCGGCCTCGCCGCCCTGGACCGGGCTGAAGCTCTTGGGGGCCAGGGCCCTTATGCATTGCAGGCCGCACTCGCCGCCTGTCACGCCCGCGCCGTCAAGGCCGAGGACACCGACTGGCCGCGCATCGCCGCGCTGTACGATCGGCTACGCACCATCATGCCGTCGCCGATCGTCGATCTCAACCGCGCGGTGGCGCACAGCATGGCCTTCGGCCCCGAAGCCGGATTGACCATGGTCGATGCGCTGGCCGAGGTGGCGCTGCTCAAAAATTATGCCCCCTTACCCGCGGCGCGCGGCGACTTCCTGTTCAGGGCGGGCAGGCTGGCCGAAGCCAAGGCGCAGTTTGAAGCAGCGGCGGCATTGAGCCGCAATGCCGGAGAAAAGGCGTTCCTTCGCGCGCGTGCGGCGGCTTGTGACGAGGGTGGCTAAGCCGGACGCTTGGCCTTCAGTTCGCGAGACCAGCGGCTGCCGCCGCTCGTCATTTTTAAAGCGACCGCGACGCGGCTCAGCATCGCGCGCGGCGGCGTGGTCGATCAGGCGGCGCTCACAGCCGCGCTTGGCGAGACCTTTCCTTAAAAATCTGGACCGCTGGCACCGGGGTGAACCGGTGGCGCCGCAGGTCGATCTGGCGCTGGGTTATTAGGGGCTTCGCCGCCCATAGACGCATCCTCCCGATGCCCGCTTGACCGATTAGGACAAATGTCCTAATTCCGCTCCCCGGATACATGGGAGGGTTGGTCATGCCATCATCATCGACGCGCGAGCGGATCGTCGAACAGGCCGATGCCCTTTTCTATCAGGGCGGCTTCGAGGCGACTTCCTTCCACGCCATTGCCAGCGGAGTCGGCATATCGCGCGGCAATTTCTATCATCATTTCAAAAGCAAGGATGCGATTCTCGACGCCGTCATATCGCGCCGCGCCGACGCTACCCGCGCGATGCTGGCGGGCTGGGAAGCCGAAGGGGGCGACGCGCGCGGGCAGATACTCTGCTTTATCCGCATCCTCCTCACCAATCGCGCCGCGATCATGGATTATGGCTGCCCCGTCGGCACGCTGACCAATGAACTGGCCAAGGCGGGGCATCCCGCCAGGGAAGAAGCGGCGGCGATTTTCACCCTGTTCCGTGACTGGCTCGCGGCGCGCTTTCAGGCATTGGGCGCGGGCGAAGAGGCAGACGCGCACGCGCTGCATCTGCTCGCCTGGTCGCAGGGGGTGGCGACGCTCGCCGCCGCCTTTCGCGACACGGATTTTATCGACCGCGAGATTGCCGCCATCACCGCATGGCTCGATGCGCGCATTGCCCTCCCTTCTTCTCCGCCTGCAGACAAAGGATGATGGATGTTCATTGCCTATCTGACTTTCGCCGACAATCGCGCCGCCGCGCCCGATCATCTCGCCGCGCATAAGCAGTGGATCGAACAGGGCTTTGCCGAGGGCGCCTTCCTTGCGGTCGGCAAATTGCTCCCTGCATCGGGCGGCGCCATTTTGGGCCGCGCCGACAGCCGCGAAGCGTTTGAAGCGCGCATCGCCGCCGACCCCTTTGTCATCCATGGCGTCGTCGCCGCCGATATTCAGGAGATGGATGTCTGGCGCACGCAGGACGGGCTGGCCGATCTGATGGCGGCCGCATGAGCGCGACCATCCCCGGCCCCGACGGACGCCCGCGCTGCCGCTGGTGCGCCGCCGCGCCCGAATTTTTCGCCTATCACGACCGCGAATGGGGCTTCCCCGTCACCGACGACATTCGCCTGTTCGAAAAACTCTGCCTCGAAAGCTTTCAGTCGGGGCTGAGCTGGCGGACCATCCTTGCCAAGCGCGACAATTTCCGCGCCGCCTTTGCCGGTTTCGACTTCCGCCGAGTCGCCGAATTTGGCGAGGGCGACGTCGAACGGCTGCTCAGCGATGCGGGCATTGTCCGCCATCGCGGCAAGATCGAGGCGGTGATCAACAATGCCCGCCGCGCATGCGAAATGGTGGAGGAAGAAGGCGCGCTTTCGACCTTCCTTTGGCGCTATGCCGAACCCCGGGCAGAGGCCGCGCCGCAAAGCCGCTCCACCTCCCCCGCTTCGCACGCGCTGTCGAAAGAACTGCGCAAAAGGGGCTGGCGCTTTGTCGGGCCGACGACCGCCTATGCCTTCATGCAGGCGATGGGCCTCGTCAACGACCATGCCGCCGACTGCGTCACCCGCGCCGACGCTGAAGCGCAGAGGCAAGCGTGGCTGGCCCAGCCGTCATAAGGGAAATAGGAGGAGGAAGCCTCTTCGTCACACCAGCTCGAACTGCGCCGCGATGCTGCTCGCCGGAACCGCCGCGGGTTCAAAGGGCGCCCAGCCATCGGGGCCAAGCTTTTCCAGCGGGCGAAAGCGCGCCTTATAGGCCATGCGCGCCGACCCTTCGACCCAATAGCCGAGATAGACATAATCCAGCTCCGCCGACGCCGCGCGGCGGATATGGTCGGCGATGATATAGGTGCCCAGCCCCTCGCGGCGCGGGTGATGGGCATCGAAAAAGCTGTAGATCATCGACAGGCCGTCGCCCTGCCGGTCGGTCAGGCAGCAACCGACAAGCCGCCCCGGCTCGCCATCGACGCCGGGCTCGCGATATTCGATCATATAGGATTCGACCGGCGTCTGTTCGACCATGTCGGCGAAATCCTGCTCGTCCATATCGGCCATCCCGCCATCGGGATGGCGCGCGCTGATATAGGCGCGCAGCAAGCGATATTGCTCCTCGGTCGCCCACGGCTTGCAGGGGGTGGCGATAAGGTCGCGGTTGCGGCGGATTGTGCGCTTCTGCGACTGGCTGGGGCGGAAATCGCGCGCCGCGACGCGCACTGAAACACAGGCGGTGCAATCGCTGCAGCTCGGGCGATAGGCGACCGACTGGCTGCGGCGAAAACCGATGCGACCCAGCGCATCATTCAGCTCAACCGCATTTTGCCCGCCCAATTCGGTAAAGACTTTTCGCTCCGTCTTTCCAGGCAGATAGGGGCAGGGCGCCGGGCTGGTGACGTAAAAACGGGGAAAGCGAAAAGGGGCGGACACGCGGGCAAAACCTCCGGGGCGATAAAGGCCCGCCGCCGCGGACCATGAAGCATCTCTTCCCGGACTATGGCCCGCCCCGTCAATGGTGCAAAGTCTGTTTACCATTTTTATCCGTCCCGAACTGAATCAGCTCAAAATTTTCCTGAATCGCCCGCTAAACTTTGTGCCGTTCTGAATCGGATTTGGATGGCTGTCCGCCATATAGCCAGGCAAGATGGGGAAGCCATCTTCCCCCTCCCCCATGCGCTTGCTGATCGCGGCACGGGGATGATGTTTCGCACAAAGCCACGAAGCTACAAAGAGGGCGTCTTCCGACGGCAGCGCGCGACCAGGTCCATCACCCGCCGTTTCGACAAAGGACAGCCGAGGCGTAAACGTCCCGCCATGGATGCAGAAACAAGTTCAGCATGACGAATGGATATACGGGAAAGCAGGCCCCCGCACGCCCCCCCTCAGCTATAACCCTTCAACTCGTCGCCGGTCAGCGTTGCGACATGCAGCACATTGGTCGATCCCGGCGTGCCAAAGGGAACCCCGGCGGTCATCACCAGCTTGGCCCCCGGCTTGCAGATGCCGTGGCGCAGCGCCATGCGCTTGCCCTTGGCGATCATCTCTTCGAAACTCCCGATATCCTTGGTCGGCACTGCATGGGCGCCCCACAAAAGCCCCATGCGCCGCGCCGCCTCTTTCTTCGGCGTCAGCACCAGCAGGGGCACCGCCGGGCGCTCGCGCGCCACGCGCCGCGCGGTCGATCCCGATGCGGTGAAGCAGATGATCGCATCGGCGGCGATGGTGCGGATGATCCCGCCCGCCGCCTCGGCCAGCGCATCGGCGGTCGTCGCGTCGGGAACGGTCTGGGTGAAATGCAGGCGGCGCAGATAATCGGGGTCGCTTTCGACCGAGCGCGCGATGCTGTCCATCATTGTCACCGCCTCGACCGGCCAGGCGCCCGCCGCGGTCTCCGCCGACAGCATGATCGCATCGGCGCCATCATAGACGGCGGTGGCAACGTCGGACACTTCGGCGCGCGTTGGCGAGGGCGAGACGATCATCGATTCGAGCATCTGGGTCGCGACCACCACCGGCTTGCCCATGCGCCGCGCGGTCGCGACGATGCGCTTTTGCAGCGGCGGCACCGCTTCGGGGGGAAGCTCGACCCCCAGATCACCGCGCGCGACCATCGCCGCATCGGCGAGTTCCAATATCTCGTCGAGCCGCGCAACGCCCGCGGGCTTTTCAAATTTGACGAGCAGCGCCGCCTGGCCGCCGATCAGCCGCCGCGCCTCGGCGACATCTTCGGGCCGCTGCACAAAGGACAGCGCGATCCAGTCGACCTGCTGTTCCAGCGCAAAGGCCAGGTCCTTGCGGTCCTTTTCGGTCAGCGCGGCGAGCGGCACGACAACATCGGGGACATTCACCCCCTTGCGGTCCGAAATCTTCCCGCCGACCTCGACGATGGTTTCGATCCGCCCCGCGCTGACCGCCTTGACGCGCAGCACCAGCTTGCCGTCATCGACCAGCAGCCTTGTGCCTTCCTCCAGAGCGGCGAAAATTTCAGGATGCGGCAGGCAGACGCGCGTGGCATCGCCGGGCGCCTTGTCGCTGTCGAGAATGAAGGCGGCGCCCTTTTCCAGTTCGACCGGCCCATCCTTGAACGCCCCGACGCGCAGCTTGGGCCCCTGAAGATCGACAAGGATGGTCGTCGGCCGCCCCGTGTCCTTTTCCAGCGCGCGAATGGCGGCGATCACCTTGGCATGGCCGGCGTGGTCGCCATGGCTCATATTGACGCGAAAGGCGTCTGCGCCTGCGCGGTGCAGTTCGGCGATCCGCTCGGGCGAGGCGCTGGCGGGGCCAAGGGTCGCCAAAATGCGAACCTTGCGCTGGCGAGGAGTGAAATGCTGGGCCACAATTGCTCCGCTGATATGAAATGATGCTGATGGCGGCATGGCGCGTTGATCGCGCCAGCGCAACCATCGTATAGCTATGCGGTCCCCTACGGAACCCAAGGAGAAGGCCTGATGTCGTGCAGCGATGACCCGTCGATGACAAAAGATGATCTCGACCAGCTCGACGACGCCGTCGCTGCGGCAGCCTTTCGCCGCCTCGTCCGCCTGCTTCAGCACCGGCATGACGCCGCCAATATCGAACTGATGGGCCTTGCCGGTTTTTGCCGCAATTGCCTGGGTGACTGGGTCGCCGAGGCGGGTAATATGGACAAGGAAGCCGCCCGCGCCCTCGTCCACGGCATGCCGACGGCGGAGTGGAAAGCCCGCTATCACACCCCCGCCACCCCCGAACAGCTTCTCCGCATGGAAGAAAGCATGGCCAAGAATCCCTGACCCCGCTAGGTGAGGCGCACGGCGATTCACGCGCCACCCAATCCACCTATTCAGCGGAGTATCAGAATGAGCGAAGCCACCGTGTCCGACGAACAATTGCGCCTGTTCATCGAGCGCATCGAGCGTCTGGAAGAAGAGAAAAAGGGCATCGCAGACGATATTCGCGACGTCTATCTCGAAGCCAAGTCACAGGGCTATGATCCCAAGATCATGCGCCAGATCGTCCGCCTTCGCAAAATGCCTCCGCACGACCGCAAGGAAATGGAAGCGATCCTGGACGTTTACAAATCGGCGCTCGGCATCGCCTGAGCGCGTTTCGCACAAGGAGACGGAAGATGTTCAGCACCACCACCAACGCCGTCGAGGGCCGCCCGGTCCGCGATTATCTCGGCATTGTCACCGGCGAAGTCATCGTCGGCGCCAACATCTTCCGCGACCTGTTCGCCAGCATCACCGACATCGTCGGGGGCCGGTCGGGCAAATATGAGGATGTCCTCGCCCGCGCGCGCAAGCAGGCGCTCGCCGAAATGGAGGCAGAGGCGCAAAAGCTGGGCGGCGACGCGGTCATCGGTGTCGACATCGACTATGAGGTGCTGGGGCAGAATGGCTCGATGCTGATGGTCTCGGCCAGCGGCACCGCGGTCCGTCTCTAAGGGAGCGCCTCCCGCTCCCCTTCCCCGTCACAGCCCCGGTTGTCTCGCGCGGCAAGCGCCGCTAGAGGGAGCCAAACGCGTCATTGCAAACGAAGCGAAACCATCTTCCCGGTCCGGCCCCTTGCGCGCCCTTCGCGCGCCCGGCGGTCCTCGCCACCTTCGCTCCTTGCAGTCACGCCCAGCAAGGGAGGTAGGCCGTGGCCGGCCATAGCAAGTTCAAGAACATCATGCACCGCAAGGGCGCGCAGGATAAAAAGCGCAGCGCCCTCTTTTCCAAGCTCAGCCGCGAAATCACCGTCGCGGCAAAAATGGGCCTGCCCGACCCCGACGCCAATGCGCGCCTGCGCGCGGCGGTCAATGCGGCCAAGGCGCAGTCGATGCCCAAGGATAATATCCAGCGCGCGATCGACAAGGCGAGCGGCGGCGAAGGCGATAATTACGAGGAAATCCGCTACGAAGGCTATGGCCCCGGCGGCGTTTCGCTGATCGTCGAAGCGCTGACCGACAATCGCAATCGCACCGCGACCAATGTCCGCACCGCTTTTTCGAAAAATGGCGGCAACCTCGGCACCTCGGGCAGCGTGTCTCACGGCTTCGACCGACTGGGCCTGATCAGCTATCCCGTCGATGCGGGCGACGCCGACACCGTGTTCGAAGCCGCGCTCGATGCGGGCGCCGATGATGTCGAATCGTCGGACGACGGCCATGACATCTGGACCAGCGTCGACAGCCTGCACGAAGTCGCCAAGGCGCTGGAGGCCAAGCTCGGCGAAGCCGAAGGCGTGAAGCTCGCCTGGCGCCCGACGATCAAGAGCGAAGTCGCCGACGAAGCGACCGCGCAAACCCTCTTCAAGCTCATCGACACGCTCGACGATGACGATGACGTCCAGACCGTCTGGGGCAATTATGACATCCCCGATGCGGTGATGGAAAAGCTTGGCTAAGCACGCGATTCCGTTCGTGTCGAGCGAAGTCGAGACACCCCGATGGGGTGCGCGACCGACAGGCATTCCGACTTCGACCAAAAGGCCGAAGCTCACCCCGAGCGCCGCCGCTGGCGGCGTCGAGGGGCTCGACACGAACGGACGTTGATGATCATCCTCGGCCTCGACCCCTCGCTCACCTGCACCGGCTGGGGCCTGATCCGCGCCGAGGGCAGCCGGATCAGCCATATCGCCAATGGCCAGGTCAAAACCGATGCCAAGGCGCCGCTCCCCGACCGCCTCGCCCATATCGACCGCGCGCTCGCCGCCGTCATCGCCGACCATGATCCCGTTCAGGCGGCGGTCGAGGAAATTTTCGTCAACGATAATCCCCAATCGACGCTCAAGCTCGCCCATGCGCGCGGCGTCGCGCTGCTCGCCTGCGCGCGCGCCGGGCTGAGCGTCGCCGAATATGCCCCGCGCCTCGTCAAAAAAGCGATTGTCGGCACCGGCGGCGCCGCAAAGGAACAGGTGCAGGCGATGCTGCGCGTGCTGCTGCCCGGCACCAAGGTCGCGGGCGCCGACGCGGCCGATGCTCTCGCGGTCGCGATCTGTCACGCCAACCACCGCCCGCGCTTCTGACGCGCCAAGCCCAATGCAACGGAAACCACCCTCCCGCGCCAATCCCGCGCGCGCCGCCCTATTCGCCCGGCGGCAGGCGGGGCGCATCCTGTCCCACCGGATTCGCCTCCAGCTCGGCGATCAGCGTCTTCATCTCGTCAATCTCGCGGACCTGCGCCGCGATAATCTCGTCGGCCAATTCGCGCACGCGCGGGTCGCGAATCTCCGCGCGGCGGCTCGTCAATATGGCGATCGAATGATGGGGGATCATCGCCTTCATATAATCGACATCATCGACCGCCGTCTGGCTCCGCACCATCCATAAGGCGCCCGCGCCAACCAGCAGCGCGCCCGCGACAATCGCCAGCTTGATCCGGCGTCCCTCATACATGTCCCACATGAAGGCGAGCATGACGAGGGCCATCGCCGCGCCCATCACCAGCGCCATCCAGCTTCGCGTCTGGCTGTAAAAAAGATGATCGGCGGCATAGCTGTTGGCATACATGAGCGCGAGCATCACCAGCGTCGAGGTCGCGATCATTGCGGCAAACCGTGTATAGCGCATGGGCCTTCTCCTCCTCCCCTGCCAACCCCTCCGCCCCGGAAAAAGTTCACCTGGGCAACCATCTCCCCCCGTCGTTCCGGGTTTGACCGGGGACCCGCCTTCTTTTCACGCAGGCCTCGTGTGGAGAGGTTGACATGGGAATTTCTCACTGCACGTCCGTTCCCCCGCGTCCCCCGCCCCCCGCTTCCTTGTTCACTTTTCATTCCTGCCGCGCTAAGCCGCATCCATGATCGCAAAACTCACCGGACGGCTCGACAGCAGCGGCGCAGGCCATGCGGTGATCGACGTTGGCGGCGTCGGCTATCTGGTCGAGGCATCGGCGCGCACGCTCGACACGCTTGGCGCTGCGGGCAATGAAGTGACCATCCACACCGAAATGCTGGTGGGTGAGGATTTCCTCCGCCTTCTGGGCTTTGCCCGCGCGGAGGAACGCGACTGGTTCCGCCTGCTCACCAGCGTGCAGGGCGTCGGCGCCAAGGTCGCGCTCGCTATCCTCTCGGCGCTTGAAATCGCCGATCTGCAACGCGCGCTCGCCAGCGGCGACAGCGCGATGGTCGCGCGCGCCAATGGCGTCGGCCCGAAACTCGCCCAGCGCATTTGCAATGAACTGAAGGACAAGGCCGGCGCGCTCGGCGGCATCGCGGGCACCGGCGCAGCCGCCACCCCCGCCGCCGGGCCGCAGGCCGACGCCGTCACCGCGCTCAGCGGCCTCGGCTTCAAACCCGCCGAAGCCAGCGCCGCCGTCGCGGCCGCCAATGAAGAACTGGGCGCCGCCGCCACGCTTGACGCTCTGGTGCGCCTCGCGCTCAAGAAAGCGGCGAAATGAACAGGCCACTCGTCACCACGCCCGTCACCCCGGACTTGATCCGGGGTGACGGGCGGCGCATTCTGGCGCATTTCGCGCGGCAACAGCCTTGCCCCCGGCACCCCCATCAGGACGGCATAGCATGACCGACCCCGCGCCCCTTACCACACCCCAGCGCACGCCCGAGGATGTCGACGCCGCGCTGCGTCCGCAATCGCTCGCCGAATTTGTCGGCCAGGCGGCGGCGCGTGAAAATCTGCGGATCTTTGTCGAGGCGGCGAAGGCGCGCGGCGATGCGCTCGACCATGTGCTTTTCTTTGGGCCACCGGGGCTGGGCAAGACGACGCTGGCCCAAATTGTCGCGCGCGAGCTTGGCGTCGGTTTCCGTTCGACCAGCGGGCCGGTGATTGCCAAGGCGGGCGACCTTGCCGCGCTCCTCACCAATTTGGAGGATGGCGACGTCCTCTTCATCGACGAAATCCACCGCCTGTCGCCGGCAGTCGAGGAAATTCTCTATCCGGCGATGGAGGATCGCGCGCTCGACATCATGATCGGCGAAGGCCCCTCGGCGCGCAGCGTGCGGATCGACCTTCCGAAATTCACCCTCGTCGGCGCGACGACGCGGCAGGGGCTGCTCACCACCCCCTTGCGCGACCGGTTCGGCATTCCGGTGCGCCTGAACTTCTACACCCATGCCGAACTGGAGCAGGTGATTACCCGCGCGGCGCGCCTCCTGTCGCTCCCCATCGCCCCCGATGGCGCGCTCGAGATTGCGCGGCGGGCGCGCGGCACCCCGCGCATCGCCGGGCGGCTGCTGCGCCGCGTGCGCGATTTCGCCCATGTTGCGGGCCACGCCATCGTCGACCGCGCCGCCGCCGATGCGGCGCTCAACCGGCTCGAGGTTGACGCGCTTGGCCTTGATGCCATGGATCGGCGCTATCTTCTTATGATTGCGGACATTTATCGCGGCGGCCCGGTCGGGGTCGAAACGCTGGCCGCGGGCCTGTCGGAACCGCGCGACACGATCGAAGATGTGATCGAGCCCTATTTGCTGCAACTGGGCCTGATCGCGCGCACCGCCCGCGGTCGTACATTGAACGCAAGCGCCTGGAAACATTTAGGATTAATGCCCCCATCGGGGGTTCAGGACGGCCTGTTCGACCCCGAAGCCTGAAGGACGCTGCGCGGCACTTTCGCCAACTTCCACCCTTTTCGTCATTGCGAGCCCGGCAAGAGCCGGGTGAAGCAATCTCCCGCTATCGGGGCTGGGGATTGCTTCGCTCCGCTCGCAAGGACAGGGCGGGAATATAAAGGCTTTTTGCCGTCAATCGGCCCCTTGCTGCGACGAACCGTGTTAATCTTCTTTTCGATGAATCATTACGCCGCTATCCCTCACGCCAATGACGCTCATTCCTCCCCCTTTTGAGCCCGGCGCCTTCGTCGGGGCCGCGCATCATTATCGCGCGCGCATCTATTATGAGGATACCGACCTCAGCGGCATCGTCTATCACGCCAATTATCTGCGCTATATGGAGCGCGCCCGGTCCGACATGCTGCGCCTTGCCGATATCGACCAGCGCGCCGCGATTGAAAGTGGCGAAGGCGCCTGGGCCGTCACAGACCTTCAGATCAAATATCGCCGCCCGGCAAAGCTCGACGATGACATATTGGTCGTCAGCACGGTCGAGGCGGTGCGCGGGGCAAGCGTCGCCATCGCCCAGCGCATCCTTCGCGGCGATGACCCGTTAAGCTTTGAGACATTTACCGAAGGCCAGGTCATAGTGGCCTTTCTGGCCCCCGATGGTCGGCCCCGCCGCCAGCCCACCGGATGGGCCAAACGTTTTACCGCGATCATGAATGGAGAGATGATCCCTTGCTAGACAATATCTCGCTGGCCGCCGACGCGGCGACTCTGTCCCCCATCGCCCTGTTCCTGCAGGCCGACTGGGTGGTAAAGGCCGTGATGATCGGGCTGTTGCTCGCCTCCATCTATGTCTGGGCCGTGATCATCGGCCATGGCCGGGGAGTCGGCAGCTTGATGCGTGCCTCCGAACGGTTCGAACGCGATTTCTGGCGCGCGGGCAATATCGACAAATTTTACGATGAAAATGGCCGCGAGGACCTGCCGAGCGCCAAGGTGCTGGCGGCGGGCATTTCCGAATGGCGCCGCTCGACTGCAGGGAAGCGCGTTGACCGCGAAGGCACGCGCGAACGGCTGGGCATTGCGATGAACAGCGCGCTGGCGGGCGAAGTGGACCGGCTGGCCCAGAAAATCGGCGCGCTTGCCACCATTGGCGCTGTCGCGCCCTTCGTCGGCCTGTTCGGCACCGTCTGGGGCATTATGCGGAGCTTTACGGCCATTGCGGCGGAGAATAACAGCAGCCTCGCTGTCGTCGCGCCGGGCATTGCTGAGGCGCTGTTCGCCACCGCAATCGGCCTGTTCGCCGCCATTCCGGCGGTGATCGCGTACAACAGCTTTTCGCAGCGGCTGAACCGGCTCGAATCGCGCCTCGGCCGCTTTGCAGACGGGCTGCACGCCACCTTCAGCCGCGAACTGGAGGCGGAAGGCTAATGGCGATGAGCGGCCCTTCGGGCGGCGCAGGCGGCGGCGTCCGGCGCGGGCGGGGGCACCGCCGCGCGCCCATGTCCGAAATCAACGTCACTCCGCTCGTCGACGTGATGCTGGTTCTGCTGATCATCTTCATGATCACCGCCCCGCTTCTCTCCTCCGCGGTTCCGGTCAATCTGCCCGAAAGCCGGGCAAAGCCGATGAAACAGGAAGAGCAGGAACCGATTCAGCTCACCATTACCGCCGACGAGACCATCTATATCGGCGAGGAAGCGGTGAACGAGGCCGCGCTGCCCGCGCGCCTCGATGCCATTGCCCAGGCTGACCGCAACAGCGAGCGCCCGCGCCAGATCATGCTGCGCGCCGACAAGGCCTTGCTGTTTGGGCGCGTCGCCTGGGTGATGGGCGAGCTCAACCGGGCCGGGCTGACCCGCATTTCGATGGTCACCACTGGTTCAGACAGCGAGTCATAGGTCAAAGGCCATGGGAGCGGGACAGAAAACATGGGGCGCGCAAAAAAGCGGCATTGCCGTCGCCGTCGCGCTGCATGTCGTCATCATCGGCCTGCTATCGGTGCAGTGGACCGCAGGCGAACGGCGTTTTGACAATCCGCCGATGGAGGTCGATCTGATCGCCGAAACGGCGGCGACCTCGACCGCCCCGGTGATCAGCCAGACCCCGCCGCCGCCGCGCCTTGGCGAAGAATTGTCGCGCGACATTGCGGTGCCTGAGCCCCTGCCGACGCCGACGCCGCCCGTCCCCGACCCCATTGTCCGGCCCGACCCGGCCCCGGCGCCCAGGCTGACGCCCCGTCCAGCCCCAACTCCACCGAAAAAGCAGGCACCACCCGCGCAGAAAAGCCAGCCCAAGGCGACGCCAAAGCCGACGACCACGCCGCGCGCTGCCCGGCCCACGGGGCGGCTCGACGGCATCGCCGAAGGCCTGTCGCGCAGCGAGACAAAGGACAGCGCGTCCAAGGGCGCGCCCGCGGCCGCGACTGCTGCCGAAGTCCGCCGCTCGATCGACGTCAGCATCAAGGCAGCGGTCGCGCCCCGCTGGAACAGCTGCCGCGTCAGCGGGGTCGATGTTGATCAGCTCAAGACAGTGGTGAAATTCCGCCTCAACCGTTCGGGCGGCCTCGCGGGCTTCACCAGCGTCACCACCAGCGGCGAAAATGACAGCAACCGTTTCCAGGTTCAGCGGCATCAGGAGTGCGCCAAACGCGCGGTCGAACTCGCCGCGCCTTTCGACCTGCCAGCGGATAACTACGACTTCTGGCAAAATTACACGCTCGATTTTCTGAAGAGGTAAGCGATATGCTCCGTCCCATCACTCTTTCGCTCGCCGTTGCTCTGGCTGCCGCGGCCCCCGTTCTCGGCCAGCAAAGTGCCCCGGCCACCGCCGCCACCACCGAACCACGCGAAACGATCGAAGGCACGCTCTCGCAGGATCGCACGGTTATCGCCGTTCCCGCCTTTGCCACGCCGCAGGTGGAAACCGTCGCAGGCCTTCGCACCGACAGCCTGGGTCGCCAGATTGCCGATGTGATCGCCGCCGACCTCGAACGCAGCGGGCTCTATGCCCCCATCGGCCCCGGCAGCCTGCGCGCGATCAGCATGAGCGAGGTGACCGCGCCGCGCTTCGCTGACTGGCGCGCACGCAATGCGGAAAATCTCGTCCATGGTTTTGTGCGGGCAAGCGGCACCGGCGGCCTGATCGTCGGCTGCTACCTTTATGACACGGCGCTCGGCAGCGAACTCGTTCGCCAGGGCTATGAGATTCAGCCCGGCGACTGGCGCCGCGCCGCGCATAAATGCGCCGACGCCATTTATGCGCGCCTTTCGGGCGAAGCACCCTTCTTCGACAGCCGCGTCGCTTATATCGCTGAAAGCGGCCCCAAGGGAAATCGCATCAAGCGTCTCGCCATCATGGATTCAGATGGCGGCAACCACCGCTTCATCACCAATGGCCAGGCGCTGGCGATCAGCCCGCGCTTCTCGCCCGATTACAAGAAGATCGTTTACGTCAGCTATTTGAACAACCGCGTTCGCGTCTTCATCTATGACATCGACAACGGCACGCAAAAGCTGGTGACCGAAAGCGGCAATGCGACCTTCGCCCCGCGCTGGTCGCCCGATGGCCGGCAGATTCTTTTCTCTATGGCTGTCGGCGGCAATACCGACATTTATCGCGTCTCGGCCGAGGGCGGCACGCCCGTCCGCCTGACCACCGCGCCGGGGATTGACGTTGGCGGCAGCTTTTCGCCCGACGGCAAAAAGATCGTCTTTGAAAGCGATCGTTCGGGCAGTCAGCAGCTTTATGTGATGAATGTCGACGGATCCGACCAGCGCCGCATCAGCTTTGGCGGTGGACGCTATGCCACGCCCGAATGGTCGCCGCGCGGCGACTTGATCGCCTTTACCCGCCTTGGCGGCGGCGAGTTCCGCATCGGTGTGATGACTCCATCGGGCGGCAATATCCGCATGCTCACCAACAGCTGGCAGGACGAAGCGCCGACCTGGTCGCCCAATGGCCGCGTGATCCAGTTTTTCCGCACCACGCCGGGCCGCGAGGGCAAATCAAGCCTGTGGCAAGTTGACCTGACCGGCGTTAACCTGCGGCGTCTGCCCACCCCCCAGGACGGCTCGGACCCAAGCTGGGGACCGATCCTGCCGTAAAACACAGGCGAGCAGGCGGAACGAAATCGGGCGGGCTGGATTATTTTGTTCAACATGGGTTCATCCCGCCGCATCACGAATGACCCTGATATTAACCAAAGGACGGAAGAGATGAGGATAAAGAAAAGCACCGCCACGCTCGCGGCCATCGCCATGTTCGCCGTGGGGGCCTGCTCCAAAAAGGCGCCCGAAGTACTGCCCCCGCCGCCCGCCGGCACCGATGATGGCAGCGGCGCGGGAACCGGCGCGGGCGTCATTCCGGGATCGCAGGAAGATTTCGTGGCCAGCGTCGCCGCGGACCGCATCTTCTTCGGCTTTGACCAATATAATGTCGATGCCGAAGATCAGGCGACACTGCGCAGTCAGGCACAGTGGCTGCAGCGCAATCCCGCCGTCCGCGTCACGCTGGAAGGCCATGCTGACGAGCGCGGCACCCGCGATTACAATATCGCGCTGGGCGAACGCCGCGCCAATGCCGCGAAAAATTATCTCGCCTCGCTGGGTGTCGACCCGTCGCGCATTCAGGTCATCAGCTATGGCAAGGAACGCCCGGCGGCGCTCGGTTCGACCGAGGAAGCCTATGCCCAGAACCGCCGCGCGGTGACGGTCATCATCGGCCGCTGATCAAAGCCCGGCGACCAGCGGCCAGAGCGGCAAGCCCGCCCAAGCCGCGACGCATAAAAAGCTTCCAAAGGGGATGCGCCGCATAACCAGCGGCGTGTCCCCTTTTTGCTGGCTCGCCAGCGCCCAGCCCAGCCCGCACAGGCTGGCGATGAGCAGGATGAAGGGCAATGCCTGCCATCCGGTCCAGGCGCCAATCGCCGCAAACAGCTTGGGATCGCCGCCGCCCATCCCCTCGCTTCCGCGCAGGCGGCGGTAGCCCCACGCGACCAGCAGCAGGGACAGGCCGCCCGCCACCGCGCCCATCCAGCGGTCCCATATGCCCAGGTCGAGCAGCGCGCCGCCCGCGACGAGGCCGATCACCGCAAGCGGCAAGGTCAGCCGGTCCGGCAGCCAGTAATGCCGCGCATCGAGCAGCGCGAGCGGCAGGAGCAGCCAGCCGAACAAGGCCCAGCTCCACCCGGCAAGTCCTGGCATGATCGCGAGCGCGGCGGCTCCGATCATCGCCGCGCCCAGTTCAACCCTGTCGTGAAAGGGGTCGATCGCCGCCCCGCAATCGGGGCAGCGCCCGCGCCGCCACCGTGCCGACAGCAGCGGCACAAGATCACGCACGCCTAGACTTCGCCCGCACCCGTCGCACGCCGAACGCCCGCCCAGCGACCGCCCGGCAGGCCAGCGCAGCACAAGCGTGGCGGCAAAGCTGCCCCATATCAGCCCCAGCAGCGCCCCGAAAATCACGCCCCAAGTCCAGGGCAGGGCGTCCAGCGCGCCAAGCACGCTTGCCAGCATGTGCATGTTAGAAACGACCGGTGCTTGTCAGCGCAAAGCCGCCCGGTCCTGCCTTGAACCCCAGCGCCGCCAGCGCCGCCGCCATCGCCGAATCGCGATTGGCGTCAATGGTCAGCCGCGCGCGATAGGCACCCTTGCCATCGAAGGCGAGCGTCAGCTTTTCCATTCCCGAACCGCTCGCCAGTGTCGCCTGCGCGCGGCCCGCCACACAGGCGAGCGGACCCGACAAGCCTTGCGACAGGTCGAGCCCGGCAATTGGCGCCGCCACCGACAGGCTGATCCGTCCGGCGGCTTCGGCGCATCGCCCTTGAGGATCAAAGCGGATGGTCGCGCCTTCAAAACCGATCCGGTCGGCGGGGATCGCTCCCAATCCGCCCATCAGCGTCGCGCTCCCCTCGACATCGGACACGCCGCGCGGGTTGCTCGCATGAAGCCGCCCGGCAAGCGCGCCGAGCCGCTCGTCAGCGCGCGCAAAATATAGCTCGGTACGGCCAAGGAACAGGGGCAGGGGCGAAAGGCTGGCGCGCACCGTGCCCAAGGGCAGCGCGCCCAGCCGCGCCTCAACCAATTCGCCCGACCAGACCGACCCGCGCACGGCGCGCGCCGTTACCCCCGCCCGGTCGGCACCCGCCCACTCAAGCGCCAGCCGCATCGGAAAAGTGGCCGCGACCAGCGCAAGCAGGACCAGCGCCGCCAAAGCGATCAACGGCGGTCGTACGCGCCTCATTGTCCTGCCTTCCGCAACTCGGCGGTAAGGCCGACGGTGCCGTCGGCGCCCGGGGTGATGTTAAGCTGATCGATGATAAAGCCCTGGCTTTCCAATCCCGCCAGCCAGTCGATCAGAACCGGCGCCTTGGCGCGCGCAATGGCAATCGCGACGCCCCTCTCGCCACGCCCTTCATTGCGGTCCAGCGTCAGGCCGATTTCTCCCGCCGATTGCGCCAGATACTGATCAATCGCCAGCGCAGCGCCGCCCGGCGATGCGGACAATGGCGCGGTGGGTTGCGCGAGCAGGCGCAGCTTGGCCGCCACCCGCCCCTCGCGCTCGACGGCGGCGCGGTGCCCGGCCTGCAAGTCGACAAAGGCGGCGTAGGTCGGGCGCGCCACCGCCCATAGGAGCACGCCCAGCGCCAGAACGCCCGCAACCCCCATCAGCCAGCGTTCGCGGTTTGAGAGGCCGGCCCACCAATTTTTCATGGCTTCCATCATGGCACCGCCCGGATCGTTACATTGGCCATTTGCTGCCCGTCGCTTCCCGCCATCGGCTGCGCGGTGATGCGATAGCCGCGCGCCTGCAGGGCGATCAGCACCGCGTTAATATCCTCGACGCGCGGCGCGGCGAGCGTGGTCGTCAGCGTCCCGTCGGTGCGGTGCGACAGGTTTTTCAGCGCCACACCCGGCGTATCAGTCATTGCATCATAAAGCGCCGAAGCCGGAACCGAAAAGGCAAGCGGCCCGCCGCCCGCCGCCGCCAACCGCCGGTCGATTTCGGCTTCGGCGGTGGCGGCATCGGGCGCCGATATGCCCGCTTTCTCAGCCGCCGCCAGCGTTGCGGCATCGGCGCGGCTTGTGTCGGACGACAGGCGCAGGGCGTAGACGATGGGGATGAGCAGGCTGACGATCAGCAGCGCCAGCAGCAGCCGCTTGCCGAGCCGGAGCAGCGCCGGGTCGACGCCCCAGCGGCGTTTGGGCTTCCACGCGCCGGATAAAAGATCGACTGGCGGCGTCGCCAGCGACAACAGCAGCGTCTCGCGCACTTGTTCGGCATCGAGCGGCGCTATCACCGCTCCCTGCGCCATCAACGCATCAAGCTCCGGGTCCGACGCATAGGCGCGGTCGATGCTGCGAATAATTGCCTCACCGCCGCTTTCGGCGGTCCATAGCTGGCCAGGCTCGGGCGGAGGAAGCGTCGCGGCCGCGGGGATGATCGCCGCTGCCGTCAGCCCCTCGCCCGCCAGCCATTCGGTCCAGCGGGTCATCGCCGCATGGGTCGTGACCGCAACGGGAACCGCCTGCCCATCCGCCGCCGGAAGCCCGGCCGCAACATGCAGCGCCGCCGGATCGCCAAGGCTGCCCTTCAGCGCGTCGATACGCGCCGCTGCCGCGGCCTGTGCCGGTGCAGCATCGGGATAATGATAATAGCGAATGGGGACATCGACCGCGGGTGCGAGCGCGATCAGCCGGTCATCGGTCGGGCGGTCCTCTGCCGGGCGTTCCCAGGCATCGACCCAGCCATCATCCTGCCCCGAATCAATGACGATCCCATCCTCGACGCGCATCCACGCGGGACGCGCCTTCTCCTCGCTCTCCAGCGCATGAAGCGACGGCAGCCACAGGATCAACGTGCGGCTCACCCTATTCGTCCTCGCCCCAGTCGCGTCGCACAATCGCCGGATGCGCCTGCCCTGCCACGGGCGCGCCGCCATAGGCGTCGATGAGCGATTGCGCCGTCAAAAAACCATCCCCCATGCTCACTTTCGTCGTCAGTTCAAGCCAGCGGCTATTCACCCCTGCCTGCTCGGCGGCTTCGCCCGATGGTTTGCGCCCTTCAAACACCCGCGCCTCCCAGAATCGGACGCTGCTGCCATAGCCGCCTGCGGGACGCGCCGCCAGCGCTGCCCGTGCATCGGCAAGGCTGAGCTTGCCGGGAAGCAGCATGGCAATCAGCGCGGCCTGTTCGGGTGCCAGCGTGTTAACGTTCAGGCGCGTGGGCTCTGTCACCGGCAGCGCGCATATCCAAGGTTTCAACTGGGCATAGATTTTCCCGCTCACGCCCCTTACCGCGCGCAGCTCGCTGATGTCGGCCATCGGGCGATTGGCGGGCAGATAGGCGGGGTCCATGGCGCGATAGACGCCATCTTCGGCGCCCAGCGGCCCTTCCTTTCCATCGCTGTCGATCCAGTCGGCGGCGGCCCCGGCAATCGCCATCGCCTCGCCCCGGTCAATTCCGAGCAGGACCATCAATTCGGTAAATTGTCCGATGGCGCTGGCGCGCTGCTGAAATATATCGGGCGCGGTTTCGGCCACCAGGCTGTTGAGGTTGAAGCAATTATTGGCATCGACCAGCCGCGCCCGCGCCGTCCCGACCGGAAGCGGCAGGGTGAATTCGCGGCCCAGCCAATCGCCCGCAAGCGTCAGCTTGGCCGGATCGCGCTTCACCAGATCGCCCACCCGGCGCATCGCAATTTCCTCGGCGGCAAAGGCATAGGCGCGGCCCTGATCGACTGTCGCCGCGCTGGCCGCAATCCGCGTCGCCAGCATCAGCCGGTCGAGCGCCGCCGCCGAAATCACCGCCATCACCGCGACGAGTAACAGAACGCTGAGGAGCGCCGCGCCGCGTTCCTGCGGCAGGGGGAGCGGGCCGTTCATGGTGCCTCCTCCTCTCCATCGGCGCCCGGCGCAGGCGGCGGGGTCGGCGCGACAAGGAACCTCATCACCAGCGGCGCGCGTCCTTCGCGGGTAAGCCGTACTTCAACCGCGCGCGGCAAACGCCCGCCCGGCTCCGACGTCCAGCTTTCGCCCCAATTGCCAAGATCGTCGCGATAGCGGACCTGCGCCCCGCTCACCTCGCGCGCAATCGCATCGCCCTCGCCCAGCGCCGCGCCGTCGAGCATCGGCTGCACCGCGCGTCGCCATTCGTCCCCTACAAGGCGATAGCCGACACGCTCGATATCGGGGCGCGCCCCACCCGTCATCGCGCCTGCCCCGGCGTGCACGAGCGAAAAACCGCTGGCAGACCCGGCAAAGGCGGGCAACAGCTCGCCCGCCGCTCCCCGCGTCGGGCGCGCCACCGCCTGCGCCAGATCATTGGCCATGACCGCGCGGAGCCGGTTGATCCCGCCCATCGCCTTCAGCCATTCCTGCACCGCGCCCTGCGTATCGACGCTGCTACGCAGCAGGCCGACGCCCATGGCGGCGATGGCGGCAAAGATTGACAGCGCCACCAGCATTTCGACCAGAGTGAAGCCGCTCTCGCCCCCGCACACGCCCCCCGATGCTGGCCGGCGTCCCGCCGAAGCGGAAAAGGAACGGCATGGCCCCGTCCTCATCGCGCGGGCCGGATGATCGTCAGCGCCGCCTGCCCGCGCCCGCTCACCGGCCGGACGAGCAAATCGACGCGCAGCAAATCGGCATCGGCGGTGCGCGCGACCTGTTGTTCGATACGCCAGTCGCGGCCCCCGTTGCGGGCCGCATGGCTGCTCGCACCGATCGTCGGCGGGGTCGGATCGGTCCATAGTTCAACCGCGCGATTCTGCGCCACAATCCCCGCCATGCTGCTTTCGTCAAGATCGCCAGCGGTGCGCACGGCATAGGCATCGAGCCGCACCAGCGTCAGCGCAGCGATGCTGATGATGCTGAGCGCCACCAGCATTTCAAGCAGGGTAAAGCCGCCCTCCCCGCGCCTCCCCGCGCCCGCCGGCTTCGCTTCATTCGCCACGGCTGACCTCGCCCGTTGCCGATACCCGCACCATTGCCCGCGCACCGCTCCCGCGCAGCCACAATGTCTGGGGCGTCGGACTGGTGCCGACACGGTCGAAGATAATCCGCGCCGCTGCGCCGCCCTCGCCCGCGGCAAATTGCACCCCGCCGGGCCAGCCATGCTGTTCGAAAGCGCGGCCGGGCAAGGGCTGCCACGCGCCCTCCACCCGCCGTTCAAAGCCATAGCCCGAAGGCGCAAAATTGACCGCGACGCTGCGCCCTTCGATCACCGCCATGTCGCGCGCCGCCGCCAGCCGCGCCGCCAGCCGGTCGGCCTCGCTGCGCAGCGTGCGCTCCTCGCCCGGAATGGTCAGCACCACCGCTGTCGCCGCAAGCGCCAGTATCATTAGTACGACCATCAATTCGACAAGCGTAAAGCCGTTGGCGCGGCGTGAGGGCAACCGGCCGATTTTAATTGTCGGCGCGGATATCCGCATTTTCGTCGGTCCCTCCGGGTGCGCCGTCCGCCCCCATCGACCACAGGTCGAACGCCTTGCCGTTCGCACCCGGGGCTTGATAATGATAGGGGCGCCCCCACGGATCGGCGGGCAGCTTCTTGATATAACCGCCGCGGCGATAGCGTTCGGGCTGCGGCAGGGCGGGCGGCGGCGTGACGAGCGCGTTCAGCCCATCGGTCGTCGCGGGATAGGTCAGATTGTCGAGCCGATATTGTTCCAGCGCGGTTTCCAGCGTCGCAATATCGGTCTTCGCTTTGGTAACCATTGCGCGGTCCTGGCTTGGCAGGACATTGATCATCACCACGGTCGCGAGAAGGCCGATGATGAAGATCACCACCATCAATTCGGTCAGGGTAAAGCCGCGTTCATCCTTTTTGCGGCGCCGCCGAACAGGGGGCCGGGCGGGATCGAGCATCAGGCGGAAGAAAAGCTGCATGAGCGACATTATTCAAAGTCCTGCTAGATTCTGCAACTGAAGGATGGGCAGAAGAATGGCGAGGATGATGAGGGCGACGCACGACCCCATAACGACAATTATGACAGGCTCGAGTAAAGCCATGGACGCCGCCGTAAAGCGGTCGAACTCGCGCTCCAGATAATCAGCGGCGCGTTCCAGCATCACTTCCAGTCGGCCCGCACTTTCGCCGCTCGCGGTCATATAGACGAGCAGCGGCGGAAACACCCCGGCATCGCGCAGCGCCGCCGACAGGCTGCCACCCGCGCGCACCTGATCGACGATATGCGACGTCGCCCCGGCCAGCGCGGCATTCCGGATCGTCGGCACCGTCAGCCGCAGCCCTTCGACCAGCGGCAACCGGCTCGACACCATGGTGGCGAGCGTACGCGCAAAACGCGCGGCATAAAGATCGCGGAGCAAGCGGCCAAGGAGCGGCAGGCGCAGCAGCCGGGCATCGACGCGCGCCTTGAAGGCGGGACGCCGCATCGCCTGCGTCCACAACAGCACAGCGAGCGCAATCAGCGCCGCGACCAGCCACCACCAGCTTGCGGCAAAATCCGACAGGGCGATCACCGCGCGCGTCAGCCAGGGAAGCTGTTGGCCCACGTCCGAAAATTGCTCGACGACCCGCGGCACGACAAAGATCATCAGCGCGGCGACCACCCCGATGGCAACAATCGCAAGGACGATCGGATAAGCAAGCGCGGCGATCAGCTTGCCGCGCACCTCGGCCTGTCGTTCGAGCAGGTCGGCGAGGCGCGCGAGAATGACGGTCAGGCTGCCCGTGGTTTCGCCCGCCGAGACCATGGCGCGATAGAGCGGGGGGAAACTCGCCGACTGGCGGCCCATGGCATCGGCAAGGCGCCGCCCTTCGAGCAGGCCGGCATGAACATCGCCGATCACCGCGCGCGCGGCATCGGCTTCGCTTTGCCGGGTGAGCGTCCGCAGTGCTTCTTCCAGGGGCGCAACCTCAGCCAGCGTCGCAAGCTGGCGAGTGAAAAGCGCCAGTTGCTTGCTGTTCAACCGCTCCTTGCGAAAGCTGAGCAGCGAAGGCCCCGATTTCTCCTTTGCCCCCGCCGGTTCAAGCACAAGGATATGAAATTTGCGCCGCAACAGATTGGCGCGCGCAGCCTCATCACCAGACGCGGACACACGCCCCTTGCGTTCGCGCCCCTGGGGGTCGATCGCAACATAGCGATAGTCAGGCATCGACATCCTCACGGCGCGCGATGCGGATGGCCTCTTCAGGGGTCGTCAGCCCCTTGGCAACCATTGTACGCGCGGCCGATGACAGGGTGGGCGCTTTCAAAAAGGCATGGCGGGCGATCATCGCCTCGTCACCGCCGGCGTAGATATAGCGGCGCACGGTCTCATCGACCCTGATCGCCTCGAAAACGCCAATGCGGCCCTTGAAGCCGGTGCCGCCGCACGCCTCGCACCCCTTGGGCCGCCAGACGACCGTACCGATGTCGAGTCCCAGCACTGCAGCGATGCTGTTATCGGCCTGCACGGGCTCGCGGCAATGCTCGCACAGCTTTCGCACCAGACGCTGCGCGATCACCGCGCGCAAGGTGGAGGCGAGCAGGAAGGGTTCAACCTTCAGATCTTTGAGGCGGGTGATCGCGCCGACCGCATCATTAGTGTGCACCGTCGAAAGGACGAGGTGGCCGGTGAGCGAGGCCTGCACCGCAATATCGGCGGTTTCGCGATCGCGAATTTCACCGACCATCACCACATCGGGGTCCTGGCGCAAAATGGCGCGCAGCCCGGCGGCGAAGTCGAGACCGACCTTGCTGTTCACCTGCGTCTGGCCCACGCCATCGACGGCATATTCGACCGGGTCTTCGACCGTCAAAATATTGCGCTGACCGTCGTTGAGCTGCTTGAGCGCACCATAAAGCGTCGTCGTCTTGCCCGATCCGGTCGGGCCGGTGACGAGGATGATGCCATTGGGTTCGGCCAGCGCCTCGCGCAAAATCGCATCGGCAGCGCCCGACAGGCCGAGCACGTCGAAATCAATGCCCGCCGCATCCTTGTCGAGAATACGCATCACCACGCGCTCGCCCGCCCGGCTGGGAAGGGTGGAAACGCGCACGTCCACCGCCTTGCCCGCCAGGGTCAACGCGATGCGTCCATCCTGCGGCACGCGGCGCTCTGCAATATCGAGCCGCGCCATCACCTTGATGCGGCTGACCACCACCGGGGCGACATGGGGCGGCATCCGCAAATGTTCGCGCAGCACGCCATCGGCGCGCATCCGCACAACCAGCCCGCTTTCATAAGGCTCGATGTGAATATCGCTGACGCTCTGCCGCACCGCTTCGGCGATGATTGCGTTGATCAGGCGGATGGCGGGGGCATCATCGGCGCTGTCGAGCAAATCTTCGGCGCTGGGCAGGCTGAGGTCGATGTCGCCGCCGTCGAGCGATCCGGCGAGGCCCGCCGCCGAAGAATCAACGGCATAATGATCCGAAAGCAACCGGTCGAAATCGGCGGTATTGGCCGTTGCAACGCGCAGCGGCTGCGCCAGATAGCGTTTGACCTCGATCAGCACCGCGGGGTCGCTGCCTTCGCGCAGCGTCGCCAGCCAGCCTCCTTCGCCATCGGGGGCGATGACCACGCCATGCTGGCGGGCAAAGCCATAGGGTATATCGACCGGGGCCGCGGTGGGTGCGCCGGTCGGCATCGTGTCGCTCACAGCCCCTCTCCCTCCGTCATCGGCGGCGGCGCGCTGGAGATAGGCGGCGGCACATTGGCAGGCGCAATGGTGCCATCCGGTCGGCGCAAGCGCGGCAGGTCGCCGGGCTCCACCGTCACATCGGCGGCCGTCGGCGTGCTCGGCACCGGCGGCGTCGTTCCCAGATAATCGCGCACCAGCGTATCGATGGCGGGTTCCTCCAGCGGATTGCGCTCCAGCTGGAAATTGCGGACATAGCCATAGCGACGCGCGGTCAGCGCGGCATTGTCGGCGCGGTTGCGCAGGATCGTCGGGCGGATGAAGACCATCAAATTGGTCTTGGCCCGCGTGCGCGTGCGCGATTTGAACAATTCGCCCAGTACGGGAATATCGCTGAGCAGCGGGATACGCTCGATCGTCCGGCGCTCATCATCGTTGAGCAGCCCGCCAATCGCCAGTATCTCGCCGTCATCGACCGTTAGCACGGTTTCAAAGGCGCGTTTATTGAGGATCAGGTCGCTGTTACGCGAAGAGACCGGCCCCGCAACGCTCGACACTTCCTGCCGCAGGAACAGCTTGACCTCGCCCGCGCCATTGACCTGCGGCGTCACCTCCAGCTTGATGCCGACTTCTTCGCGCTGCACAGTGCGAAACGCCTGATCGAAATTGTCCGACAAAGCCTCGCCGGTGGTGATCGGCACATCCTGCCCGACCAGAAATTTCGCCGCCTGATTGTCGAGCGTGACGATATGCGGGGTGGCGAGCAGATTGGATGTGGTGTCGGACTTCACCGCATTGATGATCGCGCCAAAGATCGTATTCTTGCCAAGGTCGCCTGCAAAACCGGCGAAGCCGCCGCTGGCTGACAGAAGCGAGGCCGCCGCCGCCTGCTGCAAGCTGTCACCCAGCGCGCTGGTCGTCCGGGTGATGATCTTGTCACCATCCTCGGTCGTTTCCTCCTGCGTGAGGCGGCTTGCGGCATAGGCGCCGCCCAAGGTCAATATATTGGGCTGGGCGTTGCTATAGCTGGTGGCCATGAAGGGAATATTCTTGCCGCCCAGCAGAAATTGCACCCCCAGTTTTTTCGCCGCATCATCGCCGATTTCGACGACAATCGCCTCGACGAGCACCTGTTCGCGGCGCGCATCGAGCTGGCGGATCAATTCGCCGAGCATGCGCTGTACATCGCTGTTCGCCGCAACGATGATCGCATTGGCGCCTTCATAGCGGGTGACAATCGCGGGTCCCCGCGTCGCGATACTGCCGCCCGATCCGCTGACGCTCGTCGGCGTGGTGCTGGTCGCGGCGGGCAATGCTCCGGTGGCTGTGCCCTTTTCGGTCGAGGATGCGGGGGGGAGCCCCGCCTTTTGCGCCGGGTCGCTGCCGCCGCCGACAAGCTGTTGCAGCGTCGGCAGCAAAGTTTCGGCATTGGCATGTTGCAGCCAATAGACGCGAAGTTCGGTTCCCCCCGCGGCCTTCTGGTCCAGATCCGCCGCCATCTGGACAAAGCGCGCGACCAGCGCTTGGTCGCCGCGAAGGGCAATGGCGTTGCTGCTGTCGATGGGAACGATTGCGACGGGCGCCTGTGCCCCCTCGCCCGCCGCAGGCACCAGCGCCTGAAGCGCTGCGGCAATTTCCCGCGCGCCGGCATTTTTCAGGCTAACGATTCGGCTCGTCGATGTGTCGCGGTCGATGCTCGACGCGAGCGCGCGAATACGGCGGATATTATCGGCAAAGTCCGCGACGACCAGGCTGTTGGCATTGCGGTTCGCGGTCAGCGATCCCTGCGGGCTGACCAGCGGACGCAGCGTTTCGACCGCGGCCACCGCGTCGATATGCTTCAGGCGGATAATCTCGGTCACAAACTGATTTTGCGCTGCCCGCGCGCTGCCGATCCGGCCCGGCTGCGATGCCGCCCCGTCGATCGGCTGGACGCGATAGCTGCCACTGGGACCTGGGACCGCGACGAGCCCGTTCGATCGGAGGGTGGCGAGGAAAATCTCGAAATATTCGCTGCGCGACAGCGGACGGTCGGTGACTACCGACACCTTGCCGTTGACGCGCCCGTCGATGACAAAAGTCCGCCCGGTAATCCGCGCCGCATCCTGGATGAAGGCGCGAATATCGGCATCGCGGACATTCAGCGTATATTGGGCCAAAGCCGGTCCGGGGGTGGCCGAAACCAGCGCCGCGGCTAGCATCAGGGAAAGTTTGAAGCGCATAAATCTCATTATTTCGAAAGAATGATAGCGACCGGAACGACGCTCGCGCCGCGCTCAACCTCGAGCGAGAGGCGGGCTCCCGGAACAAATTGATTGGCCAGCGCCGCCGCATCTCCGGCAGAGGCAACCGGACGGCCATTGACACCGCGAATAACGTCGCCGGGACGCAAACCTGCCGCGCGGAAGGTTGCGCCGTCCCCTTGCGGCTGCACCACCAGCCCGGTCACGCGGCCCTCCTCGCTACGCGGTGCAAAACCCACCCCGGAACGCAGCGCAGCAGGCGTCAATTCGCCGCCAGCCGCTGCCGCGCTATCGTTCCCCGTGCCCGGTTCCGGCGTTGGCGCTGGCAGGGATGTTGCCGGGGTTGCAACCGGCGCCTCGCCACTTTGATCGAGAAACAGCGTCTCGCGCACCCCGCCCCGGTCGAGTAGCACATGGTCGAACGCGACCCCGACAAGCCGCACCCCCGGTGCCACTTCATCGCCGACCGCATAGCTGTTCTGCACCTCATCCTCGCCCGCGATGATGGCCGACCCGCCCCCGGTCGCTTCATTCATGTTCACCCCGAACAGGGTAAGGCCAAGGGCGGTGACATTGGCGCTCGCCGGTCCCGAAGGACCGGAGCGAAAAAAGGGGTCGAGCGCTGTAAAAAGCGCCCGCCGTTCGGAGGGCGATGCGATCTGGGCGGTCGCCGGTTCCCATGCGCCCAGCGGCGAAAGCGGCACGATCAGCGTCCACAGCAGCCGGACGGCCTGCCAAGCCAGGAGCAGCGCCAGCACAGCCACGATCAGCATCGGCCAGATATCGCCCAATGGACGTGGGCGCGCACCGCGCAACCACGCAGGAAGCACGCGCGGCAGCGTTACGGCCATTTTCGGCATCGACATACCCATGAAACGCCCCTGTCCCCCAACTGAAACAGCTCTCGCGAATCGAGTAGAGCCGGTCGATGACAATCAGTTGACGTAAAGATTACAGTTTTTTGTCAGGCGAGCGAGTCCGGGGGGCGACTGTGCAACGGATCGCGGGCGCGCAGGCCAGTTGAGCGATGGAAACGACGGCTCTGCCTTGAAATCAAGCCGGAGCCGTCGTTCCCGATAGCTGCGCTTAAAATTTAAGCGAGGCGCTGAGCGAGAAGGTCCGGCCCAGCTTGTAGCGGTTGAAATAGATGCGATTGTCGCCCGCTTCCTGCACTTCCTTGTAAGTGCGCCCCGTCAGGTTGCGCGCTTCGAACTTCAGTTCGACTTCCTTGCCGCCAAGCATAAGCCCCTGACGCGCCACGAAATCGAGCTGGATGCCGGGCTTTTCCTTGAGGTCGGGCTGACCCGAGGGACCGCGGCTGGTCACGCGCGGGCTGGCATAGGTCAAAAGCAGCGTCTGCTGCGACAGCCGGTCCTGATCTTCCAGCCCGATCTGGACGTTGACCAGATGGTCCGACTGACCCGTCAGCGGCGCCCCGTCGAAAAAGAAGTTGGACGCGTCATGCTCGACCCCGTTGATCACGGTCTTGTCGCCTTCGCGCACCTGAATTTCCGACTGGGTATAGGTGTAATTGCCGATCAGGACCATGCGGCGGCTCTGCCAGAAGGGCGCATCCGACAGGCTGTTCATCGGAAAATATTTCTGCAGCTCTATCTCGCCGCCATAAAGCGTCGCCTTGGGCGCATTGGCAAAGCTGGTGTTGATCGACGAATCCGACACCGACGTATAGGCTTCGATCGGCTTGTCGATCGACTTGTAAAAAGCCGCCGCCGTCAGCCGCTGGTCGCGGGCGAAATACCATTCATAGCGCGCCTCGGCATTCCACAGTTCGCTGTCGGTCAGCGAACGGTTGCCGCGGAACAGCCGGTTCGATTCGGGGTCCTGATAGATTTGCTCGATCAACTCACGGAACTGGGGCCGCGCAATCGTCTTGGAGCCGTTGAGGCGCACCTGCATGTCGGGCGCCGCTTCCCAGGTCAGCGTCACCGCAGGCAGCCAATAATCATTGTTCAAATTGGTCGCGAGGCTGTCCCCAATGCCCGTGCCGAACAGGTCAACCGGCGCCACCGTCTGCTTGGCGGTTTCATAGCGGACGCCGGCGTTGATATTGACCGAGGGCATCAGCTCGGCCTGAATCTGCCCATAGCCGGCATGGGTGCGAAGCTTGGCATCAAAGGCGGCCGAACCATCCTGCGCCGAGGTTTCGATCAGCGTGATATCATAAAGCTGGATCGTTGCGTCGGAGAGGAGATAGTCGGGGCGAAGCTGCTGCACCGCCAGCGGCAGGTCGGTCGCGCGGAACAGGAAGGAGCGGCGCTCGGATACGCGGTGCGTATCGCTATAGGCATAGCCCACTGTGGCCGAAACCCGCGGCGCGACCTCATAGGAAAGATCGGCGCCCCCCGACCAGAGATTTTCGTTCAGGTCTGAAAAGGCGATCGACGCATCACCACGATTGCCGCCAAGGTCATTGACGAAACGATCGCCGACCGGGTCCTGCTCGGGCGGCAAATTGGTGCGGACATAGGTGAAGCTGCGCTCATAGGGCGCTTCACGCTGCGAATTGGCATAGGCGCCGCGCAGGTCGAGCTTGAGCGCGTCAAACTGGAATTCGCCGACAAACTGCGTGTTGATCAACTGCCGCTCATACCAGGCAGTGTCCTGTTTCATAATGTCGCGGTCGGACTGGTTGCGGTCGGTGCCAAGCGCGAGGCGCGCCTGTTTCAGCGTGTCGCGGATATAAAGATTGGTCCAGCGCAGCTTGTGCTCGCCCATTTCCAGGCCAAAGCCCAACAGGCCGTTCACGACGATACGATTATCGGTGACGACGCGATTATAGCTGGTCTGCGGATCGCCCGAGAGGTCCTGGTTCAGCGATGTTTGCTGCAGTGTATCGCGCGTGCGCCACTTGTTGCTGATCCCCGCCGTCGCGATGATCCCGAGTTCGCCGCCCGGAAGCTGAATCGTCGTGCCGCCGGTCAGCCCTGCCGACCAGTTGATCGGAATATGGTTATTCTGCTGCAGCAAGGTGGTTTCGGCATTCACGAGCTGCATCTGGATCGCTTCCAGATCATCCTGGCTGAAGTCAGCACCTTCGAGGATCGGCTTGCCGCTGTCGAGCGCGGCCTGAAGCAGCGGCGGAATATCGCGCGTGCCATCGTCGAAACCGGTCCAGTCGGTATCGCTGCCATAATAGGTATAGCCAAGCTGGTTGGTCGTCTCGCTGTCCCAGCCGATGCCGCCCGACAGGGTGAGGAAGGTTTCGCGCGGCGTCGCCTTGGTCGTGAGGTTGATCACCCCGCCGCCAAATTCGCCGGGGAAATTCGCCGAATAGCTTTTCTGAACCAACGTCGAGTCGATGACATTGGTCGGAAAAATATCGAGCGGCACCACCCGCTTCAGCGGTTCGGGGCTCGGCAGGGGAGAGCCATTGAGCAAAGCCAGCGAATAGCGGTCGCCAAGCCCGCGAACATAGACAAAGCCGCCGCCGACCACCGACAGGCCGGTGACGCGCTGCAACGATCCGGAAATATCCCCTTCCCCGGTCCGGGCGATATCGGCGGAGGACAGCACTGACACCACTTCGGGGGTCGCGCGTACGATATTGGGGGTATAACGGCCCGTGACCACGATTTCCTGGTTGGCACCGCCGGGAATGGAGACATCGGCCTCCTCATCGGGCGCCGCCTCGTCGGGCGAGGCAGCATCGGCGACCGGATCCGGGCCGGCCGGCGCGGGATCGGCGCTTTGCGCGAGCGTCGCAGGCGCCACGAGCGCAGAACTGAGGAGGAGCAGGCTGGCAAGGATCGGCCGCTTGGTCATGGTGAAAACCCCTGAAAATATGCAAATGAGGGAGCGGGCAGCCCCACAGGTCCGCCCGCCCCCCGATAGGATCGCCTTCGATCAGCTGACCGGCAGCGCGGTGCAGGAACCGCTGGTGCTGCCAAAGCTGGCGGTGGCCGAATTACAGGTCCAACCGGCGTACCAGGTGTCATTGGCGTCGCGGACGGCGCCGACATAGTTGGTGGTGTCGAAGAAGGCGTTCAGCGTCTTCGCATTGAAGGCGGCGAAGCCCGTCTCGGTCGCGCCGTTGACGAACAAATTGGTCAGGCTGGGCGTGTAGGTTGAACGATTGTTCGTGCCGCCTTCGAAGATCGCCTGAACCTCGGCATCGCTGACGCCATTGGAACCGCGGAACGGGGTCGCGTTGCACTGCATCGACACCGAGTGGAACTTCGGCGGACCGGCTTCATCGGGACCGGTGGTCTGCGCCGTCGTGGCGCTGTCGACGCGCAGGCAGCGCGTTCCCGGCGACACGATCAGGCCATTGGCGAAGGTATAATCGGCACCGCCGCGGATACGGATGGCCGCGCCGTTGCCGGCAGCCGCGTTGCGCTGGATGAAGGTAAAGTTCGAAATGGTCACATTCTGACGCGGAACGGCATTTTCATTGCCGTCCGAGTCGATTTCCATCATCGAATCGCCGATCGCTCCGCCCGCACGCTGCACGGCGATGGCATATTGGATGTTGCCCTTGTAGCCGACGTCGGTGTCAAAGCTGTCATCTTCAGCGCCGGTGACGATCATATGCTTGAAGTTCGGACGTCCGCCGAAAACTTCCATGCCATCGTCCGAGCTGTTGTGGATCTGGATATGATGAATTTCGGTGCCCGAGCCCACGCCCGAGGGAGTCAGGCCCTGCAATTCCTTGTCGGCGCTCAGGACAAAGCCCGAATAGCGGATCTGGACATAGGCCATGCGCCCCGAATTGTCGCCGGCCTGCGCGCCGCCATAAAGAGCGTTCGACGTGCCTTCGGTATCGCGTTCGCAGGCAACCGTGCCTTCGGCCGCACCGGGGGCAAGGCAGTCGGTGATGGGCGCGCGGCCCAGCAGGACGACACCGCCCCACAGCTGCGACGTATTGTCATCGGCCGAACCGACGACGTTGCCGCGGCCCGTGAAGATGATCGGCTGGGTCGGGGTGCCGACAGCGTCGATCTTGTTGCCGCGATTGACGACAAGGTACGAAACGCCGGTCGAACCGAAAATGATGACGCCCGGGTCGATGGTCAGCGTGACATCGGTGTTGGTGCTCGCCGCGCCCTGGTCGGTGCCGACATCGACACGACCGGGAAGCGAATAGATAACGCCGTCCACCTTGGGAATGGCGGTCGAGGCCGTGAAGCGCGAGGGGAAAGCACAGTTGCGCCACGTGCCTTCCGGACCGGTGATCGTACCGAGATTCTGCAACTGGGCGGTCGCGGGACCAGCAATCGTCGGGCAGTTCGCCGCAGGCGTCACGCCGGTCGGGGTCGGCGTGGGAGTCGGGGTGGGCGTCGGGGTCGGCGTCGGCGCCGGAATGACGATCGTGCCTTCGCCCGGCGAAGCCACGCCATCGGCACCGCAGGCTGCAAGAATGGAACAGGCCACGCCACTCAGCATGACCAATCGAACGCGCGCAAAAGCCGCCATGAAAATCTCCGTTCCCGGTGTGCGCCCCGCTGGGCGCTGGTGAAAAATCACCGGCCAGCGAAAGACAGAACCCCACGCCCCCGGTGACGCCGCCACTAGGCTGATTCGATGACCGTCTGACGCCAGAGCAATGACATTTGCGTGACTCTTAAGAGTCGTTTTTGTGACAAAGGCGGCAGGCTGGGCGGACCCGAAAGCGCGTCCGAAAAAATATTCGGCACAAGCTTGCTTGCATCGGGTGAAAAGCTTTGCTAGGCGCCCGCACCTACCCGGTGCCGGACCCGTTCGGCCCCATCATGATGTGCGGTCGTGGCGGAACTGGTAGACGCGCAACGTTGAGGTCGTTGTGGCCGAAAGGCCGTGGAAGTTCGAGTCTTCTCGACCGCACCATTATCCTGAAAATGACGGATGGCTGGCCCGCCTGCTGCGCAGGCAGGCGAGCTGCATCATGTCTACTATTCAGCCGAGATGAGAAGAGCCCTTCAAACGCTGCGGCGCGCGGCTCAGACCTTGATGATCCAGTTTTTCCGGCGCAGCCATTCCATCGCCGCCCAGATCAGCGCCATATATATCAGTATGGGCAGCAGGCTGGCGATTTCACCGGGCAGCCAAGCAGCCGCCCAATGATAGGGCAGTAGAACCAGGTCCCAACCGACAACCCCTGCCGTGACCATGTGCAGCACATAGGCGGCAATGGCGTTAAGGCCAAAGGCCATAGCGATCCGTGCCAGCCAGTGGTGCTCTGCGCCTGCACGGCCGTCCACAAAATGATGAAGCGCCGCGAGCGCCAGGGTCGTAATTCCGCAGGTGACGAGGACAAAGCTCGACGACCATATGTCCTTGATCACCGGAAACCACAGGCTCCATCCGAGGCCCACGCCCAGCATCGCAGCCCCGGCCAGCGCCAGCATCCCCGCACTGCCGCCCGCCGGCCGCGCCTTAAGGGCAATGCCGATCAAAACCCCGATCAACCCATGCGCGATAGCGGGCAAGGTGCCCAGCACCCCCTCGGGATCATAGCCTTGCGGGCCCTTCACATAGATATGATTGCCAGCCCCCAAAAAGACACGATCGACCGACGCGATAAAATTCTGTCCCCGCGCCCAAATATCGGTGCCCCCTCCGTCGAGCGACGGTGCCAGCGCCAACGGCCAATATAATATAAGAATGGTGAGCGTCAGAATTAGCAGCGCACGCGGTCGCAAAAGCAGGAACAGCAAAGCACAAGCCCCATACACCAATCCAATGCGCTGCAACACGCCAAAGAGCCGCCAGTCGCCGGACGTAAAATCCGCAAACCAGGCAAGGTTGGAGAGAAGAAAGCCAATCAGGATCAGACGTAAACTACGCGTGCCAATCTGCCACGCCACCGGAGCGGTCAAGCCATCTTCGGCGGCTGGGCGCGCAAGCGCAAAGGGAATGGAAACCCCCACCATCAATAGAAATGCGGGAAAGACCAGATCGGCTATGGTCAGTCCATCCCAGCGGGCGTGAAGCAGCGGAGGCCAGACATCCGCTTGAACCGAATAGAAGAGCGCCGCAGCCGCATTGACAAGGATCATCCCCATCACCGCGAGGCCCCGCAGCAAATCCAGCGACGCAAGCCGCGCTCTCGCCGGTTCCTGCATCATGCCCTGCGTTTTTCTGTTCATGCTCGCCTCCCTCCCCGCAATAAACAGGAGAGAAGGAGAACTATCTACCAAAAAGATACCAATAATCTCAATTGGTATCTTTTTTGATGATTTGCATCATCCCATATTCAGTTCAGCGACCAGATCATATGCGTCGCCGGGATAAAAGGTACGGGTAAATTCCACCGGCCTGCCATCGGCTAGAAACCCCCGGCGTTCAATATAAAGCCCCGGCGCCCCAACGCTGGTCGCGAGCGCTTCGGCCTGCTCAGCATCAAGCGCCACCGCGCGCGAACGCTGGAGGGCACGAACGGGCCGGTGTCCTGCCGCATCCAGCGCAGCATAAAGCGAATGTTCGACGGCATCGATGGACGCAAGGCAGAAGGAAGCAATCGTGGAATATTCCAGCGCCATCGGCGCCCCATCGGCATAACGAATGCGATGGAAGCGGTATACAGGCGAGCCGGGTGACAATCCGAGCGATAGCGCCTCTTCGGGGTTAACCGCGCCATGCGCGCGGCTGACCCATTGCGTGGAGGGGTGACGTCCGCGAGACATCATATCTTCGGAAAAAGAAGAGAGTTTTGAAAAACTCTTCTCCACTCGCGCACCGCGAACGAAGGTTCCCGTACCGCGACGCCGGGTCAGCAGACCTTCATCGACCAGGCCGTCGATGGCCTTGCGTACAGTGATGCGCGACACGTCGAGCTTGTGCGCCAGGTCGCGCTCGGTAGGGATCGCATCCTCGGCCGCGACCCGCCCCTCGGCGATGGCGTCGCGCAAAAGCTGTTGCAACTGTACATAGAGGGGAGTGGAGCCTTTTTTTTGAAGCGAATGCTCAACACCATGCAGCAGCAATTTTTCTTCCTTCCTCCGCGGAGCAGTAGAGATATTGGGTGACCAGGGATGCAATGGCGCCCTTCATCGCGTCCGCCCTGCAGCGCGTAATTGTCGTTCGGCTTCCGCGCTGCTCGCACCCATTTTTACCGTGTCGGCGATGGCTGAGCGCATGCGCGCGAATGTTTCACGTAGCTCCCCTTCGCTGACACGATCCGCAAGCGGACTGTAACGCCGCGGCCGCTCATCAAAACCGGCAAGCAAGCTCAACCAGCTTGGCTCCTGAAAACTTTCCCACTCATATCGCACCAATTCACCCTGAGCGCGCCAGGCGTCGAGCTTCATTTGCAACGTGTCGGGCAAGGTCAAACCTCGCATATAATCCCAAAATGGTTCGCCCATCCGCCGGTTGAGGCAATAATGAATCAGCAGGAAATCGCGTATCCGTTCAAATTCCAGTCGCGATTGACGATCATAAACGGCGGCAAGCGCAGGATCGCAGCGGCGATCGGGAAACAAACGCACCAACCGTTCAATTCCCGATTGAATGAGCGTGATGCTTGTGGATTCCAGCGGCTCCAGAAACCCTGCCGCGAGACCAATGGCGACAACATTGCCCTGCCAGAAACGCTCGCGGTGGCCCGGCGTAAAGCGCAATCGCCGAGCCTCGCCGATCGGCACTCCCTTCAATTGGGCCCGTAGCCGCTGCTCGGCCGCATCATCCTCTATATATTCGGAACAATAGACATAACCATTCCCATCCCGGTGACGCAGTGGGATATGCCATTGCCACCCGGCCTCCCTTGCCGTGGCCGTCGTCAGCGGCGGCGCCACTCCCCCATTCTCGCTACCGATCGCAATCGCGCGATCACAGGGCAGCCAGCGGCGCCAGTCGACATAGCCGACGCCCATAGCATCGCCAATCAACAGCCCCCGAAACCCTGAACAATCGATCCATAAATCGCCCACGACACGCTGCCCATTGGCTAGTCGGATCGCCTCCACATGACCATTACCCTTGGACCGCTCGACGCCCTCGATCCGGCCGTCGATATGCGTCACCCCCTTGGCGAGAGACAGATCGCGCAGCATTGCCGCAAATTTGGACGCGTCAAAATGCAACGCGAAGTCAAACAAGCCAAGGTCATTGGCCGGTCGCGGATTGGGAACGAGGAAACGCCCCTGCTGGGCCAGCTGGGTGCAGAGACAATAATCGGATAGCGGCACGTCATCGCCTGCAGACTGCAGCTTCAGCCAATATTGATGAAAGGGCACACCGCGCGCGGGCACCCCATAAAGGCCAAAGGGGTGAAAGAAATAATGCCCCTTCTCGGCCCAGTCCTGAAAAGCGATGCCCAGCTTGACCGTGCCTTCGGTCGCGGCGAGCACGTCGGCATCCCTGAGGCCCACCGCCGCCAGAAAATCGCGGATCGCGGGCACGGTTGCCTCGCCAACCCCGACCGTTCCGATTTCGGAACTGTCGACGACCGTTATTTCAAGGGAAAGGTGGCGCAGATGCTGCGCCATATAGGCGGCGGCCATCCATCCGGCCGTTCCGCCCCCGACGATCACCACCCGCCGGATTTGCTGATCCTGGTCGTTCTTCATCACTTGACCACCCCTTACCCCTGCCTTCTCATGCAAGAAAGCTCGCCGCTCGCACAAGGCGAGCGGCGAGTAGGAGAGGTTCGATGAAAATGATCAGAACCGAGCGCGAACACCCGCTACAAACTGACGCTCGTAAATCTGATCCCAACCGACCTGATCTTTCCAAGTCAAATAATAGCGTTCGGACTCGCCAGTGATGTTGGAGGCCTGACCATAAAGGGTAATATTGTCGGTCACAGCAAACGAAACAGAGGCATCAAAATAATTGGTCGGACGCTGATAGACCGACAGACCGCGGATTCCGGCCCAATTCTGGCTATTAAGACGCTTCGAACGATAATTATAAGCGATACGCGCCGAAAATGGCCCATTTTCATACCAGAGGGCAGCGTTTACCTGATGCTTGGAGTTGTCTTGGAATGGCTGCTTCTTGCCAGCAAGATCCACAGCTCCCGTATCGCCCAGCGAAAGCGTATAGTTCGCATCGACGCCAAAGCCGCCGAGGAAACCATCCACGCCATAATCGGTCAGCGCCTGACGAGCCGAAGCCTCAAAACCCTTGAGCGAGCCTCCTGATCCTTGGACAATTGTAGTTACGGGTAGCGCCGGATTTCGAACGACCCCGTCATTGTCAGGGATGTCATTTCGCAGGATGGTCGAGTTAAGAATGAAGTTTTCCACCTCAAGATAGAACGCACCCACCGCTAGCATGCTCGAAGGCCCAGTATAGAGCTCGAGACTGGCCTCCACGTTGCTCGACCGCCAAGGCTTTAGGTCCGGGTTACCGCCCTGATTGGCCGATTCGGCGCGAAAGATCGGTGGGCTGACCGAGTTGTCGATCGCATAGCCGATCCGGAGTCCGCCACCCCACTGGATGAAATCCAGCAGCGTCATCGTCTTCGCATAGGAAGCTCGAAGCTTCAGCTTGTCATTCAAATCGAAGGCGACATTGAGCGCTGGCAAGAAATCCGTGAACTCCCGGTTAAAGTATACATCGCCCGCATCCACGCCGGAAACGCCATAGGGCTGTCCGTCGCCCAGAATGTTCTGAAGAACACGGAATTTGGTATTCACGACACGCACGCCGCCATTGGCACGGAACGGGAGACCAAAAACCTCACCCTCCCCATTTGCCTGCACATAGCCCGAAATCTGGCGCAGGTTCATTTCAAAAGAATCCGCCGGATTTATGTTGTTGATGTTGCCCGGATAGAATTTATTCTGGATCGCTTCGGCATCATCCAGTTCGCGTGGATCGATAGCCCAAATGTCCGGTAAGCCCGCAGCGTTGAGCTTATATGGCTTCATTTTCCCGCCAAAAATCGCATCGGTGCCGTCGCGTACCAAACCGGCGGTATACGGATCCCCGTTTGCGTCACGGACCGAACAGGCCGCGCTACCCATATTGACGTCAAATGATTTCCATTTGACCAAACATCCGCCAGCGGGATTCGAGGGATGATCGGTATTCCCCGCATAAAGGGGCGATACACGCTCGAACGTAAACTGTTCGACCGCACGTTCACTATAGCGGGCGCCTGCGCTGATCCCGATACCGCTATCCGATTCCCACTCAACGTCACCGCGAAGGGCCCAAATATCACCATCGCGGTGATCATTCCCTTCGGAAGAAACAGCCTTCAACGCATAGGTGCTCAGATCCTTCACCTGATCAAGAAAAGCGGTAGGGAATTTAAAAGCAAGTTTGCCGCTGGAGTAATCAACTGTCGCTTTTTGGCTGTAAATGCGATAGCCGTCCGGATTGAAGGCGCGATCACCTCCCAAGCTGTCAGGGTAGTTTCCGACTCCATTATACGCCCATTGGCTGCCGTCAGTCAGGTTGAACTGCAGATAGGACTGGTCCATTTTCCGGCTGGCTTTACCATAAATACCGCGCAGCGTGGCTCTCAACCCTTCGCCATTGTCATAATCGAGCTGAAGATTGTAATTTTGCGATTCCGATTTAGTCCGGAACGTTTCCGAATAGCTGTCAGCATTCGGCATATCATATTCATAAGTTTGGACCGTATGAACGTCATGTTGACGCCCGCCGATGACTGGGCTTTTCGCGCCAGTATCGCGGAACTTGGTCGGCAAAAACGGCGTCTGCATCCAGCCAACATTCTGGAACAAAAAACCTGCCGTGCGGTCATATTGCGTCTGACGAGTATAAAATGCATCGGCGGTCAGCTTAAGCGAATCGCTTAATTCGAATTGCAGCGAGACATTGCCGCCCAAACGATCACGCGAGGTAATGCGATCCCACACTGCGTTCGATTGCGGCGCAATAAATGCATCATTCGCATCGCCATCGCCATTTACGTCAAAACCGATAATATTGCCGCCGCCATCGCGAATCGCCGTGCCTCGGCTAACGCCGCCATTGCCCACCGCAAAGTCGCCTTGCGAGCCCTCAGCCTGCTCCTTGGGGCTCAAAGCTTCCCGACGCAACGAGACACCATAGCTTTGAATACCGCGATAGCTGTTCGAAAGATCTACCGTGCTATAGGCGACAGACGCCAAAATGCCGAAGCGGCCAGAATTATAGGCTACAAGCCCGTTGAAAGCGGGATTCCACTCCTTGGTCTTGTCGCCATATTGCGCCTCAGCCGCTGCCGAAACGGTAAGGCCCGACGGCAGATCAAACGGACGCCGGGTCAGCAGATCCACTGTTCCCGAAAGGCCACTTTGCTGCAGCGAAGCGGTCGGCGATTTATAGACTGTCGCCCCGGCGAACAACTGCGAAGGAATGTCTGTAAAATTGGGCTGAACGGTTGTGACCGAGTTCGCCCCCAAAAACTCTTCCCCATTCAGCAGGGTTGTCACCTGAGGAAGGCCGCGAATATTGATCCGCCCACCTTCACCCGCTTCACGGCGAATCTGGATGCCGGGGATACGCTGAAGCGAATCCGAAATGGTGCGGTCGGGCAGCTTGCCGATATCTTCGGCGCTGATGGCATCGACGACGCTGTCGGCCTGACGCTTTACATCAATGGCGCGCGTTTGTGATGCCCGGATTCCCGTTACAATGATTTCGTCCATGGGTGCAGTAGTGGCAGCCGTCACCTCCGCCCCTTCTTGCGCGAAAGCCGCGCCCGGAATGGAAAGCGCTATGACCGACGCGGCGGTCAAAAGCGTCATGCGTGCACGGTCCCTGTGAATTGACATATCCTTCTCCCTGTATGCCTGCGCTTCAAAGCGCTTGATTGCCCCCGTCGGCGGCGCGCGCGCCATCATGCCGACTTCGGATTCGATTTAATACATAAATATGACCAATAATCAAATTATAATAATACCTGTGGTATTATTGCATCGGCGCTCGATCGCCATGCGACCGGCGTTGGCATTCATGTTTCTTTCCTCCTATTTTTGAATTGCTTGGTGCGCTCTGAATCATCTGGAACCGCCATATTCACGGCCCGGAACAGCGGTCCGAAAGTGCTCGATCGCACCGCGGTCCTGTAAAGTTACATAAACACTGCGCCCATCCGGTCCGCCAAAGGCAATATTGGTCGGGTCCTTGCCCCATGTCGGGATTCGGCGAATTTCGCGGCCATCCGGCGCCAGTACGGCGACATGGCCCGCACCATAGCGGGCGACATATAAATTCCCCGCGCGGTCGCAGCGCATACCGTCCAGTCCATGATCGGCAAAGCTGGCAAAGAGGCGCTTGTTGCTCGCGCGCCCTTCGGCATCGAGATCATAGAGCCAGATACGCCGCTGAACGCTTTCGCCGACATAGAGGCGGCGCCCGTCAGGGCTGAGCTCTATGCCGTTGGTTGTGCCCATGTTATTTTCGATCAGTTTAACCTGGCCATCGCGATCAATGCGCCACAATTGGCCGCTTTCGCTCGCCCAATCGGGGTCGCTTGCGTAGAATATGCCGCTGGGCGCGCGGGCGATATCATTGGGCTGATGGGCATGTGGCAGGGAGGCAAAGACAGTTGCCTGCCCCTCGCTGTCGATCCGCAGCAATTGGTGCCCCTTGTAATCGGCGACGATCATCGCCCCGTCGCCGTCAAAGCGAATGCCATTGCCGATGCTGCCGGGCGGAAGATCGGTAAAAAGGCTGGCGCGCCCCGTTCCGTCCCCGGCGGGAACAACGCGGCCGATCGTTCCCTCACGCCCAAAATTGACGACATAGAGCGCGCCGTCGGGCCCGGTGGCCGGCCCCTCGATCCCCGCCGTGAACACGCCGTCGCCGACATAATCGCGCGCCTGGAACAAGGGCGCGCCCGCGGGCAGCGAAGCGCAAGCGGGGAACAACATGATCGCAGTTGCCCCCGCTGCGAAAGAAAGGAGTTTCTGTTTCACAGCCATAGCGCCAGCAGGAGGGTGAACAGCAGCGCCACGATGGAGATGATCGTCTCGCACACCGTCCAGGTCTTGAAAGTTTGCGGCACCGTCATGCCGAAATAGGTCTTCACCAGCCAAAAGCCTCCGTCATTGACATGCGACAGGATGAGCGAGCCCGCCCCGGTCGCGAGCACCAGAAGTTCGGGCGAAATATCGCTTCCCGCTGCGACCGGGGCGACGATCCCTGCAGCGGTGGCCATGGCGACCGTCGCCGATCCGGTCGCGATCCGCATCATCGCCGCCACCAGCCAGGCGAGAAGCAGCAGCGGCACGTCAACGCGCTGTGCCATGCCAACCACCGCATCAGAAATTCCGGCTTCCATCAGGATGCGCCCGAAACCCGCGCCCGCGCCGACGATCAAGGTAATCAGCGCGGTGGGTGCGAGACATTGTTCCAGAAAGCGCCCGATGGTTTCCCGATCATAGCCTCGCGCGCTGCCAAAGGTGAGAAAGGCCAGCAACAACCCCGCGAGCAGCGCCGTGACCGGATGGCCCATCATGCGAATAAAATCATTTGTCGCGCTGTCTGCGGGTGCGAAAAGATCGGCCCAGCTGCCAAGGAGCATCAGCAAGACCGGTAGCAGGATGGTGAACAATGTGATGCCGAAACCGGGAAGCTCCCGCGTATCAGTCGCCGCGCCCGGGCCATTGCCGCCATCGGTCAGCGCCTCGGCCATCGCATTTGGACCTTCGATCGTCACATAGCGATCAATCAGGCTCGCAAAAAGCGGCCCGGCAATTGCCGCGGTCGGGATGCCGACGATCAGCGCATAGAGAACGGTACGTCCAATATCCGCCTGATATGCCCCCACCGCGAGCAAGGCAGCGGGATGCGGCGGGACCAGGCCATGCACCACCGAAAGGCCCGCGACCATGGGCAGGCCGACCTTGATGATCGACGTGCCCGTCCGCATGGCGACGGTGAAGACGAGCGGGATCAGCAGGACAAAGCCCACTTCGAAAAAGACGGGCAAGCCCACGACCAGCGCCGCGACCATCATCGCCCAGTGCACGCGCTGCGGCCCGAACCAGCCGATCAGCGTCTGCGCGATCCGCTCCGCGCCGCCCGATTCGGCCATCAGCTTGCCGAGCATCGTGCCCAGCCCGACGACCAGCGCGATATGGCCCAGCGACCCGCCGACCCCCTCTTCATAAATGGCGAGGAGCCGGTCGAGCGGCAAACCGGCCGCCGCGCCGAGCAGCAGCGAGGTGATCAGCAGCGCCAGAAAGGGATTGAGCTTCCACCGCGCAATCAGAAATACCAGCCCGATGACGGCAGCCAGCCCCATCAGAACAAGAATAGCCTCTCCGCTCATCGCCTCGCCTCCCCCCTTGACCCCAAGCTCACTCGGCCTTCAACTGGACCGATTTGATCGCCCACAGAGGGTCGGGACCATCGCCGGTGAAGGTGAAGCAAAGGTCGGCCTTGCCCTTCCGCGGGGCGACCGGAACGGTCAGGCGCGTCACCGCCGGGCTGGTCACCTGCGCGAGCGGCACCCAGCCGATGCGTTCGCCCTCGCAGCCGCCAGCACGGATTTCCAGTTCGCCTTCGGGCGTAGCAGGCGCGCTACGCGGCGTGACATTGCGCCCGTTGCTCAGCTGGAAATTGAAGGGAACCTGCCCCACTTCGACGTCGATCGCCGCGACCTTGTCCATCGGCGCGGCCTCGAACAGCCAGCAGGGGCTGAGGATGTTGACGAGGAAGTCGGCGCGCGGCCCCTCGGCGGGTGCATCGTCGATCAGCGCCAGCGGCAGGCCCTGGCTGCATTGCTTGAGCTCGCGATCATCGCGGCGCAGCACATTGACCCGGTCATAGCTTCTATCGAGCGCGCCCGGCAGAGCGGTGCCGCCGCGAAAGGCCGCCGCGCGCAACCGCGCCGGCAGCTTGAGCGTCAGCGGCTGCGAATAAAGCTGCGCCTTCGGCCCCGGTGCGCTGCCATCGGTCGTATAGCGTATCTCCGCAGGCACCTGCACCGACAGGTCGAGCGTTACCTGCCTCTCCGCTTGCGACGCGATACGCGCAACCGGGGTGAAAGCACTTTTGGCAGGGTCAAAGCCCATGGCTTTCATGCGATCCACTTGCGGCACCAGCCGGTCGACAAAGCCAGCGAAATCGTCACCCGCGCCGCGCCACGCCACCTCGGCGAGCGCCGAGAGGCGCGGGAAAATCATATAGGATGCCCGCGCATCGTCGCGGGCATGTTCGCTGAACAGGGTCGCTTCCAGCCCGATGATATGCCGCTGCTGCTCCGGGGTCAGCGAATCGGGAAGCGGATCGAAATTATAGATATCTTCCAAGGTGATCAGCCGCCCGCGCCCCGGCCCTTCGCCCGCCTCGACGCCCTGCCGATGATCAAGGTAAAGGTCGGGCGAGGGCGCCAAAATCGCATCATGCCCGGCATGGGCGGCGATGATCGCGCCCTCCACCCCGCGCCACGACATGACCGTCGCATTGGGGGCGAGCTTGCCTTCGGCAATTTCGTCCCACCCCACAAGCTTGCGCCCGCGCTTGGCCAGCATCGCCTCGACGCGCCGCATGAACCAGGGTTGGACTTCCTCCATTTTGGCCAGTCCCAATTCGCGCATTCGCTCCTGCACGCGCGGCGAATTGGCCCATTGCTCGGTAATCACCTCGTCACCGCCCACATGGATATAGGGTGACGGAAAGAGTGCGACCGTTTCGGCGATTACATCGTCGATAAAGGAAAAGCTGCTTGCCTCGATATTGAAGACCCAGGGATAGACCCCCCAATCAGCATGAACATCATCGGGAATGGGAACCCCGGTGCCGAGCTCGGGATAGGCGCGAAGCGCCGCCAGCGCGTGACCCGGCAATTCCAGTTCGGGAACGACGGTGATGTTGCGTGCAGCCGCATAGGCGACAATGTCGCGAATCTCTTCCTTGCTGTAGTGGCCGCCATAGGGCGGCAGAGGCGGCGCACCGGGCGCGGTGGCGGGAAGGCGCCATCCCCCCACTTCGGTCAGCTTTGGATATTTGTCGATCGGCAGGCGCCAGCCCTGATCATCGACCAGATGCCAGTGGAAGATATTGAGCTTGTGCGCGGCCATCGCGTCGATCAGCCGCTTGATGAAATCCACCGACTGCATATGCCGCGCGCTGTCGAGCATGAAGCCGCGCCAAGCAAAGCGCGGCGCATCCTCGATCGACACGGCGGGAACGACCGCCGCGCTCGCCGACGCCAATTGCCACAGCGTTACAGCGCCATGAAACAGGCCGGCATCGTCGCTCGCCCTGATCGTGGCACCGCGCGGCGTTGTGACCAGGCGATAGCCTTCGGCAGGCAGCCCAGCGACCCGTTCGAACCGCACCGTCACCGCCGGGTCTTTGCCCGCCGCCCGCTGGCCCAGCTTGTCCCGCAGCCAATTCACCGCTTTTTGCAGGCCCACATCGTCGGACGCCGCCACGATGGCGACACCGTCAGAAAGGCGGAACCCGCCCTCTGACGGTGTCGCGGAGACAGGCTTAGGCAGGAGAGGCAGAGCGCTGGCCCGCTGCTCCGCCCCCACCGGAATAGCCGACGCCATCGCCAGCATGCCGGCGAGAAGGCCCGCGGCGATTCGTCCCCGCCTTGCAGGCCTGAACCTGCAATTGCCCGTCTTTTTCATTACTCCCCATCTCCCGATAAGACCAATTTTCCAATGGTTCTAATTTCGATATTTTCACCAAGCTCGCATAAAAGGTGGTTTTGCGTCAACATGTTTATAAAATGCGCAATTATTGGTCTCTTTGCACTGGCGCATTGGTCTAAATTGGTTATGATACACCAAGGCTCCGGCTCAGCCGGGCGAGAAAGGGAGAGGCAGAGAGGCCATGGCGACCATATCGCGCGGAAGCGCGGGCATCGGCGACGCACCGATCATCACCAAATTTGAATTTCACGAAGTTGTGGTTCCGGCGAAGCCCGGCATCGTCAATTCCGAATCGCTGGCCAAGCCGCTGCACATGCTTCCTGTCGGCGGCAAGGCGGCGTGGAGCGTCCAGTTCGACGCCTTGCCCAAGCTGGTCGTGAAAATGACACTGGCCAATGGCGTGGTCGCGCTCGGCGAATTTTACCGCGACCATGAATGGGCGCGGATCGAGGCCATTTCGGGCGAATTGCTCGGCACCGATATTTCCGCCCTGTCGCTGCAGCAATTACCGCTGCCGCTGGTGCGCGAATTTGACGGGTTCGAACTCGCGCTGTGGGACGGGTGGGCCAAGACGCTGGGCGTGCCGCTTTACAAGCTGCTCGGCGGGCGGGTGCGCGACGCGGTCTTATGCCATGCCTGGTCGAGCCATCGCACGCTCGACGAAATCGGCCCGTGGGTGCGCGCCTATCAGGACCAGGGCTATCGGGCGATCAAGCTGAAGGCCGATCTGGAAGATGATGTCGTCGGCCTGTGCGAACAGATTGCCGCCCATGCGCCGGGAATGAAGGTGGTGTTCGACCCCAATCAGCGCTGGGAAAATATGGCGTCGGCCAAGATCCGCGTGCGCGGGCTGGAACAGGTGGGCAATGTGCAGTTGCTCGAAGATCCCATCCCCAAATGGATGATCCCCGACTATGCCGATCTCTGCCGCTTTTCGTCCATTCCCATCACCCAGCATATTGCCTTGCCCTATATTTATCAGGGGCAGCGGGTGCATGATATCATTGCACTGATCCAGCAGCGCGCCGCCGATGGTTTCAACTTCAACGCGGGGCTTGCCAAATTCGCGCAGCTCAATGCCATTGCCGAGGCGGCCAATCTTTACTGCTTCCACGGCTCCGAAATCGACCTTGGCATTTTGGAGGCCATGTATGTGCACCAGTCGATCGCGGCGAAAAGCTGTGTCTGGTCGAGCGACATTTTCGGCCGCCTGATCCGCGAGCATGACCTGCTCAAGACCCCGCTGCGCTTCGAGCCGCCCTATGCCTTTGTTCCTGAAGGGCCGGGGTTGGGGGTCGAGCTCGATCCCGCAGCGCTTGAACGCTATTCCATCCGCCACGAGGTTTTCGCATGACCGCATCCCGCCCCATCCAGCCCGTCGCCTCCGAACAACATGTCACGGCCGGACCCTATTCGCCCGTGCTGCGGATCAGCCGCGATGCCGATATCATCGTCATTTCGGGCCAGGCCCCGCTCGATCTGCAGGGGCAGGTGATCGGCGATACGATTGAGGAGCAGGCGCGCGTCACGCTGGAAAATTGTCGCAAGCAGCTTGCCGCCGCGGGCGCCAGTTTTTCGGACGTGTTCAAGGTCAATGTCTATATGACCGACCTGGCCGACTGGCCGCGCTTCAACAACGTCTATCGCGAGATCATGCCCCAGCCCTTCCCCACGCGCACCGCCATCGGCTGCGCGCTGCTCGACGGTTTTCAGGTCGAAATTGAAATGTGGGCGGTGCTCGCATGAAGTGGGAGGCGCTGACCAGCCCGATGCTGGGCGCGCTCGACCGCGACACGCCGGTCATCCTCAACATCGGGGCGATTGAACAGCATGGGCCGCATCTGCCGCTCGCCACCGATGCGCTGATCGGACGCCATTTCACCGACCGGATCGATGCCGAAATGGGCGAGGAGGTGCTGATCCTGCCGCAGATTGCGGTTTGTTGCTCGCGCCATCATATGGCTTTTGCCGGCACGCTGACCGTCAGGCACGAAACCTTCCTTGCCTATCTGACCGATCTGCTCGCTGCGGTGGTCGCCCATGGGTTTCGCAAGATCATCCTGTTCAACAGCCATGGCGGCAATCTGGCGATCGGACAGGTGGCGCTTGAATCCTTTGGCAATGATTTTCCCGAGATCGACATCTTCCTCCTCACCTGGTGGCGCATCGCCGCCGAGGAGCTGGCGAAGATTCAGGAAAGCAGCTTTGGCGGCGTCGGCCATGCCTGCGAATTTGAAACCTCGCTGGTCCAGATGATCGCGCCCGAGCTTGTACGGATCGACAAGGCGGTCGACCAGCTTCCCGTTCATGATTTCCATTGGGCCGCCGCCGACCTGCTCCACGGCGGGCGCGCCGCGCATCATCGCAATATGCATCAGCTTAGCGCCGGAACCGGCGTGTCGGGCTGCCCCTCGCTCGCTTCGCCGGAGAAAGGACGCGCCATTTCGGACGCGGTCACGCGCGTTGCGGTTTCGATGCTGCGCGACATTCGGGCTGGAGGATCTGTCGCCCCCTAAGGCGTAATCGTTACCGCAACATAATGCGTCCCATCGGCGCCGCCCGTTCGCGGGCGTCGCTCCCTTCCTCTCGTTCGCTTCCTCGCTGGGGGGCGTCGCCTGCGGCAGTGGGCTGCGTCTGCATAAGGTGGCGAGTGGCCTCGTCCGCAGGAAACCATAATTCGGTTCGCAGCGAGGTCAGCGTTACATCCTGAGGCAGGGCGAAAACGCTCTGCACGGTCAGGAAGCGCATCTCGCCCCAGCAGGTGTCGAAAATCAGGTTGAGATAGGGTCCCGACTGGCGGCGCGCACCTCCTTCGGGGCGCCGCCCGAAACGCTGATGGAGCGAGGCTTCATAGGCATCGACCCGCGGCTTGAGCGCAGGGCGCACCCATTGCTCGTCACGTAGCTGATCGAGCAGTGCGCCCCCGGCGCCCCAGGGATCGCGCATCCGCGAAAGCAATCCCCCCTTATGGGTTACCGCTGCGATCATGTCGAAACCTTGCAGCCCATCATAATGGTGGATCCTATAGTCGGGCAGCAATTGCATGATCAGCCAGTGGCTCGCCCTGTTGCCCAGGTGCGCAATCCAGTCGGCATCGAAAACCAGCCCCGCAAAAGGTTCATGCATGTCGAGCATCGTCTGGAGCGCCGCCATCGTCTCGGCAAGGCCGCCATTGTCGACAGTTACACCGCCGACGAGCGGCGTATAACCTGCCCGGTGCAGCGCCGCATTGCACAGCGAGGGCGGCGCCTCCGTCTCGGACGCCCAGTTTTCGATCAGGCCGCGGCTTGGCCGGGCGCGCCCGCTTTCAACAAAGCTGACATGGCGCTGCGACACGTTCAGCCGCAACGCCAGCTCGAGCTGCGATATGCGCGAAGATTCCCGCAGCGACTTCAACAATTGACCGACATGATCGCGCGTCATCACTCACCTACATCGCCCGAAAAGACATGATGATTTGGCTTCACGGTAATGAAATTAATTACTTCAAATATATCATTACCTATTTCAACCTTATTGAAATTCAATAACAACTCATGTCATCCAGCGCAATTCTTGCAAGAAAAGCCTTATCTCCTCGTTCTCCCCTCGCCTCCCTCTGCCATGTTGCAGTTTGCGCGCGCGAGGCTTAGGCCTTGGTCCATGCGTATCTTCCTTGCCGCGCTGATGATGAGCAGCGCCCTTACCGCCCCTTTCGCTCCTGCCGCCGCTGAAACGGCGGCGCCCGCGCCGATATTGACCAGCGCCGATGCCAAGGATGCCTGGACCCATGCCGAACCGGAAAAGGCGCGCGTCACCCATGTCGCGCTCGACCTTGACGTCGATTTTGCCGCGCAGCGGCTGAGCGGCACGGCGGCGCTCGACCTGCTGACCGCGCCGGATGCAAAGCAGGTCATTCTCGATGTCGACGGGATCGAGGTCGCATCGGTCACCGATGATCGGGGCCGCGCCCTTCCCTTCACCATCGGCCCGCGCGATGCCGAGCTGGGGTCGGCGATGACGGTCACGCTGAATGGCGCGCGCCATATCCGCATCACCTATACAAGCGCGCCAGGCGCCGATGCGCTGCAATGGCTGCCGCCTGAAATGACCGCGGGCAAGACCAAGCCCTATCTTTTCAGCCAGGGTCAGGCGATCCTCAACCGGAGCTGGATCCCGACGCAGGACAGCCCCGGCATTCGCCAGACATGGGAGGCCGCGCTGACCGTTCCCGGCGATATGGTCGCGGTAATGAGCGGCGAAAAGCTGAGCGGCGACAAGGGCGAAAAATTGTCCGACGGACGCCGCCGCTTCCGCTTTCGCATGGACAAGCCGGTTCCGCCCTATCTGATCGCCTTTGCCGTCGGCGACCTGAAATTCCGCTCGCTCGGGCCGCGCTCGGGCGTGTGGAGTGAGGCGGCGATGCTCGACAAGGCGGCTTATGAATTTGCCGATGTCGAAAAGATGATCGACGCTGCGACCGCGCTTTATGGTCCCTATCGCTGGGGCCGTTATGACATGCTCGTCCTGCCGCCCGCCTTTCCTTATGGCGGGATGGAAAATCCGATGCTGACCTTTTTGACGCCGACGCTGATCACCGGCGACCGGTCGAACACCGATGTCGTCGCGCATGAACTGGCGCATAGCTGGTCGGGCAATCTCGTCACCAACGCCACCTGGTCGGACGGCTGGCTGAACGAGGGTTTCACCACCTATTTTGAAAACCGGATCATGGAGGCGCTCTACGGCAAGGAACGCGCGGCCATGTACAGTGACCTCGACTGGGACAATATGATCCGCGCGATCGAACAGGCGGGCGGGCTAACCGCCGCGTCCACCCGATTGCACGGCAACCCCGGCGAAGGCGTTCTCGATTATACCAAGGGATCCTATTTCCTTCGTACCATCGAAAATCTGGTCGGGCGCGACCGCTGGGACGCCTATCTCAAATCCTATTTCGACCGTCATGCGTTCCAGCCGCAGACGACGGCGGGATTCCTGGCCGATTTGCGCGAAAATCTGCTGAAGGGCGACGCGCCGCTCGAACTCAGCCTGCAACTCGACCGCTGGTCCTATGCCGCGGGATTGCCCGACAATGCGGTGCGCGTTGAAAGCACCACGCTCGCCGCCATCGACGAGAAGCTGGCCGCGTTCAATTCGGGCGGCCCGGCGAGCGCGGTCGACACCAAGGGGTGGAGCACCCAGCAATGGCTGCGTTTCCTGAACGGGATCAGCCGCGAGCAAAGCCCCGCGCGGCTGAAAGAGCTGGATGAAACGCTGGGCCTCTCAAAATCGAACAATGCCTATGTGCGTTCGGCCTGGCTCGAACTGGCCATTGCCAATCGCTATGAGCCCGCGCTGCCCGCGCTGCGGGATTTTGCGTCGTCCGTGGGGCGGGGTCTGCTGATCTATCCGCTTTATCGCGGGCTCAAGCAGCAGGGCGAATGGGGCGAAAGCGTCGCAGCCGACCTGTTTGCCCAAGCCGAGGCCACCTATCACCCGTCGGTCGCAAGCGGGATCAAGAAGATCTTGCAGGGCAATTAGCGACGGGGGCATTGACCGCGCGGCGCCGTTGGTCCAGCCATAGGTCATGAACAATGGGGAGGGAAAAGTCGCGCTCGCAAGCCGGGCGCCGCAACGCATCGACGGCCGCCGCGAGCGCAGCCGGTCGAGCCATCGGCGCATCGTCAAGGCGATGATGGAATTGATGACCGCAGGCGACCTGATGCCCAGCGCGGCGCGCGTTGCCGAAGAGGCTGGCCTGGGGCTTCGCACCGTGTTTCGCCATTTCGACGATATGGACGCGCTCTATGCGGAGATCAGCGACACCGTTGCCGACCGCGTCCTGCCGATTGCCGCCGCCCCTTTTGCCGGGGCCGACTGGCGCGCCAATATGCGCGACCTGACCGAACGGCGCGCGCGCATTTTCGAAACCATGCTGCCCTTTCGCCTCGCGGCCAATATCAAGCGCTATCAGTCGCCCTTTCTGATGGGCCAATATGAACAGGTGATCGCGGCCGAACGCGACCGGGTGCTGCATTTGCTGCCCCCCGCCATTTTGGCGGAGCGCATGACTGCCGAGGCGCTGTGCGCCACCCTGTCCTTTCAGAATTGGCGGGCGCTGCGCCATGATCAGGGGCTGGAGGCGGATATGGCAAGCCAAGTGGTCGCGCATATGGTCGAAACGCTGATGGGCACGCTGCCGCCGCATATCGAATGACGGGACAGCGCGCCGTCCTCCTGCTGCTCTGCGCGGTCCTTGCGGGCTGTAGCGGCGAAAAGCCGGAAATGTCCGACGCGCCCGCTGTGAAGGAAGAAGCGGCGCGCGCCGCCTGCCCCGCCATGCCCGAACGCGATTATGTCTGGATAGAAGGCGGACGCTTTGACCTGGGCGCCGATCCGCAACTTCCCGAAGAAGGACCGCCGCGCGCGGTCGAGGTGGCGGGCTTCTGGATGGCGACGCATGAAGTAACGAACGGCGAATTTGCCGCCTTTGTGCGCGCGACCGGTTATCGCACCGTCGCCGAGCGCAAGCCGCCGCCGCTGCCCGGTGCGCCGCCCGACATGCTTGTTCCCGGCGGCGCCGTCTTTGCCGCGCCGACCGATGGCAATCCCAATTGGTGGCGCTGGGTCGTCGGCGCGCAGTGGCGCCATCCGGCCGGACCCGACACGCATATCAAGGGCCGCGAGCGCGACCCTGTCGTCCAGATCGCGCTGGAGGATGCGCGCGCCTATGCGCGCTGGGCGGGCAAGCAATTGCCCAGCGAGGCGCAGTGGGAATGGGCCGCACGCGCCGGCGGCGCCGACCCCGATCAACCCGTCGGCGCCGATGGAAAGCCGCGCGCCAACTATTATCAGGGCGTTTTCCCTGTCCGCGACCTGGGCACCGACGGCTTTGTCGGCCGCGCGCCCGTTGCCTGCTTTCCCGCCGACCGCAAGGGCGTGCACGATCTGATCGGCAATGTGTGGGAATGGACCGAAAGCGAAGCCGGAAAGGACAGCAATGTCATCAAGGGCGGCAGCTTTCTATGCGCGGCCAATTATTGCGCCCGCTACCGCCCCGCCGCGCGCCAGTTTCAGGAGCGCAGCCTAGGCACCGATCACATCGGCTTTCGCCTGATCGACACGGCGCGCCCGCCGCCGCCGGACCAGAAACCAGATTCCGGCGGATAATATGGCCAATGTTCCGCCGCCGAACAGCGCGAGCCGGATCATCATTTTCCGCCCCCGCTGTTCATAGGCATAAAGCTGGATCTGCTTGTCGGCGGTATAGCCGGGCGGCATCTCCAGCACGCCATTTTCTGCGGCATAGGCGCGGTAATCGGCCATCATCGCAGCAAAACGCTCCGGCATCGCCTTGGCGAGATCGCGCGTCTCGCCGGGATCGGCGCGCAGATCATAAAGCCGCCACTGGCCATCGCCCGTCGGCGGCAAATTCCGCACCAGCTTGTAGCCGCCGCGAAACAGCGCCGCATTGCCCGACAATTCATACCCCAGCGGTGTATCGCCATAAACATCCTGCGCCTGTCCACCCAGCAGGGGAACGAGGCTGCGTCCCGTCACCGGCTCGACCGCCTTGCCCTGCCAGCGTCCGTCATGCAGGGGCACCGCCGCCAGTTCGGCGAGGGTGGGCAATATGTCGGTGACATAGGCAAAGCCGTCGCTGACCCCCCCGGCGCGGATATGCGGGCTGCCGGGCCAGGCGATGATCAGCGGCACGCGCAATCCGCCTTCGGTGGCGCTGAACTTATATCCCGACAGGGGCGACGCCGCCGCGCTGGCCCAGCTTGCGCCGATATTGCTGAAACTGTTGCGCCGCCCGATGTTGGCGATGGACGTGTCATAGCGCAGGTTCAGAAATAAACGGCCGCGCAAGGTGGCATAGGGATTGGTCGGTTCGGGGCCATTGTCCGACAGGAAAACGAAGATCGTATTGTCATAATCCCCGCTGCGTTTCAGATGCGCGACCAGCCGTCCGACCTCGCGGTCCATCGCGGTCGCCATGCCGGCATAGGCCTGCATCACCCGGATGGCGGCGGCGCGCTCCTTTGCCTCCAGCACTTTCCAGTCGCGCGTTGTGTTCATCCGGACCATCGGCACGCCCGCCGGGATGATACCGAGCTGCGCCGCCCGCTCGGCCCGCGCGGCGCGCAAGGCCGTCCAGCCTTCACGATACATGGCGGCGTAGCGCGCAATGTCGCTGTCGGGCGCCTGCACCGGAATATGATTGGCGAGGAAATTGATCGACGCCAGAAAGGGTTTTCCGCTCGCCCGCCCGGCGTCGATATACTCGATCGCCTTTTCGACCACGAAGCGGGAGGAATAATAGTCGGGCGGCAAAGTCGCGGGCCGCCCATCCTCGGTCCAATGCGCCTTGTCATACATCAGGTCGATAGGGCGCTCTTCGAAATTATCGGCGCCCGAATCGGCAAGGCTGAAGGCGCGGTCATAGCCGCGCGCCTCGGGAAGGCGCGTCGCATCGCTGCCCAAATGCCATTTTCCGGTAAGATAGGTGCGATAGCCCGCCGCCTTCACAATCTGGGCGATGGTCACCACCCGGTGATTCATCACCGTGTCATATCCGGGCTTGCCGCGATGCGCGTCGGGGATGGTTTCGGGCATATTGCCCAGCCCGGCGCGGTGATTCATCACCCCCGTCTGCAACATGGCGCGCGTCGGCGAGCAGGACCCTGCGACATGGAAATTGGAAAAGCGCATCCCGGCGCGGGCGAGCGCATCGATATGCGGCGTCGCAAATTCGGCGCCAAAGGCCCCGACATCGGTAAAGCCCCAGTCATCGGCGACCAGCAGCACGATATTGGGCGGCGCGGATGGTGGCTTCTGCGGTGCGGCAAGCGCGGCGAAGGGCTGAAAAAGCAGCAGCGCCGATGCCGACGCGAGCCAAAAGGAGCGCGCCTTCCCTTGCTTTCGAAACCGCTTTTCATCGCCCTGGTCCATGGCTCTCGCTCCACTTCAATATTTTGACACTAGCTATGCCATAATATTCCAAAGGAGCAAGGCGATGCTTGGCAAAGCGGGTGCGACCTGCTTTGTCAGCGCCATGACCAGCACGCCATGGCCCCATTGGATCGGACGATCGAGCGAGGCAGAGGATCAATTGACCCCCGCCCTGCTCGCCCGTTTCGCCGCAACGCTCGACAATAAAGTCTCCGGCGATCTGGCGCCGCAGGCTATCCATTGGTGTCTCTGCCTGCCCGATGCGCCGACCGCGACCTTGGGAGAGGATGGCCATCCGCAGCGCCGCGACAGCAAGGATGGCCTGCTCCCTCCCGTCCCCCTGCCCCGGCGCATGTGGGCGGCAAGCGACGTGCGCTTTCACGCGCCCTTGGCCATTGGCGCCGCGATTCGCCGCCGCTCGACGCTTGCGAAGCTCAGCGAAAAGGCGGGAAGCAGCGGCCCGCTTCTCTTTGCCGAGATTGCGCATGAGACTTTCGCCGATGATAAATTGGCGGTGAGCGAACAACAGACGATTGTTTTTCGCGAAGCCGCAGCGGCGCCGGAGCGCACCGCTGCTCCGCCTGACACTGTTGCGGACGAAGTAACACCCGACCTGTCGGGCTGGGACTGGCAGCGCCGCCTCGTCCCGTCCGAAGCGATGCTGTTTCGCTATTCGGCGCTGACTTTCAACAGCCACCGCATCCACTATGACCATCCCTATGCCACCGGAGTGGAGGGCTATCGCGGGCTGGTTGTCCATGGCCCGCTCATCGCGACGCTGCTCCTCGATCTCGCGCAGCGCGAGCTTGGGCTGAATGCGCTTCGCCATTTTGCGATGCGCGCCAAGGCGCCTGCCTTTGCCGGAGACGCGCTCTATCTCGTCGGGCGCGCCGCAACAGAGGGATGGGAATTGGCGGCGCTGGGAGAGGATGGCCGGACGCTTATGAGCGCAACCGCCGCGTAACCGGACGCAGCAAAGACAGCGTCACGCTTGATTCATTCGCCGCCGCCATTAGGTAGCAATGTGATACGGAAAATTCACCGCCGACGGGAGACAGATTATGAGCGACACCGAAACCCACCTCAAACAACATTATATCGGCGGCAAATGGGTCGACAGCCAGGGCGGCAAGCTCCACGACGTCATCAACCCCGCGACCGAGGAAGCAGCCTCGACCGTCGTCCTTGGCACTGCGGCCGATGTCGATGCCGCCGTCGCGGCAGCGCAGGAAGCCTATAAAAGCTATTCGCAGACCAGCCGCGAGGAACGGCTCGCGCTGATGAACCGCATTGTCGAGGAATATAAGAAGCGCGGGCCCGATCTTGCCAAATCGATGGCGAGCGAAATGGGCGCGCCGGTCAGCTTTGCCGGGACGGCGCAGGTCGGCGCGGGCATTGGCGGCTTCCTTGGCACCATGGCGGCGCTCAAGGATTTTACCTTCACCGAGCAGATGGGGAAGAACAAGGTCGTTTACGAACCCATTGGCGTGGTCGGCATGATCACTCCGTGGAACTGGCCGCTTAACCAGATTGCGCTGAAAGTCGCTCCTGCACTCGCCGCCGGGAACACGATGGTCCTTAAACCGTCGGAGGAATGCCCCGGCAATGCGGTAATCTTTGCCGAGATCCTTGAAGCTGCAGGCGTCCCGGCGGGCGTGTTCAATCTGGTGCAGGGCGATGGCCCGACGGTCGGCAATGCGATCAGCGCGCATCCCGGCATCGACATGGTCAGCTTCACCGGATCGACCCGCGCGGGCATTCTCGTCGCCAAGGCGGCGGCCGATACGGTCAAGCGCGTCCATCAGGAACTGGGCGGCAAATCGCCCAATCTCGTCCTGCCCGATGCCGATTTCGAACAGGTGCTGCCGCCCACGGTGCAGGGCGTGCTCGCCAATACGGGGCAAAGCTGCATCGCGCCGACCCGCATCCTCGTCCCCCGCGACCGCAAGGGGGAAGCTGTGGGCATCATCAAGGCGATATTCGACGGCGTGGAGGTCGGCGACCCGATGCAGGAAGGCGCGCATCTTGGCCCCGTCGTCAACAAGGCGCAGTTCGACAAGATTCAGGGGCTGATCCAGTCGGCCATCGACGAAGGCGCAACGCTGGAAACCGGCGGCACCGGCCTGCCCGCCAATGTCAATCGCGGCTATTATATCAAGCCCACCGTCTTTTCCGGCGTTACCCGCGACATGCGGATTGCGAAGGAGGAGGTGTTCGGCCCCGTCGCGACCTTGATAGAATATGGCGACCTCGACGAAGCGATCGAAATTGCCAATGACACCGAATATGGCCTGTCGGCGGTCATTTCGGGCGATCCGGCCAAGGCCGCCGATGTCGCGCCCAAGCTGCGCGCGGGCATGGTTGGCGTCAACAATTGGGGGCCCGCCCCCGGCGCCCCCTTTGGCGGTTACAAGCAATCGGGCAATGGCCGCGAGGGCGGATTGTTCGGCCTCAAGGACTTTATGGAGGTCAAGGCGATCAGCGGCCTTCCGGCCTGATCGGTCCCGCCGCCCAAATATGGGCACCGAATGACGCACGGCCCCTCCCGCTTTCGGGAGGGGTTTTGCTTTGCACGCAGAGCGATTATGCGGGGCGCCATGATGACGCGCTCGCCTCTGGCCCCCGCCGCCTTTCCCGCCCTGCCTGCAATTGCCGGTGTGACCTGCCGCGTCGCGCGCGCGCATTATAAAGAATGGGACCGCTGCGACCTCAGCTATGTCGAGCTTGCCCCCGGCACCAGCGTCGCGGGCGTATTCACGCGCAATATCTGTTGCTCATCCGAAGTTGAACTGGGCCGGGAGCAGGTCAAGGGAGGCGCAGGCCGCGCGCTGATCGTCAATGCCGGCAACAGCAACGCCTTCACCGGATATCGCGGGCGCGAGGCGGTCGAACAGATCATGGCGCAAGTCGCGGAGCATCTGGGCTGCGCGGCGGATGAGGTGTTCGTCAGCTCAACCGGCGTAATCGGCGTTCCGCTTCCCAAGGACAAGGCGCGCGCGGGCGTCGCGGCAGCCCTGACGGCTGAGCCCTGTTCATGGGAGGATTTCGCGAACGCCATCGGCACCACCGACACTTTTGCCAAGGGCGCGCACGCCAGCGCCATCGTCGGCGGGACGACCGTCCAGATCGCCGGGGTGATCAAGGGGTCGGGGATGATCGCGCCCGACATGGCAACCATGCTCGGCTATATCTTCACCGACGCCGATGTTGCGCCAGCGCTGCTGCAGGACATGCTGACGCGCGCCACCGGCGAAAGCTTCAACGCCATCACGGTGGACAGCGACACATCGACCAGCGACACGGTGCTGCTCTTTGCCACCGGGGCTGCCGATCACCCGCGCCTTACCGATTGGGACGATGCGGGGGCCGATGCCCTTTATGCCGCCATCCGGCAGGTCGCGCTGGAGCTTGCCCAGCTCGTCGTGCGCGACGGCGAAGGCGCGACAAAATTCATCGAAGTGCAGGTTGACGGGGCGGTCAGCGACGAAAGCGCAAAGCGCGTCGCGCTCGCCATCGCCAATTCACCGCTGGTCAAAACCGCCGTCGCGGGCGAAGACGCCAATTGGGGCCGGGTGGTGATGGCAGTGGGCAAGGCCGGAGAGCCTGCCGACCGCGACCGGCTCGCCATCCGTTTCGGCGACCATATGGTCGCGAAGGATGGCTTGCCGATCGAGGGCTATGACGAAGCGCCGGTCGCCGATCATCTGAAAGGCCAGAATATCCGCATCGGCGTCGATCTGGGCTTGGGCGAAGGCCGCGCAACCGTTTGGACCTGCGACCTCACCCACGGCTATATCAGCATCAACGCCGATTATCGAAGCTGAACAACCCGTCGCCCCCGCCCCGACCTTGGTCTCAACAGCCTCACCATTTTTGAACAAAATCATCGTGGGAATGCCGCGCACGCCATATTTGCCGGGCGCATCGGGATGATCGTCGATGTTGAGCTTGGCAATCACCACCTTGCCGTCAAGCTCATCCGAAATTTCTTCGAGCGCGGGGCCGATCATCTTGCACGGACCGCACCATTCGGCCCAGAAATCGACCAGTACCGGGGTGTCGCTGTCGAGGACGTCGGCCTGAAAGCTGGCGTCGCTGATTGCCTTGGTAGCCATAATATACTCCTGAAACTATCTTGAACCCTAGCTAGGGGGTTGCCCCGCCCGGCTCAAGGCCCTGGCGCCCAATTTCCCCTTGGCTCACCGCAAGCCGCGCTTGGAGGGCGGGACGGTGCGGCGCCAGCCCCTCGTTGCTCAGCATGATCAGCCGCGGCCCCGCCGTATAGAGCAGGCCCGCACGCACCCTATGCCCCGGAAAAATCACCGCCAGCGCATCGCGATAGGCCGCCATCTGCCGCAAATAGGCGGGGGCGACGTCCCCGGCATCGCGGGGCACATGGCGCCCCGTCTTGTAATCGATAACGGTCACGGCATCGGCGGTAACGTGCAGCCGGTCGGCGATGCCCGACACGACCGCGCCGCCCTCCACCACCGCCGACAGCGGGACTTCGGCCAGACTGTCCGGCCCGAAAAGCGCCGCATGGGCGGGGTCGTCCAGCACCGCCAGCACCTCGTCCGCCATCGCCGCGCGAGCTGCCGCATCAATATCGCCCGCCTGTGCCGCCAGCCAGCGCAGCGCGGCCTCGCGGCGCCCTTCAGCGGCCACGGGCGGCAGACGTTCGAACAGCGAATGAAGCAGCAGCCCGCGCCGCACGGCTTCGCCGCGCGCACTGCCCTGCGGCGGCGTCGCCACATCATCCTCGCCCAGCGCCGATGGCGCGAGCGGACGCGGCGGGCGCGCTTCTTCGGGCGCGGCACGATGCGCCCAATCGGGCAAAGCGGGCAACGGCGGCGTCTTGTGCCCCTTTTTCCTTGCCGCGGCCCATTTGCCGGGATTGACCCGGTGCACCCGGCGCTGTCCCCAGTGCGGACCAGCCTCTTCCCATTCGGCGCCCATATCCGCGAGCAAATGTTCCGCCGCGCTATGCCAGCTTTGCTCGGGCACGCTCAAATCGGCCTTTTTGGTCACGCCTGCGACCACCAATATTTCCTCGGCGCGCGTCAGCGCGACATAGAAAAGTCGCCAATGCTCCTCTTCCGCTGCCTCCGCCGCCGCCTGATAGGCCTTGGCGAGCGCGCCCTGCCGCTCTTCGGCAGGCAAGGCAAAGACGGGCAATTTCTCCCATCCCGCGACATCGACGCTGAAGGGCCGGTGGCCGATCCCCGGATCGTCGGTTGCGTCCGCCAATATGACGATCGGCGCCTGCAGGCCTTTCGAGCCATGCACCGTCATCACCCGCACCACATCGCTGCGCGCTTCGGTCTGGCGCTTGATGTCGGCGGCGCTCGCCTCTACCTGGGTCAAAAAGCCGAGCAGCGAGACCGTCTCGCGCTGTTCAAAGGCCAGCGCCTGATTGAGCAATTCGTCAATCGGATCGCGCGCTTCGCGGCCCAGCCGGGCGTAAAGCTTGCGCCGCCCGTCGATTGGCCCTGACAGGATCGTTTCCAGAAAGCGAAACGGCGTGGTGAAATCCGCCATGGCGAGCATCTGCCGCAGCGCCGCCATGCTCTCCGCAGGAATATCGGCTTCGCTGGCGCGCAGATGCTCCCATATCGCGGCGCGTCCCCGCTTGTGGACGCGCGCAAAAAGCTCGTCCTGCGTCCAGCCGATCAGGGGCGACACCAGCAGGGCGGCGAGATTGAGATCGTCGAGCGGCTGCACGGCAAAGCGCATCGCCGCGATCAGATCCTGCACCCCCAGCGGCTGCGTCAGCGCGAAACGATCGACCCCCGCGACGGGCACATGCAGCGCCTGTAACCGCGCGACGATCCGCGCCGCCAGATCGCGGCGCCGCCGCACCAGGATCATCACGTCGCCGGGCGCCACGGGCCGCCCGTCGCGGCCATGCGCGATCCAGTCCTGCACCTCATCGGCGATGGCGCGGGCGAGCCGCATGCTCGCGGGGTCGGATGCCGGCGCACTTCCTCCTTCGCCGCCCTCTTCACCCCCCTCGCCGCTGCCGTCGCCGGCTTCTTCGGCAAGGGCATCGAGCGCTTTTCCGACCGGCAGCGGACGCCACAGCTCGACCTGTCCCGCCTGCCCCTTGCGGAAGGGATGATGGGGCGGCTCGCGCCCTTCCAACCCCATCCGTTCCGCGCCGCCCGCCGCCAGCCAGGCATCGGCAAGGTCGAGCACCGCCGGGGTCGAGCGATAGTTGGAGAGCAGATTGACCGCGCGAAACGCCTGCCCTGCCCGTTCCCCCAAGCCCTCGAACAGCGCGCGCGCCGCGGCAAAGGCGCGCGGCTCGGTCCCCTGAAAGCCGAAAATCGCCTGTTTGCGGTCACCCACGGTGAACAGGGTGCGCACCCGTTCGCTATCCTCCGGGCTGGCGGCGAAAAATTCTTCGGCCAGCGACAGGATGATGCCCCATTGGCGCATATTGGTGTCCTGCGCCTCATCGACCAATATATGGTCGGTGCGCTGATCGAGCTTGAAACGCACCCATTCGCCAAAGCTGCTGACACGCAGCAGCGCGCCCGCAAGCGTGATCAGATCGTCGAAATCGGCCAGCCCCTGTTCGCGCTTCGCCAGCGCATAGGCTTCTGCAAAGCGGCTTCCCAATGTCCACGCCTGCGCCAGATCGTCGGCGACGCGCATCGCCGTCGCCGTGCCTTTCAGCGTCTGCGCTGCTGCGACGATCCGCACCGCATGGTCTAGGCAATCTTGCATCTTGCCCTTCTCGCCCGCGAAATCAGCACGCATTTCGCCCTTGCCGGTCAGGAAGCAGCCGAGCAGATCGTCCAGCATCGGGGCGCGGGCGCGGGCATCGCCCCCCAGCCACGCCGCCATCATGTCAGCGCAGGCCAGCCCCGTTTTTGTCCCCCAATTGGCGCCGCTCGTCGCCACCGCGGCAATATCAGCCTCGGCGATGGCGCCCGCCGCCAATTGCTCCTCGACCCAAAGGTCGACATCGTCTGCGGTGGGAAGATTAAGGGCCGCGCGCAAATCATGGCGACGCGGCGGCAAGCCCGCTGCCGGGCCGCCGAAAACCGATGCACAGCTCGACAGGAAGGAAATCGCCGCATCGGGCCCCAGCCGCCGCGACAGCATCGCCGCCGCCGCTCGCCATTGCGCCGCGTCCCTGTCGGCGTCAACCAATTGGGCGAGGACGGCGCGCTGCAGCGCCGCCGCCTCATCCTCCTCAATCGCGCGAAAGCCGGGAAGCAGCTTTGCCTCCAGCGGAAAACTCGCGAGCAAGGTCTGGCAAAAGGCATGGATGGTCTGAACCCGGATGGCGCCGCCGGGGCTGTCGATCACCGTGGCAAACAGCGCGCGCGCCCGCGCCATCAGCCCCGGCATTTGCCAGTCGAGGCCCAGCGCATGAAGGTCGAGCCGCAAATGGCTATCTTCCATCCGCACCCAGGCGGCGAGCCGTTCGTGGATGCGGTGCGCCATTTCGGCGGCCCCCGCCTTGGTAAAGGTGATGCACAAAATCGCCTCGGGCGACACGCCGCTCAGCATCAGGCGCAGCACCCGCGCCGACAGCACTTGCGTCTTGCCCGTTCCTGCCGAAGCGCCCAGCCACACGTGGCGCACGGGATCGGCGGCAGCGCCCTGATGCGGATCGAGCGCGGCGAGGGTGTTGGCCGTGCCCATCATTCGCTCTCCCCGCGCCCGAACCATTCGTCGCGGCGCATCAACTGGTCATAATCGCCATAGCCTTTCAGCTCTCCCGGCGCGAAGGGCGCATCGCCGAACAGATAATGGGCCGCCAGTTCCGACAGCGCATCGGCAGCATGGTTGATCGCCTCTTCGGCACTTTTTAGTCCGCTTCGCGAACCATATGTGTTCGAAATCTTGCCAGCCCCTCCGGCGCGCCGGTCGGGACGCAGGCTCCAATATTCCAGCGCGCTGACCGGGGCCGCCGCAACATCCTTCATTCCGCCGCGCTCGGCGATCAGGCCGAGCAGCCCCAATTGATTGTCGATCTTGTCAAACGCCGCCTTGGCGCTGGGCGCACCGCCCGTTTTATAATCGACAATGGCAAGACTGCCATTGTCGAGCCGGTCGACCCGGTCGGCCTTGCCGTGCAAGGTCACGCCGTCGATCACCGCTTCCCCCTTCACTTCGGGATCAACGGGCGTCCGCCCCTCTGCCGCCCAAAGCTGCTGGGCGGCCCAGCGCAGCGCCGGCTCCATGCGCGGCAGCCAGAAGGCGCGGGCAATGGCATCGAGCGCAGGATCGCGGCGCAGCGCATCGAGCGCGGCCTCGAACCCCTCGCGCGTGGCGCCCGCACGCACCCATTGTTCGAACAACAGATGCACGCGCGTCCCCCGCCAGCGCGGGTCGGGCGCAGCGCTCAGCCGGTCGAGGGGCGAAAGGCCCAATATCTGGTTCGCGTAAAAGGCAAAGGGATCGCGTGCCAGCCGGTCCACGGCGGTCACGCTGATACGGCGCGGGCGCACCTCGGCGGGCGGACGCGGCGCCGGGCGTCCCACGGGCGCGGCATCGCCGGGGGGAAGATCGAGCGCGGCGGCAAGCCGGGTCAGCGGCACGCCTCCCGGCGCAGGCTCGGGCAATTCGCCCGCCAGCGCGGCGAGGCGCAGCCAGAAGCGCGAGGCGACCGCGGGGTCGCCGCCGCTGCGTTCGGCGCGGGTCACGACAATTTCGCCAGCCCCCAGCGCACCGGCAAAATCATGCGCCGCCATCCCCTGCTGCCGTTCGGGCGCAGGCAGGCCGAGCAGGCGGCGAATACCGGGCGCCAGCCAGGGGTCGGGCTGCGTCGCGGCGGGCCAGCGCCCTTCGTCGAGTCCGCCCAAAATCATCAGATCGGCGCGCTGCAACCGCGCCTCCAGCAAACCCCAGATGAACAGGCGCGGATGCCCGCCAAAGGGGGGACGCACGCTCGCCTGCCCCAAAAGCTGGTCCAGCATCGCGGGGAAATCGGCGGGATCGACCAGCGCCGGGCCATCAGTCTTGGCAAGGCTCCATTGATCGAAAAGGTCGGCGAGCATCCGGCCCGCCGGTCCGGCCCAGACAGCATCGCCCGCAAGCCAATCCAGCGCCGCCTGCACCGCGGCGAGCAGATCGGCAGGCGGAACCGGCCCGCTTGCGAAGGCCGCCAGCGCGCTTTCGAGCGCCGCGCTCACCTCGCTCCACCACGACTGTAATTGCACCGCCAGCCCGTGGCGGCGCGCCTCCTTGTCCGCTGCCCGCTCCGCGATACGCGCGCTCACTCCGGCCCAGCCCGGCTCCAGCCCCGGCTCGCGCAGCATCAGGTCCAGCCGCCGCAGTTGATCGAGCCACGCCGTCCGCCCCTCGCCCTTGCGCACCAGCGGATGGGCGAGCAGGGCGACGAGCGCCACCGGGTCAAAATCCGCCGCCAGCTTGGCAAGCAGCAACAGCAAGGCGCCGGGCGGCGTGCGCGAGAGGGGTTGGCCCGCGCTGTCATCGACGCCAATGCCCCAGCGGGTAAGCGCCGCTGCAACCCGTTCGGCCAATCCGCGATCGGGCGTGACAAGGGCGGCGGTGCGCCCCGGCATCTCAATCGCCTCGCGCATCAAAAGGGCGATGCCCTGCGCTTCCTGCCCGTCATCGGGAAAAACCGCGCCACTTATCCCCGCCGTCGCCGCCGACAAGTCTCCCGCCGTCTGCCACTGGGCGCTATAATCGGCGGGCGCGAAGAGCAGCGAGACAAAGGGGCTGCGGTCTTCCGGCCCGTCAAAGGGCGAAGCCGCGTCCCATGGGGCCACTTCCTCGCGGCGTACCCCCATGCGGTCGAGCAGCAATTTCAGATGATATTGCGGATGGGTTTCGAGCGGCCGCGTGCGCCATCCGGCCTCGCCTTCCTCCGGCGGAGCGGTGGGGCCAAGCGCCTCCCACTCGCCCTCGCTCATGCTCTGGTCGAGCCCGGGCAGAACGACCGCCCCGTCGGGCCGATCCGCGACAACGCGCAGCAGGCGCGCAATGGCAGGCGCTGCGGTCGTCACCCCGGCGGCGATGGTGAAGCGCGCGGGCGGCGCCGCCCGCCACGCCGCCGCCACCCGGCCGAGCATCTGGTTGCGCCGTGCCGCGCGGTCGATACTTCCCGTGCTGGCCAGCGCTTCGGGCCAATGATCGACCAGCAAGCGCAGCCGCGCGAGCGAGGCCTGCCAATGATCGGCAAAGGCGCCGAGATCGAGGTCGGTGAGCGCGCGCACCGTTACCTCCTCATAATGGAGCTGGTCGATGACACGCGCGAGGCCGTCCGCAAGCTGAAAAGCCGCTGCTCCCTTGATCGGTGCCTCACCTTCGGGCGTATGCGCCTCTATCAGGCGCGCGAGCAGCAAGCGGCGGCGCAGCGGCTCGATGGCCGGTGGCAGGGGATCGGCGTCAATCGCATCGAGCGCGAGACCGATATTCTCATCCAGATCGGCATCGCCGATCACCGCAAGCCGGGGCATGAGCAGCCCCTTGCCGCCCGCGCGCACAAAAGCCGCCTGCACGGCGCTGCGCGCGCGATTGCTGGGCAGCAATATCAGGCCGTGCGCGAGGTCCAGCGGCGTGCCTCCCCAGCGCGCCATCACCCCCGCGACCAGCGCATCGGCAAAGGCGCGGTGAATGGGAATGGAAAACAGGGTGGGCTTTATGGATTCGGGCTGCGTCATGGCGAATGCAGCGAAGCAATCTGCCACCAGTTAAGCAAGTGCTGGATTGCGCGTCCCGTCAAACGCTCGATAGCGCAGCCTCGGTCGGCGGGATGCTCGCGGGCGTGCCGACGTCGAACCATTGGCCAAGGTGCGACAGTCCGTACAGCCGCCCCGCCGCAATCGCGCGGTCCCACAGGATGTTGGTCGAAAAAGGCCCCTCGGGCGCATCGTCGAGCAGGCGCGGCGAAATCAGTTGGACGCCGGTATAGACAAAGGGGGCAACGCGGCCCGGCTTGCGCCGCGACAGGCGCCCCGCCGCATCCATGTGAAAATCGCCCATGCCGCGATGCCCGGTCGCGCTCGCCTGACGAATAACAAGCAGCAGCGCGTCCATTTTCTCGCCATCCCAGTGGCGCGCCAGGTGGAGCAAGCTGTCCTGCGGCCCATCGGTCCAGATATTGTCGCTATTGACGATCAATATGGGGTCGCCGGTCAGCAAGGGGCGCGCCTTGACCATTCCGCCTCCGGTTTCGAGTAGCTGGGCGCGTTCGTCCGAAATCGCGATATCAAAGGGACGCTTCTGCGCCGCCAGATGAGCCTCCAGCGCATCGGCGAGATAATGGACATTGACGACGACATGCGGGATGCCCGCCGCTGCAATCCGGTCGAGGCTATGGTCGATCAGCGGTTTACCCGCGACCCGCACCAGGGGCTTGGGCCGCGTCGCGGTCAAGGGGCGCATTCTTTTGCCCAGCCCCGCGGCCATCACCATCGCGCTTTCGATCTTCGCCGTCATGGGGTCAGTCGCTCCACGCCGCCGCGCGCTTTTCGGCCGGAATATTGGCGTCGAACCAGGCGCGCACCGGCGCCAGCCCCGGCTGCATCAGATCGCGTTCGAGCAGCCCCCACATGCGCGGCTGATACTGGCGATAACCCGCCTTGCCATCGCGTTTCCACAAACGGACAAAGACGCCCAATATGCGTGTATTGCGCTGCGCGGCGAGCGCCCAATAGGCGGTACGAAACGCCTCGCCCATTCCCGATTTGTCGATATAGCGTTCCAGCATTTGGGCCTCCACCGCGGGGCTCACATCGCGGCGCGCATCCTCCAGCACCGAGGCGAGGTCATAGGCGGGGTGGCCGACGAGCGCGTCCTGAAAATCGAGCAGGCCATAGCGGGCGATGCCTTCGCGACCCGCCAGCAGCATGATATTTTCAGCATGATAATCGCGCAGCACCGTAACGCGCGGCAGCCCGTCGACATCGACGGGCTTCAGCACCTCTTCCCAGGCCGCAAAAAAACCCGCCTCATCAACCTTCAGGTCAAAGGCGGGGCAATACCAATCGGTGAACAAGGACACTTCGCCCAGCCATTGCTCCAGGCTGTGGACGCGCAGGCCGTCCATCGCGGGCTGTCCATGCAGATGCAGCAGCAGGTCCGTAATCCCGGCATAATAGTCGGACTCGGCCTGCGGGGTCGCATCCAGCGTTTCGCGCAGGCGGACATCGCCGAAATCCTCGATCAGCAGCAACCCCCGATCGAGATCGCGCGCCAATATGGTGGGGGCGGTCAGCCCGCGCGCCAGCAACCATTCGGCCACAGCGACGAAGGGGCGCGGATCCTCATGCGGCGGGGGCGCATCCATCAGCACCGCCTGCCGCCCTTCGCCAATCACGCGAAAATAGCGGCGAAAAGACGCATCCCCCGCAAGCGGGACTATCCGGGCATCGCCCCATCCATGCGCGGCAAGAAAATCGGGCGCATCACTGGGCGGAATCATCGTAAGGGCCATCGAGCCTCCCAAGCGGCAGGGACTTGCGCTGTCAAGATACGGCGCTCGCCTGTGCCCTCAATTCCTATCCACAAAGCCCCGGGCCAACCCGCTTCACCCAGGCGTTCGGGCCATTCGATCAGCAGCGCGCCATCGTAGAGATATTCATCGAGCCCCAATTCAATGAGCTCGTCCGCATCCTCGATCCGGTAGAGATCAACATGGGCGATGGGCAGGTCGACTTCGGGCGGCGCATAGGGCTGGACAATGGCAAAGGTCGGGCTGGGCGCCTCACCCGCCAGCCCCCGCGCCTTGAGCATCGCGCGCGCCAGCGTCGTCTTGCCCGCACCCAAATCACCCGACAGCGCGACCACGTCGCCCGCACGCAGCGCCGCACCCAGCGCCGCCCCAATCGCCTCGGCCTCGTTCAGATCATAGGCGCGCTGAGCCTTCATCGCGATCCGCCCTTCATGCCCCTTCGCCGCGCGGCAGGCGAATGCGTACCAGCGTTCCCTGTCCCTTTTCGGTGAGCACCTCCATCGTGCCGCCATGGGCGGTGACAAGCTGCCGCGACAGCGCAAGGCCAATTCCGCCCGCCGTGGTCCCTGCTTGCTGGCCTTGCGTCACGGCCGCCACCGTATCGGGTAAGCCGGGGCCATTGTCGGACACGATAATCTCGACGCCTTCGTCGATCGCGGCGGCGTGTAGCAGGACGCGCGCGCTGCCCCGCCGCACCGGGGCCGTATAGCGGATGCCATTGTCGATCAGCCCCGCGAACAGGCGGCCAAGGCGTGCGGGATCGCCCATCACTGTGCCAAGATCCGCCGCCAGTTCGCCCACCAGTTCGACCTTTTCCGCCGCCGCAAACGGGCGGGCATCGTCGAGCGCCTTGGCCAACAGCGGCGCAAGCGCAACGGGGGCACGGTCAATAGCCAGCGTCCCGGCCTCGCCCTGCGCCAAGTCTAGCACATTGTCGATCTGCCGCCCCAGCACCCCGACCGATTCCATAATCGCATCGACATAGCTTTGCTGCTGCTCCGCCAGCTTCCCGGCATAGCCCGACTGCAGCATCTCGGCGAACCCGCCGATGGACGTCAACGGCGTACGCAATTCATAACTCATGCGCGACAGAAAGGCCGTCTTCACCTTGTCCGCCGCTTCCAGCGCCTCGTTGCGCTCGCGCAGCGCACCCTCGACCTTTCGGCTCGCGCTCACGTCGAGCATGATCAGCAGCGCGTTGCCATCGGGCAGCGGAATGGCGGCAAAGTCGAAATAACGGCCATCGGCAAAACGTATCTCGCCTGCCCGCTGGGTGCGCTCCAGCGTCGCGGCGCGCACGACTTCCTGCACAATGCTGATCTGCTGCGGCTTGGCAAGCCGGTCCGCGAGGCCGCTCATCAGCGCATCGACGCGCGGATGCGCGGCCAATGTCGGCTCGCTGACATTCCACAGTCGGCGAAAACGCTGGTTCCACAGATGCAGGCGCCCATCGGGGGCGAATACCGCAATCGCTTCGAACAAATTGTCGAAGGTCGCGGTCCGGACCCGCAGCAAAGTGTCGCGTGCGCCGGCAAGCTGCACCTGTTCGGTGCGATCCTCGGCGATCAGCAACAGGCCGCCATCGGGGGTTGGCTGGGCGACGACGCGCAAATGGGTTCCATCGCGCAGGAGCCACTCTTCCTCGCTCGCCTCGGCGCGCGCAAACCATCCGACATGCGCCTGCCGCCATTCGGGAAAGTCGCGGACCTCCGGCGTGCGCCCTTCGTCGCGCCAGCGGTCGAGCAGCCGCGCAAAGGGCGGCGCTTCGGCAATTTCCTCGCTATCGAGGTGGAAAAGGCGGCGAAACGGCTGGTTGGCGAAAACCAGGCCCTGATCGGCGCCAAATTGTGCTACCGCTGCCGACAGACGGTCGAGCAGGTCGCGCTGCGCCTCGACAAAGCGGCGATGCGCGCCCCTTTCGCTCTCCAGCTCCTGAATGTCGATGGCATAGCCCGCGACGCCGATGCTTTGCCCCCCCTCGGGCGTCAGGGGCACATCGACGACCCGCATGATGCGCCGTTCGCCCTCGATGGTCACGGGTATGGTGCGGGTGCGCGCCGCGCCCGCGCTTCGCGCCTGTTCGGCGGCTTCGGATGCGCTCACCCCCGCCACCGGTTCGCACAGTTCGATTCCGTCGTCGATCACCGCAGCCGCGCTCGTCGCTTCGACCGCGCGGACGTAGGCGCTGTTCACCAGCGCAAGCTGCAACGCTGTGTCGCGAAACCACATGGGAAAGGGTGCCGCCTCGATCAGCCCGGACAGGGCTTCAAACGCCGCCATCGCATCATCGCGTTCGCGCCGTGTGTCGGCCAGCGCGCGCTGGCCATCGGTCGCATCGCTGACCCACAGAAGCACACTGCCCGGCCCGCCGACGGCATGCGGCGCGGCATTGCCCTGAAAAATGATCGCGCGGTCGCTTCCTTGCGGGCACAGAGTCAAAACAAAGGGTTTGGCGCCGCGCTGGGCGGCGATGATCGCCTGGCGCAGCGCTTCATGCCCTGCGGCATCCAGCCCGGCATCGACACCGCGCAGTTCATCAAAGCTGCGAATGCCGCCTTCGATCCCCAGCCAGCGCGCCAGCCGATCGCTCGCTTCCAGCCGCCAGTCGCCGCGTATGATCACCGGCAATTGAGGGGACGCGCTCACCAGCGCCGCCAATCGTTCGCTTTGCGCGCTGACAAAGGCGGATCGCCGCTGCATCGCTATGCCGCGCACCACAGCCCACAGGCCCAGGACGAGCCAGAAAGCCGCGAACAGCCCGAGCGCAAACGGCAGATGAGCGGAAAGCGAAGCGCTCATTCCGCAAAATATCCTGATCTATGAAAGGCAGGCCCGGCGTGCATAGCCGATTGCCCTACCGGCGATGCAAAAATGTTGCAATCGCGTGTCGGGCCGGACCGGCGCATAGGCCGCCCTGCCTGGCGCGAAAGCTTGCGATGGGCGGCAAAGCCCGCGCCCAAGACGCCGCCAGAAAACACGCTCCACGCGCGTTTTCCGGCGGAAACCCGCTATCAATAGCGATAATGATCGGGCTTGAACGGTCCTTCGACCGGCACGCCGATATAATCGGCCTGCTTTTGCGTCAGCTTGGACAGTTTCACGCCCAGCTTTTCCAGATGCAGCGCCGCCACCTTTTCGTCGAGATGCTTGGGCAGGACATAGACGTCATTCTTATACTGATCGCCCTTGGTGAACAGCTCGATCTGGGCCAGCACCTGATTGGTAAAGCTCGACGACATGACGAAGCTAGGATGCCCCGTCGCGCAGCCCAGATTGACGAGGCGCCCCTTGGCGAGAACGATGATCTGCTTGCCATCGGGGAATTCCACCAGATCGGTGCCCGGCTTCACTTCGGTCCATTTATAATTGGCAAGGCCAGCAATCTGGATTTCGCTGTCGAAATGGCCAATGTTGCACACAATGCTCATCGGCTTCATCGCGGCCATATGCTCGGCAGTGATCACATCGGCATTGCCGGTCGCGGTGCAGAAAATATCAGCCCGCTTGACCGCTTCCTCCATGGTGACGACTTCAAAGCCTTCCATCGCCGCCTGCAGCGCGCAGATCGGATCGACTTCGGTGACGAGTACGCGCGCGCCGCCGTTGCGAAGCGACTGGGCCGACCCTTTGCCGACATCGCCAAAGCCCGCAACGCAGGCGACCTTGCCCGCCAGCATCACGTCGGTCGCGCGGCGGATCGCGTCAACCAGGCTTTCCTTGCAGCCATAAAGATTGTCGAATTTCGACTTGGTCACGCTGTCGTTGACGTTGATCGCGGGGAAAGGCAGTTCGCCCTTCTTGGCGATTTCATACAGGCGATGGACGCCCGTGGTGGTTTCCTCCGACACGCCCTTCAGCGCCTTGACCGTCTTGGTCAGATAGCCGGGGTTTGCGGCGACAAAGGCTTTCAGCGCGCGCTGGAATTCGACTTCTTCTTCATTTTCCGGCGCGGGCAATTCAGCGCCCGCTTCGATCTTCGCGCCCCACAGCGCGAACATGGTGGCATCGCCGCCATCGTCGAGGATGATGTTGGCGGTGGTATCGCCCCAGTCGAAAATGCGGCCGACATAGTCCCAATAATCGGCAAGGCTTTCGCCCTTCACCGCAAAGACCGGAATATTCTGCGCGGCAATGGCCGCGGCGGCGTGATCCTGGGTCGAAAAGATGTTGCAGGTGGCCCAGCGCACGTCGGCGCCCAGCGCCACCAGCGTTTCGATCAGCACGGCGGTCTGGATCGTCATATGCAGCGACCCGGTGATGCGCGCGCCCTTCAGCGGCTGCGACGCGCCATATTCCTCGCGCAGCGCCATCAGGCCGGGCATTTCAGTTTCGGCAATGGCAATTTCCTTGCGACCGAAATCGGCCAGATTGATGTCGGCGATGACATAGTCGCGGGTGTCGGCGGCGGTTGTGGCCACGGATAATCTCCTGTTGGGCGGGTTGACCGCAGGCGAGCGGCCACGAAATTATGTTACGCGCCCTAATCGAAAGAGCCCGCGCGTTCAAATATAAACTTTTCTTTATGTCATGAAAAGGGGGCGGTCCGGCCCACCCGTTTCCTGCCCCGTACAGGGATCAGCCGAGGGTCTTTCGGTGCGACATCCCCTTACCCGAATCGGCGATTCGGCAGCCGAATCGGCATGCCCCGCGGCACGTGACGCCCAAAAAAATTTTCACCGCCGCCGATTATGACAGGAGCCGCCCGATTTATGTGACAGCAGCCAATTTGCCCCAAGATTCTGAAAAACAATCCTTATAATGCGGCTTGCGATAAGAATAATCGTTATTTGTGACATCAATGTTACAACCCCCCGAAAATATTGACTTTTTTGTCCCTGCACCGGAAAATCAAGCCAAGTTTTCTGGGAGATAAGGATATGAAAAAAATTCTCTTGCCGCTGGCCGCTATGGCTTTTGCGACCCCTGCCGCCGCGCAATCGATCGTCGTGGTGACAGCGCCGCACAATGAAACAGCGCAGCTTCCCGTGGCTTATGCCGAATTGAAGGCGGGACAAAATCGCGCCGCCCTTGCCAAGCTCACCGGCGACAGCGGGATCGATGCGCGCGACCCGTCGCGCCTCATCAATCTTGGCACCGCTTATGCCCGGCTGGGTCGCACCGCCGATGCCGCCGCCGCTTATGAAGCCGCCGCGACCAGCCCGATCCGCTACGACCTCGAACTCGCCAATGGCGATTATATGGACTCGCGCTGGGCGGCGCGCACCGCGCTTGCCAATTTGTCCGCGGGGCGCCCGCAACTCGCACTCGCACAATAAGCGCGGCGGATTAGGCTTCACCGCCTTCGGTGGTTAACAGGCGGGCGTCCACTCCCGCTTCTGCAAACGCCGCCTGCCAGCGCTCGGCGGGCGGCGTTTCGAACAACAGGGCATCGCTGCCCGGCGTGACATGCCAGCCGTGGCGGACCATTTCTTCCTCCAGCTGTCCGGGCGACCATCCGGCATAGCCCAGCGCCACCAGCCATTTTGACGGACCGCGCCCTTCGCCGATGGCGCGCAAAATATCGTGCGAACTCGACACCATCCAGCGATCGGCAATCTGCGCTGCGCCCTCGCCGCCCCAATCGAGGCTGTGAAGAACAAAGCCGCGGGTGGGTTCGACCGGCCCACCCAGAAAAACCGGCTGGTCAAGCGGGTCTTCGTGCACAATTTCCAGCTGGTCGAGCACAGCGCCCACGGTCATGCCGTCGATGGGGTCATCCACGGCGATCCCCATCGCGCCTTCCTCATCGTGGCTGATCATCGCAATCACCGAATGCTCAAAGCGGGGGTCGCCAATACCCGGAAGCGCGAGCAGTAACTGGCCGGTGAACCAGGTCGGGTTCGTTTCCATCGCCCTATCATGGACGCCCGCGCCCGCAGGGTCCAGTGGCTTGCCCGAAAACAATCGCTTGACTGGCGCAGTTCGCCCGATGCCGCACTCAGGTCGCGGCGTGGGCGCGCATCCATTTTTCGACGACAGGCGCAATCTGGTCGCGCCATTTGCGCCCGTTGAAAATGCCATAATGGCCGACACTCTTCGCAAGCAGATATTTCTTTTTGGCGTCGGGAAGATCGGTGGCGAGCGTCAACGCGGCCTTGGTCTGCCCGATCCCCGAAATATCGTCGCGCTCGCCCTCGATGGCGAGCAGGGCAATATCCCTGATCGCGCCAACATCGACTCTTTCCCCGCGATGCATCATTTCGCCCTTGGGCAGCAGATGGCGCTGGAACACCACATCGACCGTTTCCAGATAAAATTCGGCGGTCATGTCGCACACGGCGCGATATTCGTCGTAAAATTCCTTGGTCTTGTCCGCGCTTTCGCCGTCGCCATCGACCAGATGCCTGAACATCTCCCAATGGCTCATCAGATGGTTGCCCAGGTTCATCGACATAAAACCGGCAAGCTGCAAAAAGCCCGGATAGACGCGCCGCCCCGCGCCCGGATACCAGGCCGGCACCGTCGCGATGACATTTTCCTCAAACCAGGCATAGGGGCGCGTGGTGGCATGCTGGTTGACCGCCGTGGGCGCCTCGCGCGTGTCGATCGGCCCGCCCATCATCGTCAGCGTTCGCGGGCGGCAATCATGCTTTTGCGCGGCCATCACCGCGGCGGCAGCAAGGCTCGGCACAGAGGGCTGGCACACCGCGAGCATATGGGCGCCGGGGCCGATATGCTCCAGCCAGCCGATCAGATAGTCGATATAATCATCGAGGTCGAAATGCCCCGCGTCCAGCGGCACATTGCGCGCATCGCGCCAGTCGGTGATCCACACATCATGGCCGGGCAGCATCCGCTCGACCGTCCCGCGCAACAAGGTCGCATAATGGCCCGACATGGGCGCGACGATCAGCAGCTTGGGCGCGTCCTTCGCCCCGTCATGCACAAAATGCTTGAGCTGGCCAAAGGGCTTGCGTGCCTCGATCCGTTCGGTCACCGGCAGCGTCTGACCATCGACCACCACATCGCACAGTCCGAATTCGGGCTTGCCGCGCGGCGCGGCGGCATGGGCAAAAACTTCGAGCGCCGAGGCGAACAGCGGGCTGGCGCCGAAATAGCCCAGCGGATTGGCCGGATGCTGCATCGCCTGCGCCCCCGCCGTGGCAAGCGCGCTTGCCCCTGCGAGCCAGCTGCGCTGCATGTCAAAGGCGTGGTAAAGCATATATCGTTCCTTGCATGGCGCGGGCGCTCTGACGGCGCCTTGGCCTTGCCCGCAGTCTAGCCGATGACTTTCATTGTGCAACGCATCATTTTACTTCCCCTTCACCATGTTGAAGGGAGCCGGACATTTTGGATCGTTGAGCCGCGCTTCCACCGCTGCTAGGGCGATGCACGATGGCAACCACCCCCGACCAGCCCGCTCCCGCCGCTGCGCCGCCCTTGGCGGCTACGACGAATGATGTGGCCCCGGCGCGCCGCAAACTCGGCAGCCTCCGGATGATCTGGCGCTATGCCAGCCGCTATCCGCTGCAATTGCTCGTCGCCGCCATCGCGCTTGGCGTCGCCGCGCTCGCGACGCTCGCCATTCCCTATCAGTTCAAGGAAATGATCGACTCGGGCTTTATCGCCCGGGGCGGCGATGTGGCCCCGCATTTCCGGCTCTTTTACGCCATCGTCCTCATCCTCGCCGTGGCGACGGCGCTGCGCTTCTATTTCGTCAGCTGGCTGGGCGAGCGCACGGTGGCTGATATCCGCCAGGCGGTGCAGCAGAATCTCCTTCGCCTTGCGCCCGGCTTCTTCGAGGAAAACCGCCCCTCCGAAATCGCCTCGCGCATGACGTCGGACACGGCGATCATCGAACAGGTCGTCGGCACCACCGTCTCGGTCGCCTTGCGCAATCTGGTGATCGGCATCGGCGGGATCATCTATCTCTTCACCCTGTCGCCCAAGCTGACCGGCGGGATCCTGCTCGGCATTCCGCTCATCATCATGCCGATCGTGCTGCTCGGGCGCCGCCTGCAAAATGTTTCGCGATCGAGCCAGGACCGCGTCGCCGATATCGGCGCCACCACTGCGGAGCAGTTGGGCGCAATGAAAATCGTTCAGGCCTTTGGGCAGGAAGCCCGCGAGGCTGGACGCTTCACGACCGCGGTCGAGGCCAATTTCGCCACCGCCAAGCGCCGCATCCGCCTGCGCGCCACGATCACCGCCGTGGTGATCGGCCTGCTCTTCGGCGCGATCACCACGCTGCTCTGGTATGGGGCCGAGGGCGTAGCGGCGGGCACGATCACCGGCGGCACCATCGCCGCTTTCGTCCTCACCGGCGGCCTCGTTGCGGGCGCCTTTGGCGCGCTTACCGAAGTCTATGGCGACTTGCTGCGCGCCGCCGGCTCCGCCGAACGGCTCAGCGAATTGCTCAGCGTCGAAGCCGCCATCGCGCCGCCCGCCAACCCGCGCGCCCTTCCTGAACCGCCGCAAGGAACGCTCGCCTTTGAAGGCGTGGAATTTCGCTATCCCACCCGTCCCGACGCCCCCGCGCTTCATGATTTCACCCTGCGGATCGCGCCGCGTGAAACGGTTGCCATCGTCGGTCCGTCGGGCGCAGGAAAATCGACGCTGTTTCAGCTCGCCGAACGTTTCTACGATCCGCAGCAGGGGCGCATCCTCCTCGACGGCGTCCCATTGACCGAAGCCGATCCGGCCGCAATCCGCGCGCGTATTGCGCTGGTCCCCCAGGAAATGGTGATCTTCGCCGCCACCGCGCGCGACAATCTGCGCTATGGCAATTGGGACGCAACCGACGATCAGCTTTGGGAGGCCGCACGGGCCGCCAATGCGGAGGATTTTCTGCGCCAGCTTCCCGAAGGCCTCGATACCTATATGGGTGAAGGCGGCGCGCGCTTGTCGGGCGGTCAGCGCCAGCGCATCGCCATTGCCCGCGCGCTGCTCCGCCAGGCGCCGCTGCTACTGCTCGACGAGGCCACCTCCGCGCTCGACGCCGAGTCCGAAAGGCTGGTGCAGGATGCGCTCGATGCCTTGATGCACGATCGGACCACCATCGTCATCGCCCACCGCCTCGCCACCGTCCGCGCCGCCGACCGCATCATTGTGATGGATGAGGGCCGCATCGTCGAAGAAGGGCGTCATGAGGACTTGGTTCGCGCCGAGGGCCTCTATGCCCGGCTCGCGCGTCTGCAATTTCAGGATAGCAGCGTCTCCGGCTGAACTTTCAGAAGAATTGCGCCGTTACTCTGCCGTCAAAGGAATCTGCGATGCTTTATGACCAAACCATCCCCGGCTATCATCAGGCGCTCACCGCCCTTTCGGGTGAGCTCGACAAGGCGTTGGACTGGGCGAAGGAACAGGGTCGAACGGAATCAGACTTGCTCGCCGCGCGTCTTGCGCCCGACATGGCGTCGTTCGCCACCCAGATCCGCTTCACCTGCATTCAGGCAGTCCAGCCTGCCGCGACACTGGGCGGTCAGACCCCGCCGTCCTTCGCCGATGATGCCGTCGATGTGGCAGGGCTACAGGTCCAGATTGCCAAGGCCATCGCCTTTATCGACGACATCGACCCCACCGCCTTTGGTAACGACACCGAGCGTCAGGTCAGCCTCACGCTGGCTACCGGCATGGTCTTCGACTTGCCCGCCGCCATCTATGTCCGCGACTGGGCACACCCCCAATTTTATTTCCACCGCGTCACCGCCTATGCGATCCTGCGCCATCTCGGCGTCCCGCTCGGCAAGGCCGACTATGTCGCTTATATGATGCAGTATCTTCGCCCCGGCACCGCCCCCACTGCCTGACGTCCGCTAACACGCCCCGGCGCCCCGCCACCACTTTCTCCCTCCTCCTTCCGGACTTGATCCGAACCCAGGGAGGGTCAAAGCAGGCGCCAAGAAGGACAGCGGCACGCACCCCTGTTCCGCGGAAGCCCATCCGTGAGTTTCGCGTCCTTTCGTCACCGGGACCTGTTCCGTCTTATACTCATCGCGTCCGCAGGCTGTCATTGCGAGCGCGGCAACGCCGGGCGAAGCAATCTCCCGTCAGCGCCTGGCACGAGATAGCCGGTGACACCCTCGCCTCTGGCG